>NZ_JBEXVE010000004.1:0-431973 GCF_040629205.1 Streptomyces sp. NPDC005962 | reverse complement strand
GTGCTGCCGCTCGTGGCCGTGCTCGCCGGTGCCGCGCCCGCGCACGCCGAGGGGTACCGCTACTGGTCGTTCTGGCAGCGCGGCGGGGACGGCGGTGGTCGAGGCGTCCCGCTCCCGGGCGAGCGGCGACGCTCCTTACGGTGCCGCCCGCCCGGCGGGCGTGTGACGGCCATACAGGGGTGGACGGGTACGTCGGAAGGCTCTTGGGCGGCCTCCGCGCCGGGTGCTCCGGCGGGGCGGTGGTGCCCCCGCCCGAGGGGTGGTGCCCCCGGCGGGGTGGTGTGGGCGGCGGCATGCCCGCTCGACCGTACGGGCGCGCCGCGCCCGGGGTACGGTCCGCCGTCGGCGGGGGTACCTCTCGGCGGTGGCCGGGACGGGCGGGACGGCTGAGGCGGGCCGAAGCTCACCCGCCAATCCGCTGGGCGAGCGTGTGGCGGGCCGTGGCCGCCATCGCCTCGTCCACCATCCGCCCCTCGAACCGTACGGCCCCGGCCCCCCGTGCCTGGGCTTCCTCCACCGCCGCGATCAGCCGCGCGCACCGGTCCAGCTCGTCGGGGCCGGGGGAGAACACCTCGTTGACGACCGGCACATGGGAAGGGTGGATCACCGCCATCCCCTCGTACCCCAGCGCGCGGTTCTGCTCGGCGAAGCGGCGCAGCCCGGCCAGGTCCGCGATGTCGGTCCACAGCCCGGCCACCGGGTGGGGGCGGTCCGCGGCGCGGGCGTCGAGCAGGACCCGGGCGCGCAGTTCGCGTGTCTCGTCGCCGTCCGCGCTCCACCGGTAGCCCACGGCGCGTTCCACGTCCCCGCCGGGGCCGGTGAGCGCGCCCAGGTGGGCGATGCGGTCGGCGGCGCGGGCGATGTCGTAGGCCTCGCGCAGCCCGCGCGCCGTCTCCAGCAGGGGGACGAGCGCGAAGTGGCCCTCGGGCAGCCCGTGGTGGCGTTCGCACCACGCCAGCATCCGGTCGGCGGCGCGTACGTCGTCGGCGTGGTCGACCTTGGGCAGCACGATGCCGTAGAGGCCGGGGCGGGCCACGGCGCGCAGTTCGTCGGCGGCTTGCCAGCCCGCCGCGCGGTCGAGCGAGTTGACGCGTACGAACAGCCGCATGCGCGACGTTGCCCGGTCGATGGCCTGGGTCACGGCGTCGAGCGCCGCCGCCTTGCCGTCGTCGGGGACCGCGTCCTCCAGGTCGAGGATCGCGGCGTCGGCGCCCGCCGCTTCGGCCTTGGGCAGCCAGTCGGTTCGGCTGCCCGGGACGAAGAGCAGGGAGCGCAGGGGCGCCCGGCCAGGTGGTTCAGATGACACCGTCGTCCTCCAGCTTCGTCCGCCGCTTGTCGTCGATGCCGAGCCACTCCCCGTAGACCAGGGCGTTGTCCTCGCCGAGCGCCGGGCCGGTGCGCCACACCGCGCCGGGAGCGCGGCGGAAGTGCGGGATGACCGCCTGCATCCGGACCGGGCCGAGGTCGGGGTCGTCGACGGTGATGATGTCCTCGCGCTCGGCGTAGACGGGGTCGGCCACGATGTCGGCGGCGGTGAAGACGCGGGAGGCCACCACCTCCGCGCGTTCGAACTCCGCCAGGCATTCGGCCGAGGGGCGCTCGGCCACCCACTCGCTCAGCGCCGCGTCGAGCCGGTCGCGGCCCGCGTGCTGCTGCTCGACGGTGGCGAACTCGTCGTCGGGCAGGCCGAGCAGCCGTACCACGTTGCGCACCGAGCGGGTGGTGGCGGAGGTGACGGTGAGCCAGTCGTCGTCGGCGCTGCGGTAGGTGTTGATGACGGCGGCGGGCGCGACCGCGAGCTGGTTGCCCGCCCGCTCGGGGGCCGTGCCGAGCTGGTCGTAGGCGATGATCTGCCACTCGACGAGGCGGTAGAGGGGTTCGAAGAGGGCCAGGTCGATCCACTCGCCGTCGAAGTCCGGGTCGGTGTCGCGGCGGTGCAGCGCGGCGAGCACCGCGAACGCGCCCATCAGGCCGGTGACGGCGTCGCCGTGCGAGAAGCCGGTGTGCACGGGCGGGCCGTCGGGGAAGCCGGTCAGATGGACGACCCCGCTGCGGGCCTCGCCCATCTTGCCGAAACCGGGGGCGTCCGCGCGGGAGGAGGTGGCGCCGAAGCCGGAGATCTGGAGCAGGATGGCGCGGGGGTTGAGCGCGTGGACGGCCTCCCAGTCCAGCCCCCAGGCGCGCAGCCGCCCGGCGCGCAGCGTCACGATCACCACATCGGCCCAGGCGACCAGTTCCCGGGCGACTTCCCGGCCCGTCTCATGGTGCAGATCGAGCGTCACGGAGCGCTTGTTGCGGCCCGCGACCTTGAACCAGAGCGGGATTCCGTCCCGGCGGGGCCCCATGGCCCGGGCGGCGTCCCCGTCGCCCGGCGGCTCGACGTGGACGACGTCGGCTCCCTGGTCGGCGAGCATGCCCCCGGCGAGCGGGCCCGCCACGACGTGGGCGAACTCCACCACCCTGAGCCCCGCGAGCTGTCCCTGCCGTGTGCTGGTGTGGTCCTCCATGCGGTTCAGGCTGCGGGGTGGGGGATATGCGGGTCCAGCATTGAAGAAACATCAATTCATGCGGATATCGCAAGGATCTCGGGAGGGGCTCGCAAGGAGCTCGCAATGGTCTCGCGAGGGGCCTTCGGCTCAGCCCTCGTCCGCCTCCTCCCACACCACGCCCTCCGGGAGCTCGTGGCCCGCCGATCTGAACGCCTCCAGCTCCTCCAGGAAGCGCCCCGCGCCCGGCGGCAGCGCCCGGTGCGCCGGGAGGACGACGTACAGACGGCGCTCCAGCACCGGGGCGACCAGCGGGCGGCGGACCAGCGGGCCCGGCGGGATCAGGGGGTGGACCAGGGCAGGGAGGGCGGAGACGCCGAGCCCCGCCGCCACCAGGCCGCCCACCGTGGCCACGCTCGTCGCCTCGGCCGCCGGGGCGGTGTCCCGGCCCGCCTGGGCGAAGGCGGCGTCCGTCATGCGGCGGACGCTGGAGTCCGTACCGACCGCGAGGAACGGTTCCTGACCGAGCTGCTCCCAGGTGACCTCGTCCCGCGCGGCGAGCGGATGGTGTTCGGGGAGCACCGCGTGGAAGCGGTCGCGCACCAGGGGCCGCAGCCGTATGCCGCCGGTCGCCCGGTGGCGGGGGACCGTGCTCACGGCGAAGTCGGCGTCGCCGTCCACGACCCGCTGGAGCACCGAGCGTTCCAGTCCGTCCAGGAGCCGTACGGTCATCTCGGGGCGCCGGGCGCGGAAGGCGGAGATGACCGGGGGCAGGAGGACGGCCGCCACCGAGGGGAGGGTGGCCAGCGACACGGCGCCGCGCTCGCCCGCCACATAGCGGCCCAGCTGGGCGAGGCCCGCCCGGTGTGCGGAGAGGATCTGGTCGGCGATGCGCAGCGCCTCCGCCCCGGCGGGGGTGAGTTCCACATTGCGGGTGTCGCGTTCCAGCAGCCGCATGCCGAGGGTGCGTTCCAGATCGGCGACCGCACGGCTCAAGGAGGACTGGGACACATGCAGTTCGGCGGCCGCGGCGGTGAAGCTCACCGCGCGGGCGACCGCGGAGTACGCCGTGAGCTGGCGCAGAGTGACGTCCATGGTCGGCGAGCGTATGCGGGAGCGCCGCCCGGGGGAACTGTTGCGCAGAACGCATGGATAGATCTGTGTTCGATGCTGGACGCGGATCTTTCGCCGCTCCGACACTCTTCGGCAACACCTGACCGGACGAGGAAGCGAGCGGCCCATGCTGGCAGCCCTGGGATTCTGCACGATCGGCGGCTTCCTGCTGCTCACCATGTTCAAACGGGTCTCGGTGCTGGTCGCCCTCGTGCTGACGCCGGTGGTCGCCGCGGTCATCGGCGGTTACGGGCACGACCTCGGCCCGATGGCGCTCGACGGGCTGTCCCAGGTGGCCCCCACCGGCATCATGATCGCCTTCGCGGTGCTCTACTTCAGCCTGATGATCGACGCGGGGCTCTTCGAACCGCTGATCCGCGCCATCCTGCGCATCGCGAAGAACGATCCGCTGCGCGTCACGGTCGGCACGGCCGTCCTCACCATGTGCGTCGGGCTCGACGGTGACGGCTCCTCGACCTTCCTCATCTCCATCTCCGCGCTGCTGCCCGTCTACCGGCGGCTCGGCATGAGCCGGCTCGTGCTCGCCGGGGTCGTCGCCCTCGGCGCGGGTGTGATGAACCTGATCCCCTGGGGCGGCCCGACCGCGCGGGCCGCCGCCGCCCTCAAGCTGGACACCCCGGACATCATCACCCCGCTGCTGCCCGCCTTCGCCGCGGGCATCGTCTGGGTGCTGTTCGCCTCGTACGCCATCGGCCGCCGGGAGCGCGCCCGGCTGGGCGCACTGACCGCGCCCGACCCGGGGCCGGTTCCGGCGGCGGCCGCCGGCGACGGCCCGGGCACGCCGCGGGTGGCCGCGCGGGCGGGCACCGCGCTCACCGTCTTCAACCTGCTGCTCACCCTGGCCCTGCTGACCGGCCTGGTGCTGGAGGCCATGCCGCTGCCGGTGCTGTTCGTGCTCGCGTTCGCCATCGCGCTGCTGGTCAACCACCCGCGCTGGGAGGACCAGCAGGCCCTGCTGGAGAGGCACGGAAACAGCGTCGTCCTCGTCACCACCATGATCTTCGCCGCCGGTGTGTTCACCGGCATCCTCACCGGCACCGGCATGATCGGGAAGATGGCCCAGGCGATCGTCGAGGTCATCCCCGACGGTCTCGGCGGCCATCTGCCCGCGCTGGTCGCCGTCACCAGCATGCCGCTCAGCCTCGTCTTCACCCCCGACGCCTACTACTTCGGCATCCTGCCCGTGCTCGCCGGAACCGCCGACTCCTTCGGCACCGACCCCGCCGAAGTCGCCCGCGCCGCCGTCCTCGGCCAGATGACCACCGGCTTCCCGCTCTCCCCGCTCACCGCCGCGACGTTCATCCTGCTCGGCATGAGCGGGGTGCAGCTCGGCGAACACCAGCGGTTCATCTTCCGCTGGGCGTTCGGCACGACGCTGGTGATGACGGCGGTCGCCATGGCGACGGGCGCGGTGCCGCTGTAACCCGTACGTGCTCCGTCCGTGCCGCCACCACGCCCCGAGGAGGAGCCTCCGCGATGCCATCCGTACGCCGACGCCAACGACGCCACGTTACGTCCGTGAGTCTGCTGACCGTCGCGCTGACCGCGGCGTCCCTCAACCCCGTCGCCGCGGCGGACAGGGCCCTGCCGCCGCCCGGATTCCACCACCTCACCTCCGTCCACTACGACGGCACGGGCGACGATCTGCTCACCGCCGGGCTCGGCTTCGACGGGCTGCGCGGCCCGCTGCCCGCCCCCGCCGACCCCGACCGGCCCACCACCGCCGAGCTGCGCCGCCAAGCCATCTGGGCGTCCGCCGGAATGTCGGCCGGGTCCGGTGGCGGACTGGGGCGGCTGTACGGGGCCGACGTCGACCGGGGCCGCCCGCTGCCCGGCGACGGCCGGATCGCGGGCACCGAGTACCGGGCGGTGGCGGGGCGCGGCGCGGACAGCGTGAGCTTCGTCGTCCAGGTGCCGGACACCTTCGACCGCGCCCGGCCCTGCGTGGTGGCCGCGCCCGCGACCGGACTCGGCGGCGTCTACAGCATGACCGGCACGGCCGGGGCCTGGGGCCTGCACCGCCGGTGCGCCGTCGCCTACACCGACAAGGGCATGGGCCCGGCCTTCGACGATCTGCACTCCGGCACCGTCATGGCCTACGACGGAACGACCGGGCCACGTACGCAAGTTGGGGGCCGCAGCGCCTTCGACCCCGGGCTGACCGACGCCGAGCGGGCCCGCTTCGACGCCGCGCGCCCGTACCGCGTGGCGTACAAGATGGCGCACTCCCGGACCGATCCGCAGGCCACCTGGGGGCGCGACGTGCTGCGCTCGGTGCGGCTCGCGCTCGCCGTCCTGAACCGCGACCGGCGAAGCGGCGCGCCCCGCGGCGGCTACACCGCGGCCACCACCACGGTCCTGGCCACCGGCGTCTCCAACGGCGGCGGCGCGGCCGTCGCCGCGGGCGAGGACGACCGAACCGGGCTCGTCGACGCCGTCGTCGCCTCCGAACCGCAGATGAACCTCGCCCCGCTGAACGGCATCCGGGTGCGCCAGGCCGGGCGCGCCGTCCCCGCGGCGGGTCTGCCGCTGATCCGGTACAACTCCCTGGCCTCGCTGCTCCAGCCGTGCGCCGCGCTCACCGAGCCCTCCGCGCCGGGCTACGCCACCCTGGACGTGCCCGCCGCGCGCCGCCGGTGCGCGGCGCTGGTCGGCGACGACCCCCGGCTCATCACCCGCCGCGACGCCGCGCGCGCGGGGGAGGACGGTCTGCCGCGGCTCGCCGCGCGGGCCCTCGTACGCGCCGGATTCCAGTTGCGGTCCGGGTACTTGCAGCTCTCGCACTACGATCCGCAGACCCCGGCCTCGTACGCGATGAGCTATGCACGGGCCTCGGTGGACGACGCGCTGTGCGGCTATGGGTGGGCGCGGACCGACGGCTCCGGCGCCCCGGTGCCGTACCGCCGCGCCGAGCTGGCCGCCGCCTTCGGCACCAGCCCGGGACGGGCGCCCGTCCCGGGGGTGCTGATCGACGAGAACGCGCCCGGTGGGCCCGTCGCGGACAGCAAGTCCCCTGGGGCGGACGGCCGTCACGACTACAACCTGCGCGGCGAACGCTGTGTGTACCGGCTCGCCTTTCCGCGCGCGGACGCGCCGCCCGCCGACCGGACATGGGCGGCGCGGCTGGCCTCCGGGCTGGACGCCACGCGCCGCAGCGGCGATCTGCACGGCAAACCGGCGCTCATCGTGCACGGCCGGGACGACGCACGGGTGCCCGTGAACCACAGCTCGCGGCCGTATCTGGGGCTCAACACACGTGCGCAGCAGGGGAATTCCACCGTCAGCTACGTCGAGGTCACCCACGCCCACCACAGCGACGCGCAGACGCCGGGGCTCGACAACCGCTACGTCCCGCTCGGGTACTACTACCAGCAGGCGCTGGACGTGATGTGGCAGCGGTTGCGGGGGCGGGGCGGGGAACTTCCGCCCAGCCAGGTGGTGCGGACGGTGCCACGCGGCGGTGAGCCGGGCCGCGCCCCCGAGCTGACGCCCGCCAACGTCCCGGCGATCGCGGCCGATCCGGCCGCTGGGGACCGGGTGCGGGTGGTGCGGGGGACCGTGCGCGTGCCGTAGGGCCCGGGGGTCGAGGAATATCGGAACGAAAACCGGCGCTAAGCCTCCGTTGCACCGACCCGAACTGCTACACCCCGCACGGAACCTCCCCGGCCGGGCCCCGGAGCGCCGTCGTCCACCCACACGGGCAACCGGCGCCACCGGGGACCGGCCGCCCCGCGTCAGGCCGTAGGCTCGCTCCCGTGGTGGACATCAGGGACACCCTGGGCTTCAGGACCCTCCTCGCGCAGACCGAAGCCGAACTGCTCACCCCCGGCCTGGACGTGGTACCCGTCGGCGTACGCAATGTGCTTGCCTATGCGGTGAACACCGTCGCCGAACGGATGGACGTCCGCTGATGGCCCTGGCCCAGGCCGCGAAGTACGCCACCAGTGGCTGTGCGCGTGACTACGGAGGCCGTTCCGACATGACTGCGGGAGTCACCGCCTGACCAAGTTTGCGGTGTCAGTGCCGCTGGGGGCCTCTGGAGCGAACCGGTCGCGCGTGGAAGGGCCCGGTCACGCCCGCAACCCGTCCACCGCCGTGTCGATCGCCGTCAGCGCCGCCCTCTGATCGAGCCCCGCCCTCGATACGAGTGACAGGCCCTGGACGATGTAGAGCAGGAGCTGCGCCTGGGCCTCGGGCGAGGAGTTGGTCGTGACCTCTCCGGCGGCCTGTGCGCGGCGGAGTGCGCCGGCGACGATGTCGGTGAAGCGGTGGTACGAGCGGGTGACGATCTCTGTGGCTTCGCTGTCCTGGGGGACGAGCTCGGCGGTCGTGTTGCCGACCAGGCAACCCTGCGGCACACCCCTGTCGGAGATCAGTTCGTCCAGCCGCGCCGGATGGGTCAGGATCTCGCGCAGCGCCGGCAGGAGCGGGGTGGTGTCGAGCGCGGTGGTCAGGTGCCGCTCGTACACCTCCCAGTAGAGCCTGACGGCGTCCAGGTAGAAGCGGCGCTTGTCACCGAACGCGCCGTAGAGGCTGCCGCGCTCGATGGCCAGCGCGTCGACCAGGTCCTGGATCGACGTCGCCCCGTATCCCCGGGACCAGAACAGTTCGAGTGCGCGCTCCAGCGTCTGTTCCTTGTTGAACTCGCGGGGGCGTCCGGTTCGTGCCACGTGCCCAAGACTACGACTTCTTGACTCGACGTTCAAGAAGTCGTAGCTTTCCGTTGCGACACTTCTTGAACGGACGCACGGAAGTCGTCGCTCACTGACCGGCACGAAGGGCGAAACAATGGAATTTGCGGGCAAGACGGCGCTCGTCACCGGGTCCGGCGCGATCGGCGGACTCGGGCACGCGACGGCCAGGGTGCTGGCCGCGGGCGGAGCCGACCTGATCTTGACCGGCACCGATCCGCAGCGCGGCGCCCAGGTCGTGGACGACCTCCGCGCAGCCGGTGGAGAGTCCTCCGGGACGGTGCGCTTCGTCGCGGCGGACGTGTCCGACCCGGCGGGCGTGCGGCAGCTGGTCGAGGAGGCCGGAGACGTCGACATCCTGATCAACAACGCGAGCGTGATGACGTTCTCCCCGACCACCGGGCAGGACCTCGCGGGCTACGACGCCGCCTTCGCGGTCAACGTGCGCGCTCCGTTCCTGCTCACCGCCCTGCTCGCGGAGAAGATGGCCGCGAGTGGTGGCGGCAGCATCGTCAACGTCAGCTCCACCGCGGCCGGCCTCGGCATGCCGGGCATGGCCGTCTACGGCGCCACCAAGGCCGCGCTCGAATCACTGACCCGCACCTGGGCGGCGGAGTTCGCCGCCTCGAACGTGCGGGTCAACGCCGTCTCACCGGGCCCGATGCGCACCTCCAAGGTGGTCGCGGCAATGGGCCCGGACATGGGCGGCATGGGCCTGACCACCGCGCTCAAGCGCACCTCCGACCCGGCCGAGGTGGCCCACGTGATCGCCTTTCTCGCCAGTGACCGGGCCAGTTACATGACCGGGGCGATCATCGCCGCCGACGGCGGCCGCACCGCAATCTGAGGAGAGACAGAACTATGAACCGTCTTACGGGAAAACACGCACTGATCACCGGAGGGACGAGCGGCATCGGCCTGGAAACGGCCCGCCAGTTCCTCGCCGAAGGAGCGACCGTCGCCATCACCGGCCGGTCACAGGAGAAGCTCGACGAGGCAGCCCGGCAGTTGGAGGGCCCACTGCTGACCATCGCCGGCGACGCCGGCGACGTACCCGGCCAGGCGGCGCTCGCCGCGCGGCTGCGTCAGGAATGGCCGAAGCTCGACATCCTGATGAGCAACGCCGCCGACATCACCCACCTCCCCATCGAGGCATGGACCGAGGAGGCGTTCGACAGGCTCCTCGCGACCAATCTCAAGTCGCCGTTCTTCCTGATCAAGGACCTGCTGCCGCTCTTCTCGCAGCAGTCCTCCGTCATCCTCGTCGGCTCGGTCTCCGCCTACATCGGACACGAGAACGCGACGGTCTACGGCGCGGCCAAAGCGGGCCTGCTCTCCTACACCCGCGGACTGACCTACGAGCTGAGGGACCGGGGCATCCGCGTCAACGGACTGAGCCCGGGCCCGACCATCACCAACGCGTTCGCGCCCCTCGGCCCCGAGCGCCAGAGCGCCCTCTACGAGGAACTCCGGCAGACCGTGCCACTCCACCGCCTGGGAACCACCACCGAGCTGGCCAAGGCGGCGGTCTACCTCGCCTCGGACGAGTCCGCCTACACCGCTGGGACCGTGCTGCGCGTCGACGGAGGCATCGGACAGCTCGCGTACTAACAGGACAATCCGGCCTGCCTGATGCTGCCGACCGTCAGCGCTACGCGTCGCTGAACACCAACCGCCAGTCAAACGCCCCCCGGGGCAGGTCACGCCGCCGCGACGAGTTCGGCGGGCCGGGGCGGCGCTGCGGTGGGGGAGCAGCGGAGCCGGGTCGGGCGGCGGGTCCTCGGCGTGATGACGGCCGTGTTGAGCATCGCTTCCGCATGGGCGGGGTTGCGTTCGTAGCCTCCGACCAGCCGCCGGGCATGCATCCACCAGCCTGATGATCTTCCACGATCCAACGTCACGGCAGCAGGACGAAACCTTGAGTGTCCTTGGGACGACTGACGGACTGACTGTCGATCGATTCCACGCCCGCGCGTCCACCCACGCCCGCAGCTCGGCCTCCGCCCCGGCGAACTCCCGGTACTCCAGCACCTGCCGCAGCTCCCGTACGTGCGCCAGCCGGGTGTTCTCCCGCTCCCCGTACGCCTTCAGCACCGACGCGTCCGCGATGTGGAGCTGTTCGGCGAGGTAGTCGACCACCCTGGCCGGCACGTCGACGGGATCGTCCAGGAACACTCCGAGGTACCGCGCGGTCGTCATCTGGACCGCGAAGCCCAGCCGGTTGTGGGCTCGCCGCTTGCCCTCGATCAGCTGACGGTCGACAGGTGCTCGCGGCGTCGGGCCGGGACCGGCCGGGACCGGTGCGATCCCGGCCGTCGACGTTAAGAGGCGAGGACGGAGTACACGTGCTCGACCTGCGGCGGAGCGGCGAAATGGGGCCCGGCGAGGGCCCGCCACCGGGTGAAGTCCTCGGAGCCGCGGAAGGCGACGGTGTGGTGCTCCAGCGTTTCCCACTGGACGATGAGCCGGTAACGCGTGGGGTGCTCGACACTGCGGTGCAGGTCGATTCCGTGGCAGCCGTCGGCCGCCACGAAGAGGGGCCGCGCCTCGGCCACGGCCTGCTCGAAGTCCTCCTCCTTGCCGGGGAGGATCTCGATCTGGGCGATCTCGGTGATCACGGTGGTGGCTCTCCTGGTCTTGAACGGTTGTGGTGCCAGCGGCCGGTTTCGGCCGGTTTGGCATGTCCGGCGTCGACGAGGGTGCGCGTGGCGTCCACTGAAGCGTAGATGCACAGGATGCGCATGGGTGCGGTGGCGGAGGCGTTGCGGAAGCGGTGGGCCCCGGACATGTCCACCTGCCGACAGCCACGGCCCGCCACAGTCACCCCAGCTCAACAGGCCCAACTGAAACGCGCAGGTCAGGCCCGCTGGCCGAACCGCACCCGCAGTGAGCTGGGGCCCCGGGTGAACACCCCTGTCTCGGTGGGGACCTCACCATCGGCGAAGGTCATAGCCGGGAAGGCGTCCAGCAGGTGGTTGACGCCCACCTCGATCTCGGTCTTCGCCAGGAGCGCCCCCACGCAGAAGTGCCGCCCGAGGGCGAACGCCAGATGGTCCGCGGCGGCCGAGAAAGCACTGCCGGTCGTCAGATCCTCACGGAAGATGTTGAACGCGTCGGGATCGGCGTAACGGCTCCCGTCACGGTTGGCCGCTCCGATCAGGCAGGTGACGGTGGCACCCGCCGGAATCGTGCCACCGCTCACCTCCACGTCCTCCGATGGCTGACGGAAGATCATGTGCACGGGAGGCGTAAAGCGCAGCGTCTCGGCGAAGGCCGCCGGGATGAGCGTACGGTCCTCGCGCACGGCCGCCAGTTGCTCCGGATGGGCCAGCAGATTGCGGAAGAGACCGGCGATGGCCTTGTCCGTGGTCTCGCCGCCCGCCGCCAGCAGCAGGCTGACGAACGCCTTGATGTCCTCGTCGCTCATCCGCGTGCCGTCGATCTCGGCGGTACACAGGACGGAGAGCAGATCGTCGCCCGGGTGCGCGCGCCGGTCCTGGATGATCGGGATCATGTAGGCGGCGAGTTCTTCCCGCGTGCGCAGCCCCGCCGCCGCGACCTCGGAGTCCTGGCTCAGGTTGCCCAGGAAGTCGATCATCGAGGTGTACCAGACGTGGAACCGGTCATGGTCCTCCCGGTTCAAGCCGAGCATGTCGACGATCACGTTGATCGGGAAACGGGTCGCGTACTGGCCCACCAGATCGGCTTCCGGCTCGTTCCGGAAGGCGTCGATCAGTTCGCGGGAGTTGCGCTCGATGACGGGCAGGAACTTCTCCCTCAGGTCCTTCCCCCGGAAGGCGGGCGCCACCAGCGCGCGGCGCACGGAGTGTTCGCGCCCGTCCATTTGGAGAATGGTCCGGCCGTGCACCGGCTCGATCTGCCAGTCGTAGTTGTGGCTGGTGTACACCGGGTCCTTGAAGGCCCGGGCGACGTCTTCGTAGCGGGAGACGATGTAGCTGCCCGTCGCGTGGTGGTGGATCAGCGGAAAGTCCTCGCGCATGGCCCGGTAGGCGGGGTACGGGTCCGCCGCGAACTCCGGGGAGAGGATGTCGGGCGCCGTTGAGGGAGTAGTGGTCATGATGGAGTACTTCCTGGGCGAGCGGCGGCTGTCACCGGCCGTACCCACCCACGGCGTACGGCACGGGGCATCACAACAGGGCACACGACGGCCCCGCTCATGCCACGTGATGGGACATCAGGTCGTGGCCAAGGCTAGACGCAGCGGAACCGGCGGGTCCAGATCCACCCGCGGGCGCCCCTGCCGCTCGCCCTGCTCGTTCCCGTCGAGCGCCGCGTGTCCGTCCCCGTGCTGCCGCTCCGTCTCTTCCGGCACCGCACCTACAGCGCCCTGCTGACCGGCGGGTTCTTCTTCCAGGCCGCCGCCATTCTGCGCAGCGGCCACGCCAAACCGGCGCTCCTGACCGGCGCCGGGCTGCTGATCGCCGGGCTCGGCACGGGGCCCGCGATGGGCGGTATCACGCCGCGAGGTCGCGGACCCGCGCCCGCTCCCGCGTCGCGAGCCGGTGTCCGGGCGGCGCCCGGCGAACCCGCGGCGGGCTCAACCGGGCGGTGAATCGCCGGAGTTCGCCTTCCGTCAGCGGGTGGGTGACGGGGCGCGGTGGGGTTCTATCACCGTTACTCCGCCCTTGGCGGCCGAGGGGAGGGCGGAGAGGGCCTCGGGGACGGCGTCCAGGCCTATGAGGTCGGTTACCAGGAGGTCCGGGCGCAGTTTTCCGGCGTCGACCATCGCCATCATCGGCCCGTACGCGTGGGCGGCCATGCCGTGGCTGCCCAGCAGTTGGAGTTCGAGGGCGATCACCCGGTCCATCGGGAGCATCGGGTTTCCGGCGGCGGGCGGCAGCAGGCCGATCTGGACGTGGCGGCCGTGGCGGCGGAGGCTGCCCACGGAGGCCGCGCAGGTACGGGGAGAGCCCAGCGCGTCGACGGAGACATGGGCGCCGCCGCCCGTCGCGTCCGCGACGGCCTCGGCGACCGAGCCCAGGGTGGAGGAGGCGTCCACGCAGACCGCCGCGCCGAAGCGGGAGGCCAGGGCGAGCGCCCGGGCGGAGATGTCGACCGCGACGACCCGGGCCCCGCAGGCCGCCGCGATCATGATGGCGGACAGTCCGACCCCGCCGCATCCGTGTACCGCGACCCATTCGCCCGGGGCGACCCGGCCCTGGGTCACCACCGCGCGGAAGGCGGTCGCGAAGCGGCAGCCGAGCGAGGCGGCGGTGGTGAAGGGCAGCTCGTTGCGGATGCCGACGAGGTTGACGTCGGCGTTCTCGATCGCGACGTACTCGGCGAACGAGCCCCAGTGGGTGAAGCCCGGCTGCGTCTGCCGCTCGCACACCTGCTGGGCGCCGTCCGCGCACGCCGCGCAGCGTCCGCAGGCGCAGACGAAGGGCACGGTGACCCGGCGGCCGGGACGCCAGTTCAGGACGTCGGGGCCGATCTCCTCGACCGTGCCCGCGAGTTCATGGCCGGGGACGTGGGGCAGCCGGATGTCCGGGTCGTGGCCCATCCAGCCGTGCCAGTCGCTGCGGCACAGCCCGGTGGCCTCGACGCGGATCACCACGCCGCGCCGGGAGGGGGTGGGATCGTCGACGGTCCGTACCTCGGGCCTGCGTCCGAAGTCGTCGAACACCACAGCACGCATAGACCCGCTCCCTCGCTCACACACCCGGTGGGGTCGCCCGAACCTACACCACGGCCCCGGGCCACGGCCCCGCGACGGCCCTGCGCGGCGGCGTGCTCAGCGCTTGTCGCGCTGTCCGTCGGCGAGTTGGCGGGAGGTCTGCCCGGCGCCCGCCTGACGCTGGGCGCGTTCGGCGAGGGTGGGGAAGAGGCCGCCGAGGGCGCTGCCGAAGCGCAGCTCCAGCGGGGCCACGTTCACCTCGCCCCGGTTCCGTTCGATCGCGCGGAGGGTGGCGGCCGCCACCCGGCGGGTGGTGATCGTACGTACTCCGGGGGGCGTGACGGCGCCGGAGTCGGCGAACATCCCGGCGTCGCCGACGAACCCGGGCTGCACCAGCGTGACCCCGACGCCCGTGCCGTGCAGGTCCTGCCGCAGACCGAGCGCGAACCCGCGCAGCCCGAATTTGGCCGCGTTGTAGAGCGCGGCGCCGGGGGAGGCGGTACGGCCCGACAGCGAGCCGATCATCACCAGCTGACCGGACCCGGCGGCCACCATCCGCGGTGCCATCAGCCGGGACAGCAGCAGCGGGGCGCGCAGATTGACGTCGAGGGCGCGGTCCAGGTGCTCGGTGTCGTAGCCGAGGACGTCACCGCTGGAGGGCAGCGCGGCGTTGGCGATGAGGATGCGGGTGTCCGCCGCCTCCGCCTCCTCGACGAGCCGCTCCAGATCGGACCGGTCGGCCAGGTCGGCCACCAGCGGACGGGCGCCCAGCCGCTCGGCCAGCGGCCGCAGCACCTCCTCGCGGCGCCCGGTGAGCAGCAGCTTGGCGCCCTTGGCGGCGAGGGCCCGGGCGAGGGTCTGCCCTATGCCCCCGGTCGCTCCGGTGAGCAGGACGGTGGTGCCGCTGATCCGCATGCGTTCTCCTCCGACGACGCCGACGTGACGGGGACGGGGAGGCGCGCCGCCGTCGGCACGCACCGTCGTCCACGCCGAACCGTACCCGCCGGTAAGCCATCACGCGTCCCCGGGAGCCAGGCCGCCGGGAGCCATGCCGCTGACCCGGGCTATCGCCTCGACCTCGCGCCGGTCGTGCTCCCGCTGGTTGCCGAACTCGACGACCAACTGCAGCCCGTGCGGCCCCAGCAGACTGGTCAGCTTGGCCAGCTCCCGCCCGAGAGCGGGGGTGAACAGGTCGCGGTCGTGCACGGTGAACGGTACGTCTATACCGGTGGAGCCCGAGGAGCGGCCCACGATGGCGTCGTTGATGCCGTGCAGGATGCGCAGCAGCAGATCGTACGACGCGGGGTCGAGGCGTGACTGAAGCTCGGCCAGGTGGAGCGCGAACTGCTTGGCCCGCTCCAGGAAGTGCTCTTCGTCCATCCCACCATCGTGGCGAAAACCGCGGCCCAGCGCCCCACGAACCGGGGATTCTGCGGTCAAGGCTAATGATCACGGGTGATCGTGCTGCCGAGCCCGTACACTCGGCGCGCGTTGTCCGCGCCGAGGAGCGCCGCCACTCGCGCCGCGTCGCCGCTCGACCACGCGCCCTCGCGCACCCAGCGGGCCAGCAGCCCGGTCAGCGCCTCCCGGAACAGCCGCGCGCCCACCACATACAGCTCGGGCAGCCCGTAGGCGTCGGTGGAGAAGAGCACCTTGCCGAACGGGGCCAGCTCCAGCATCTCGGCGAGCACCGCCCCGGCCCGCGCCCCGGTGTGGGTCAGGGACAGGCCGACGTCGGCGTAGACATGTGGGAAGACGGCGGCGAGGTAGGCCGCGCCGCGGTGGTACGGATAGCCGTGCAGCAGGATCAGCGAGCAGCCGGTGGGACGTACCGCGCGGATGAAGTCGGTGAGCGCGAGCGGATCGCAGCGGTCCAGCCGCAGATCCGGATCGCCGAAGCCGGTGTGCAGTTGGAGCGGCAGCCCGGTGTGGGCCGCGGACCACAGCAGATGGCGCAGCAGTACGGGGTCGGTCACCCGGGCGGCGGGCGGGCCGTCCTCGGCGCGGTGGGCGAGCCAGCGCTCGGCCGCGGTGTGCACGGCGGCGGGGGCCGGTGGCTCGGGGTCGAAGTGGAGGCCGTAGCGGTAGGCGGCCACCGATTTGAAGCCCGCGGCGGTACGGGCGGCCTCCCGGATTCCGTCGGCGAGCCCGGTGAGGAAGTCGTCGGCGCTGCGCGAGGTGTCGGCGGTCCGCTCCGCGAGGTGTTCCAGCCGGACGACCTCGTGCGCGGTGCCACCGGCCGCCGCGGCCAGCTCGTCGGGGGTGGTGAGGTCGCCGGGGAGGCCGGTGTCGACGAGGAAGTCGGTGATCCCGGCGGCGGTCAGCAGCCGCCGGTTGACCTCCCGCACCCCCAGCTCCCGCCGCCGGGCGAGATAGCGGGCGGGCGGGCAGTGCGGCTCCAGATCGAGCAGGGGCGGGCACCAGCGGCGCAGCGCGAAGCCCAGCTGGCTGTCGAAGAAGGTGGTGCCGAGCGCGGCGGGCGCGTCGGACTCGGTCAGGAGCGCCTCGAACGCGGCGGGGTCCAGTTCGCGGCGGGCCACCCCATGACAGTGGTGGTCCACCAGCGGCGGCAGAGACGGCACGGTCGGCGCCGTCTCCTCGGCGGAGTGCATCGTTCAGTACCGTCCCCGGGTCGCGGCCGCGATCTCCTGCGGGGTGGCCTTCTCGAACAGCGCCGCCTCGGCGCGGCGTACGGCGGCGATGGATTCGAAGAGCGGATCGCCCAGCGCCTCGCGCAGCACCGCCGAGTCCTCGAAGTGCTCCAGCGCGGCGAGCAGCGAGGTGGGCAGCCGCCCCTCCCGGCCCGTTTCCGCCGGATCGCCGGAGACCGGCGGCGGCAGGGTGAGCCCGGCGTCGAGCCCGGCGAGTCCGGCGGCGATGACCGCGCCCGTCACCAGATAGGGGTTGGCCGCCGGATCGAAACACTTGACCTCGGCGTTGGCCGCGCCCGGGTCGTCCGGGGCACCGGCGATGAAGCGCAGCGCGGCCTCGCGGTTCTCCAGCCCCCAGCACTGGTACGCCCCGGCCCAGCGGGAGGGTTCGAGCCGCAGATAGCTCGCGGGGGAGGGGGCGCCGATGGCGAGCAGCGCGGGCAGCGCGCGCAGCACTCCGGCGAGGAACGCCTCGCTGGTCGCGGTCATGCCGTGCGGTCCGTCCCCGTCCCGGCACAGATTGCGCTCGCCCTGCCACAGACTCAGGTGCAGATGGCCGCCGTTGCCGACCGTGCCCGCCTCGGCCACCGGGCCGAACAGCGGGGTCAGCCCGTGCCGTGCCGACACCCCGCGAATCGTCTCGCGGACGAGGACGGCCAGATCGGCGGCGCCCACCGGGTCCGCGGGCGCCACGGACACCTCGAACTGCCCGGCCGCGTACTCCGGGTGCAGCTGCAGCACCTCCACGCCCTGGGTGTGCAGCGTGTCGAGTACGTCGGCGAGGTAGCCGGAGAGGCCGACCAGGCGCGCCATGCCGTAGGCCGGGCCCGCACCGGCGTAGTGCGGGCCGGGGCCGGGCGTGTCGCGTGCGGAGCGCGACGCGCCGGGGCCGCCGGTGTCGCGGGTGTCGCGCGTGCTGCCCGGGCCGCCGCTGCCGTACGTGTCGTCGGCGCCACCCATGCCGCCCGCGCCACCCGCGCCGCCCGTGGTGACGACCCACTCCGTCTCGAACCCCATGCGCAGCGCGATCCCCCGCCCGTGTGCCCGCCCGGCCATCCGGCGGGCGAACAGCCGCTGGCAGGTGGGGTGTTCCACACCGGACTGGGCGTAGCGGTCGGCCGGTGCCCAGGCCCAGCCGGGCTGGGCGGCCAGCGCGGTGAGCCGGTCGAGATCGGGGAAGAGCCGCAGATCGCCGTCGGGCCCGCCGATATGAGGGCTCGTCGTCATGGAGTCGTCCACGAGGTATACGTCGAAGACGGGGGACATGCCGACGCCACGCCTGGCGCTATGGGCGAGCCGCCCGGTGGGCACGGACTTGACCCGGGTGAGTCCCGCGTTGTCCACCCAGGTCAGCGCGATGCCATGGATGCCCTGCGCGGTGAGCCGGTCGGCTTCCTGCCGCGCCCGTGCCTGTGCCTGTTCGCGATCGCCCGTCCCCATGGACTACCTCCTCCGCCGCGGCCTGTACGCCGAGACTATTGCCTGCGGAGGGCATTATGGTGACAGATTGTCCCGATCGCATACGGGGCGTGACGGTGGGATATGCCTTGCCCATAACCATCGCGAAATCCGCCGCGTAAACCGTCACGAAACGTCGTGCGAACCGCCGTGAACGTCAGCGGCCCAGGTGCTCGGTGATGTCGTGCAGGACGACACGCGCGGCGGTCGGCCCGGCGTTGAGGTACCAGGGGTCGTCGTCCACCGTGACGGCGTGTCCGGCGCGCACCGCGCCGAGCTTCTTCCACAGCGGGTTGGAGAGATAGGCGCCCGCGTCCGTCTTCCCGGGCCGTCCCTGGATGGAGTAGAAGATCCAGTCGCCGTCCATCTCGGGGATGCGCTCACCGCTCAGATCCTGGGAGATGTCGTCGAACTCTTGCGACTTCGGGCGGCCGAGCCCCATGTCGTCGGCGATGGTGCCGGTGAAGGACTTCGCGCCGAACATCCGGACCCGGTCCGGGTTGAACCGCACCATGGACAGCTTGGTGTCCTTCCCGCCGAGCTTCCCGCCCTGCCGTGCGGCGTCCTTCTCGAAGCGGCCGATGATCGTCCGCGCCCGGTCGCGCTCGCCGACCGCGTCCGCGACGGTCAGCAGGTCCTTCTTCCAGTTGGCCCCGCGGCCCTTGGTGACGACGGTCGGGGCGATGGCCGACAGGGTCGGGTAGAGGTCGCCCTGGGTGCTGTTGACGAGGATCAGATCGGGCTTGGCGGCCGCGAGCTTCTCCATGGCGGGGGAGTTGCGGGTGCCGATGTCCGTCATCGCCGCGAGCGCCTTCGCCTTGCCGGGGAAGGCGTCGCGCAGATAGTCCGGGACCAGACCGGCGTTGTCGGCGCGGGTGGTGGCGGCGGGCACGAGCCCGAGGGTGAGCAGATCGTCGAGCTGCCCGGTGCTGATGACCGCGACGCGCTTCGGCTTCGCCTTGACCGGTGTGCTGCCGAGCGCGTGGGCGACGGTCCGGGGGAAGGCGCCGTCCGTCTGCCGAGTGCCCGGCCGCTGGGTGGACGCCGACGAGGAGTCCGCGGACTCCGCGGGGCCGCAGCCGGTGAGGACGGTCGCGGCCAGGGCGGCGGCGAGCAGGGGAAACAGACGGTTGGTGCGCACGAACGACTCCAGGGGCTTAGGTCAGGCTTACCTTACCCTCTGGCCTGTCGGGTCTTCTCGGCGCTCCCTCGCCGGGCCGGTGTTCTCCGCGAGGACGTCGGTCAGGCAGGCGAGATACATCTCGATGGCCTGGACGGGCTCCCGCACCCGCTTCCCCGACAGGTTCCCGATCTTCTCCAGCCGGTACAGGAGCGTGTTCCGGTGGATGTGCAGCCGCTCCGCCGCCCGCACCAGATGGAAACCGCCCTCCGCCCAGCCGATCAGCGTCTCCCGCAGCGTCGGCCAGTCCGGCTGCCCGCGCAGATCCCCCAGCACGGCATCGGCGAACCGCGCCCGCCCATGGTGCGGAACGGACCCCAGTAGATGCGGTATCCGCAGGTCACAGGCGGTGAAAACGCGTTCGCCCGGGAAAACGGCCGGTCCGATGCGCAGCGCGGTGGCCGCGTCCCGGTAGGAGTGGTGCATCCCGGTCGTGCCCTTGCCGGGCTCACCGACGGCCATCCGCCCGTCCAGGCCATGGCGTTCGCGCAGCAGCGACAGCAGCTGTCCGCAGGCATCGGCAAGCCGCCCCGGGGCCGCGCGCTCGCCGTGCGCGGCGGCCAGCACGACGTACCGCCCGGCCGCCTGCTCGCCCGCCACGTCCTGCCGGTCCCGGAACACCTCCCGTACGGTCCGCAGCACCGTGATCCGGGACACCCCCGCGCCCTCACCGGCCGTGCGCACCTCCAGCAGCAGCGCGGCCCGGGCCGCGCCGGGGGCCAGGCCCAGTTCCACCGCCCGGGCGTCCACCGCCCCGGCGTCGACCACCTCGGGGTCGTAGAGCGCGACGTCCCGTACGAAGTCGTCGACCGCCCGCTCGTGGAGCATGCGCGAGCGCAGCAGCGCCGCCTCCTCCAGCAGGATCTCGGCCTGCCGCCGCACCACCAGGCCGAAGCGGTCCACCTCCGCGGGCTCCCCGGTCAGACAGACCGTGCCGATGACCTCCTCCCCGACCGTGATCGGCAGGCTCGTCCCGTGCCGCACCCCGCGCATCCGGCTCGCCTGCCCGGCGGTGTGGGTGGCGGGCCGCCCGGTGCGCACCACTTCCAGCGACGCCTCGTGGACGGTGCCGACGCGCGAGAGGTCGCCGCAGCCGATGACGACCGCCCCGGGGTCGGTGATCAGCACATTGAAGCCGGTGATCCGGCCGATGTCATGGGCGATCTCCTGAGCCAGCTGCGGGGTCAGGACGGGGTGGCCGCTCAGAGGGTCCATGGGCGGATCGTACAAGCGACCCCGTAACACTGTGGGCCGGTTCGTGCGACTCCTACGATGACCGTACGCTCCGCGCTGCCTACCGTCTTCCGACATCAGCACCGGGCGCCTCGCGACCGCCCGGCCATCCGTCCTCCTCCTCCCCAGGAGCACCACCTCCGGAGACGGCCTATGAGCACAGCATCACTCGAAAAGTCCCGTCCCACCCGCACCCACTGGCTCATCACGCTCTACGCGGGCGGCGGCGAGTTCTGCGACGGCTACATCCTCAGCATCATCGGCGTCGCGCTCCCGCTCCTCACCGCCGACTACCACCTCAACTCCTTCGACGCCGGAGTCATCGGCTCCGCCTCCCTGGTCGGCATGTTCGCCGGCGGCCTGATCTTCGGCTATGTCACCGACCGGGTCGGGCGGCAGAAGGTCTATCTCTTCGACATCGCCGCGTTCATCGTGCTGTCCGCGGCCCAGTTCTTCGTCACCGACCCATGGCAGCTCACCGTGCTGCGCTTCCTCATGGGCATCGCCATCGGCGCGGACTTCGCCATCGCGGGCACCATCGCCTCCGAGTTCGCACCCCGCAACTCCCGGGGCCCGCTGCTGGTCATCATGGTGACGATGTGGTCGGTCGGCGCCGCCGTAGCGTACGTCGTCGGCTGGGCGATGCTGTCCTCCGGCCATGACGACTGGCGCTGGATGCTCGCGAGCAGCGCCCTCCCGGCCGCGCTCATCCTCCTGCTGCGCTTCGGCACCCCCGAGTCCCCGCGCTGGCTGCTCAGCAAGGGGCGCACCGACGAGGCCCGGGCCGTGCTGAAGCAGATGCTGGGCCCGGACGCGGACCTGGCCGACCTGGAGGCGGACACCGCCTCGCGCACCCGCTACGGCGACATCTTCCGCGGCGCCTATCTGCGCAGGACCGTCTTCATCAGCGTCTTCTGGGCCTGTCAGCTCCTGCCCATCTACGCCATCACCACCTACGAACCCACCATCCTGGCCTCCTTCGGACTGGCCGACGGCAACGACTCCTACCTCGGCGCGGTCGTGGTGCAGATCTTCTTCGTGCTCGGCTCGCTGTCCGGCATCCTGGTGGTCAACAAGGGGCGGCGCACCCTGCTGCTGTGGAGCTTCGGCCTCTCCGCCATTCCCCTGCTCTGCCTCGCCGCCTTCGCCCACCCCGCACCGGCCGTCGTGGTCGTCCTCTTCGCGGCCTTCGGCGTGGTGTGCTTCTCCAGCCAGTGCCTGCAGGCCATCTACCCCTCCGAGCTGTTCCCGACCGGGGTGCGCGCCACCGCCAACGGCTTCGCCACCGGCATCAGCCGGGTCGGCGCCGCCATCGGCACCTGGGGAGCGCCCGTCGTCCTGGCCCACAGCACCCGGCTGGCGATGCTCCTGGGCGCGGTCATCTGCGCCATCGGCTGGGCCGCGTCGTACGTCCTCGCGCCGGAGACCAGCGGGCTGACCCTCGCCGACGCCAGCGCGGCCGACCGCGACGGCGACCTGCGCGGCCGCTCCCGCCTCCGCCGCGACAACGCCCCGAACGCCCCGCGGCCCACGGTGAAGGAGACCTCATGACCGCCCCCGGCACCTCGCCCTCCTCGGTCACGATCGTCGGCGGCGGAGTCATCGGCCTGATGTGCGCCCACTACCTCGGCGCCGCCGGGCTGCGGGTCACCGTCCTGGAACGTGACCGGCTGGGCAGCGGCGCCTCCCGCGGCAACGCCGGGGAGGTCTGCCCCGACCTGGTGGAACCGCTCGCCGCCCCCGGCGTCATCGGCAGCGCGCTGCGCGGGCTGCACCGCCCGGACAGCGCCCTGGCCGTCCATCCGTCGACCAGCGCCGAACTGCTGCGCTTCCTCGTCCGCTTCGGACTGCGGGCCACCGCGCGCCACCACGGCCGCGGGGCGAGCGCGCTCGGCGCGCTCGCCAAGGGCACCTTCGGGCTCTTCGAGGAGCTGGAGGCGCTCGGCGTGGACGGGGAGGCGCACAAGGACGGGTTCCTGTTCGCCTTTCCGTCCCGCGACTACGCCGCCCAGGCGCTCACCGCCTTCCGCCGGCTGGGCGCGCCGATCGCCGCCGGCGGGCTGCTCACGGGGGACGCCTTCGCGGACACCGAGCCCGCGCTCACCGGGGGCGCCGGGGCGGGGTTCGTGGTTGACGACCAGTGGTCGCTGGACCCCGGGCTCTTCGTGGACCGGCTCGCCGAACGGCTGCGCCGCCAGGGCGTCGAACTGGTCGAGGGCGCCCGGGTGTCCGCCGTCACGGACCGGGCCGGACGCGCCGAGGTGCGGACCTCGGCGGGGACGTACCGGAGCGACGCGGTGGTCGTCGCCGCGGGCATCTGGTCCCGCGAACTGGTCCGCGGACTCGGCGTGGACGTCGACCTGGTGGCGGGCAAGGGCTACAGCTTCTCGGTGGCGGCCGAGCCCCCGCCGTCCCGGCTGGTCCACCTCGGCGCGGCCAAGGTGGTGCTCACCCCCATGGGCAAGCGGGTCCGGGTCGCCGGGACGATGGAGTTCGAGCGCGACCCCGACCGGTTCCGGCGGCGGCGCGTCGAGGCCATCGTCGCGGCCGCGCGCCCGTATCTGCGCCATGCCGACTGGGACGACCTCCAGGAGGAGTGGGTGGGCCCGCGTCCGATGACCCCCGACGGGCTGCCGCTGATCGGCCCGGTGCCCGGCCACTCCCGGGTGCTGCTGGCGACCGGCCACAACATGCTCGGGCTGATGCTCGCCCCCGCCACCGGGCGGCTGGTGGCCGGACTGCTGACGGGGGATGCAGATCCGGCCCTTTCCTCCGCTTTCGCCCCGGTACGACGCGCTCGGCGCTATCCTTGGCGTGTACATGGCATCCTGACCTGAAAAGAGGGAACTCCCCATGATCAGACGCAGGACCGTACTCGCGAGCGCGTTAGGCATCGGCGGCGGCCTTCTGCTGCCGGGAACCGGGGCGGCCCACGCGGCAGCCCGGACGGACTTGTCGCGGGCGGTGGTGGACTCCACCATCGCCCGCCACCCGGACCCCAAGACGCTCGGCGGCTGGGGCTACACCCAAGGGCTGTTCCTGCTGGGCGCGTACCGCGTCTACCAGCGGGTGGGCGAGCCCTCGTACCTGGCGTACATCAAGCGCTGGGTGGACAACTTCGTGGACGCCGACGGCCATATGAGCCGCACCTTCGACAACCTCGACGCCATGCAGTCCGGAAATCTGCTGCTGATGCTCCACCGGGAGACCGGTGACGCCCGCTACCGGACGGCCGCCGACCAGATCCGCGCCCGCTTCGCCGACTATCCGCGCACCGCGGACGGCGGCATGTGGCACGCCACCGGCAAGACCAACGAGCTGTGGGGCGACGGCGTCTTCATGGCCCAGCCGTTCCTGCTGCGGTACGGCATCGCCTACGGGGACAGGAGTTACGCGTACGACGAGGTCACCCGGAACCTCTCGGTCTACTTCCGCCACCTCAAGGCGTCGAACGGGCTGATCTACCACGCCTATGACGCGGACGGCGACGCCCCCTGGAAGCCGGACGCCACCACCGGCACCTCCGCCCACTTCTGGGCCCGCGCCATCGGCTGGACCGCGATGACGCACATCGAGGTGCTGGAGATGCTGCCCGCCCGCCATCCGCGCCGCGCCGAACTCATCGGCAACGTACGGCACTTGGCCAAGGGGTTCCAGCGCTACCAGGACCGGGCGACCGGCCGCTGGTTCCAGGTCGTCGACCAGGCGAGCGATCCGGGCAACTGGACGGAGACCTCGGCCTCCAGCATGTACACCCTGATGCTGCGCGCCGCCCTGGAGCACGGCTGGATCGGCGGTGGCGGCTACGCGGCGGCGGCGCGCCGGGGCTACCGGGGCGTCCTGGACAAGGTGACGGTCGGTGCGGACGGGCTGACCAGCATCGCCGACATCAGCGAGGGCACCAACGTCGGCAATCTGGCTTACTACCTCGGCCGCAAGCGCAACACGAACGACCTGCACGGGCTGGGCGCCTTCCTGCTGATGAACGAGCGGCTCGCGTACTGACGCGCGGGTGCGGCCGCGCTCCGCGGAGCGCGGCCGCACCCACCCGCCGCGCACGCGCTATTTGAGTTCGACCTGGAAGACCTTGTCCGCGCCGTCGGCCTCCCCGCCGTTGTTGTCGGCGTTCGTCGTCGACAGCCACAGCGTGTTCTTGCCGGGCACCGTCTCGACCGTGCGCAGCCGCCCGTACGAGCTGGTGTAGTACGCCTTCGGGGTGCCCGCGCTCGTCCCGTCGACCGGGACGCGCCACAGCCGCTCGCCCCGCAGCGCCGCCATGTAGAGCGCGCCGTCGGCGTAGGTGACCCCGCTGGGCGATGCCTCGCCGACGGACCACTGGCGCTTGGGGCTGGTCATCCCGGAGGTGGAGCAGCTGCCCTCGCAGGTGGGCCAGCCGTAGTTCTTGCCCGCTTCGATGAGGTTGAGCTCGTCGTACGTGCTGTTGCCCAGCTCCGCCTCCCACAGCCGCCCCTGCGGGTCCCAGGTGAGGCCCTGCGGGTTGCGGTGGCCCAGGGAGTAGACGAGGGTGCCGAACGGGTTGCCGGGGGCGGGCTTGCCGTCGGTGGTCATCCGCAGGATCTTGCCGTTGAGCGAGTTCTTGTCCTGCGCGAGGTCGGGCGTCTGCGCCTCCCCGGTGGTGGCGTACAGATAGCCGTCCGGGCCGAACTTGAGGCGTCCGCCGTTGTGATACTTGTTCTTCTTGATGCCGGTGACGATCGCCTTGTAGCCGGTCAGCGAGGAACCGTCGTAGGTCATGCGGGCGATCCGGTTGCCGTCCGACGCGGTGTGCATGACGTAGACGAAGTGATCGGTGTTCCAGTTCGGGGAGACCGCGAGGCCCATCAGCCCGCCCTCGCCGCTGGTGGTCACCACGTTGGGCACCGTGCCCACCTGGGTTTTGGTGCCCGACTGGGTGAGCTTGAACAGTTTGAACGAGTCCCGCTCGGTGATCAGCGCCGAGCCGTCCGGCAGCCAGCTCAGCCCCCAGGGGATCGACCAGCCGGACGAGACGGTCTTGATGGCAGAGGGGGCCGAATCGGCCGCCGCCGGTGCGGCGTTGCCCGCGCCCGTCTGGGCGAGCAGCAGCCCGGCGGTGAGCGCGGTGGTGGCGGCCGCGGCCACCAGGGTGTTCCGACAGCTCTTCATCGCGTCTCCTCCTACTGGAGCTTGTACGCCGTGAAGTTGCGGGTGAGCAGGTACGTGGTCTGGAGGCCGTCGCTGTTCAGGCTCCGGTAGATGCCCCACTTGGGCCGCAGATAGTTCTTGCCGCGCCACAGGTCCAGGCCGGTGCGCTTGTACGCGGCGACCTTCTTTCCGCCGGTGGTCACCGACCAGTCGGCGTACGCGCCCGAGTCGGCCGCCTTGACCTCGACCGACACATCGCTCCAGGCGCCCTGGAGCGGCGCCATGTCCGCGGCCCCGGCCTCGGTCAGGTTGTCGTCGTCGTCCGAGGTCCGCATCTCGACCTTCGGGCCGTCGCCGTGCTGGTGCAGCGACATGGTGAACAGCGGGGCGGCCACGTCGCCGACCTTGATCTGCATGATGTGGGTGAAGCCCGTGGTGGCGTCCAGCGTGTCCGGTACGTACATCTGGTACTGGATGCGCCAGGTCTCGTTCTTCAGGATCTTGACGGCGGAGCCGTCCTGCTTCATGCCCCTGACCTCGTTGCGCTGGCGGTCGGTGCTGGTGTCGACGTCCTTGGGGTAGTGCATATCCGTCCGGAAGCCGCCCTGGTAGGGGTAGATGTGGGTGGTGCCGGGGTGGGAGTCGGCGCGGTCGTCCTCGGCGCCCTCGAAGGCGCTGGCGACGCTGGCTCCCGACGCCGGATTCCACTTGAGGCTCCAGGACGCGGCGGGCGCCTGCGGGGAGCGCTCGGTGCCGTACGCGACCGCGGCCGGAGCGATCAGCGCGGCGGTGGCCGCGAGGGTGAGGGCGGTGCGCGGTAAGAGCGGTGGGCGCTCCATCAAGGATTCTCCTGTCTGATCCTTGTTCACATCGGGGAACTGTGAAGGTAGGAGGTGTGCCTTCATGAGTCAAGGAATGGTGTGGACCAGGAAGGTGGCCACTCCGGGATCTCGCTGCCGGAATCCCTCAACTACCTGCGCATTCCGCTTGTTTCACTGAATCGTGCACCGTGTGGCCTCCACGAGAGATCGGAGGATTTTGACTGCATGCTTCTTGACCGGACACCGACAGGTGGTGACTCTGCAACTGAACGGCACACGACCGTACGACCCGAGGAGGAGTCGCCCATGGGCCGCAGACCGCGCCGTCGTTCAGGCGCCTGGCTGGCCGCCGTCCTGCTGGCCATCGGGGCGCTCACCCTGACCGGTCCGGCGACCGCCCGGGCCGAGGTGGTCAACCCCCGGCAGCAGTGGCTGCGCGACTCCCAGGCGGGTCTTTTCCTGCACTGGGGCATGCGTACCTCGCCCGGCTACACCAGCTGCGCCGCCTGGGAGAAGGCGGTGACCGACGGCGGCTGGAGCGCCGACTACTGGGTGAACGAGGCCAAGAAGCTGCACGCCAAGTACCTCGTCCTCGCCTCCTTCCACAGCAGGCTGGGATACGCGCGCGCCTGGCCCTCCGCCATCCCGGGCAGCTGCTCCACCCGGCGGGACTTCCTGGGCGAGCTGGTCGACGCGGCGGGCAAGCAGGGCCTGAAGGTCATGCTCTACATGACCGACGATCCGCAGTGGCACGACGAGGGCGGCCATGAATGGCTCGACTCGGCGGCGTACTCCGCCTACAAGGGCAGTGACGTCGACCTGACCACGCGCGACGGGTTCGGTCAGTACTCGTACGACAACTTTCTCGAAGTGATGAAGAAGTATCCGAAGTTATCGGGTTTCTGGATCGACAACGACAACGACTACTGGCTCGACCACGGCCTCTACGAGAAGATCCGCGCCGACCGCCCGGCCTGGCTGCTGAGCAACAACAACGAAGACACGCCGATCATGGACACGGTCAGCAATGAGCAGAAGACCGGCATGACCCCGGCGTACGACTACCCCCAGGCCATCTGGACCCCGCAGCCGCGGCTCACCGAGGCCTGCTTCAAGCTGCCCGGCAGCGGCGCCTGGTGGTACAGCGGCACCGACTCGGCGGTGGACCATGGGCTCACCCTGGGTCGGCTGATCAGCAACTCCGGCTCCTCCGTGAAGTCGCTCATGGCCGAAACAGCCCAGGTGAACGGGGAGTTCCCCAGCAAACAGGAAGCCTTCAACAACGTCGCGAAGACCTACCTCGACGCCATCTGGGGCTCGCTGAACGGCACCGAGGGCGGTGGCTACGCGTACGGCGGGCTCCAGCCCGGCTCCTGGAACGACGGCGCGCATGGGGTGACCACGGTCAGCAAGACCGACCCCGACCAGCACTACGTCCACGTCCTGACCAGGCCGTCCGGCTCCACGCTGACCGTGCGGGACAACGGCTACCGGGCCTCCGGCGTCACCGACTTCCGCACCGGGAAGAAGCTGGCCTTCAGCCAGGGCGGGGGGAAGCTCACCATTTCCGGCATCACCGGCTGGGACCCGTACGACACCGTCCTGAGCGTCCGGACCGACGGCAGGCAGGGGCTGATTCCGGCAGACTCCATGACCGCGAGCGCCGGGGCCTCGGCGAGCGGTCATCCGGCCTCCGCCGTCCTGGACGGCGATCCGCAGACCTACTGGGACAACAACACCAAGCTGCCCGTCACGGTCACCTTCGATCTGCGCTCGGCCAGAAGCGTGCGGTATCTGGCCGTCAACCAGCGGGAGTGGTCGGTCTCCTACACCCGGTCCGACACCGAACAGTCCGCCCGCATCCGCGACTACCAGGTGCAGACATCCGACGACGGCACCACTTGGGGCAGCCCGGTCGCGGCCGGAACCCTGCCCAGCGCCCGCGGGGTGCGGTTCATCGACCTCCCCGCGGCCACCACGCGCTACGTCCGGCTCACCGTCAACAGCACCTGGGCCGCGGCCACCGACACCAAGCGCTATCAGAAGCTGCTGATCGACGAGGTGCGCATCGGCTCCGGCTACCCGAAGGGCAAGTCATGACGCGATCGAGGCGCTTACGGTTCGCCGCCATCACGGCGGCCGGAGCCTGTCTGCTCGCCGCGCCTCCCCCGACCGCCACCGCTCAACCCGCCACCGCACAGCCCGGCACCGCCCACCGTACGTACGACGTGCGCGACTTCGGGGCCACGGGCGACGGCACGACCCTGGACGACGACGCCATCGACCGGGCCATCGACGCGGCCGCCGCCGGTCCCGGCCGCGGCACCGTGCTGTTCCCGCCCGGGACCTACAAGTCCCGCACGATCCACCTCAAGAGCGACCTCACCCTCCACCTCGCCAAGGGCGCCACGCTGCTCGCCGCCCCCGGCGGCATGGACGAGGCCGAGCCCAACCCCTGGGACGCCTACCAGGACTTCGGCCACAGCCACTTCCGCAACGCGCTGCTGACCGGCGAGAACATTCACCGCCTCGCCATCACCGGCTCCGGCACCCTCGACGGCGAGGGCCTGGGTACCAGCAACACCCTGGAGCCGGGCGTCGGCGACAAGATCCTCTCCCTCAAGCGCTGCGCCGACCTCGACATCAAGGACGTCACCTTCACCCGTGGCGGCCACTTCGCGCTGCTGCTCAACGGCTGCGACGGGGTACGGATGACCCGCACCAAGGTGCTCACCAGCACCGACCGGGACGCCGTCAACCTCATCAACAGCCGCCATGTCGACATCGGCCACTCCCGCATCGAGGGCCGGGACGACGGCGTCGTCCTCAAGAGCGACTACGCGCTGGGCCGGACCTACACCAGCCATGACATCCGGGTCCATGACTCCGATGTGCTGTCCACCGAGAACAACGCCCTCCAGTTCGGCTCGGAGACCTGCGGCGACTTCCGCGACATCCGCTTCGACCGGCTCCGCGTCGGCGGCGGGGGCAAGGCGGCCATCGGCATCGTCTCCATGGACGGCGCCGACATCAGCGACGTCCGCTACTCGGACATCACCATGACCAAGGGCGCCACCCCCGTCTTCGTCAAGATCGGCGACCGTAAGCGCTGCCCCGGCGCCCCGCCCGCCGGACGCATCCACGACATCGCCTTCGACAATGTCACCGGCACCGGGCTGACCCACCCGGTGACCGGCGTCGACTACACCAGCACCATCACCGGAGCGCCCGGCGCGGACGTCGAGGACATCACCTTCCACCGGGTGCGGCTGACCGTCCCCGGCGGCCACCCCGCCTCCGACGCGGACCTCGTCCCCGGCGAATACCTCGACGACTACGTCCCCAAGACGTATGGTGTGCGCCCCTCCTACGGCTGGTGGATACGGCACGCCAAGGACATCACCTTCACCGACAGCACCGTCCGGACCGACACGGGCGACGACCGGCCCGCGTTCATCGCGGACGACGGAGCGGCCATCACCCTGGACCGGGTCACCGCCCAGCGCGGTGCCGCCAGCCCGTACGACGTGGGCTTCAGCGGGGTCAGCGGCCCCGTGGTCCGGCACAGCACCACCACCGACGGCGAGGCGCTGCGCGTCAGAACCACCCCCTGACGCCCACTGACCGGCACACCCATCGGAAACCGGAAGGCAGGTCAACACCATGAACGAGACCGTGCGGCAGACCCCCACCACGGCGGACCGGACCCCGCCCGCGCCGGAACAGACCGCCTGGCAGACCCCCGACTACGTGGTCGTCGAGACCGCGCTGGAGGTCACCGCCTACTTTCTGAACGCCCGCTGACGAACGACGCGGCGGCGCACCCCAGTGGAACCGCGTGTGCCCCGGCTGCCCCGGGGCACACGCCCACCCGGAGCCGACGGGAAGGTGAGCGAGTGATGACCCCGAGCCTCGAAGAGCGGCTGCGCGCGGTCGCCCAGGAGCGCTACCACGACCGGCACCCCTTCAACCTCCGCATGCACGCGGGCGAACTCACCCCCGCCGAATTACGCCGCTGGATTCTCAACCGCTTCCACTACCAGCGCCACATCCCCGTCAAGGACGCGCTCATCACCGCCAAGCTGGACACCCCGGCGCTGCGCCGGATGTGGCTGCGCCGCATCCAGGACCACGACGGCGCGGCCGACGGCGAGGGCGGCATCGAGCGATGGCTGCGGCTCGGCGAGGCCGCCGGTATTGGCCGGGAACGGCTGCTGACCGGTGCCGAAGTGCTGCCGGGGGTACGGCTCGCGGTCGACGGCTACGTCAACTTCTGCCGCCTGGGCACCCCGCTGGACGCCGTCGCCGCCTCGCTGACCGAACTGTCCGCCCCCGGCATCATGCGCACCCGCATCGAGGCGTTCGAACGCCACTACCCGTGGATCGAGCGCACCGGGCTCCGCTACTTCCGGGACCGGGTGAGCCAGGGCGGCCGGGACAGCGCCGAAGCCCTCGACCTCGTCCTGACCTGGGCCCGCACCCCCGAGGACGAGGAACGGGCCGTTGCGGCGCTGACCTTCAAATGCGATGTGCTGTGGTCCCTGCTGGACGCGGTGGAACACGCCGACACCAAGGACAGCGCGGGGGAGGGGACATGACGGCTCCGGCAGCCTGGCGGCCGGTCCTGGCGCCCGCCGTGCGGCTGCGCCACGACCGGGTGCGGGAAGTGGATCTGCTGGTGCTGCCCGAGCGCGTCGTGGTCCTGCGCGGCACCGCGGGAGCCGTCCTGCGGCTGTGCGACGGCGACCGCGACCTGGGCACCATCGTGGCCGAACTCGCCGAGCGCTTCCCCGGCGCCCCCGTGGACACCGAAGTCCCGGCGTTCCTGGACCGGATGCACGAGGAGGGCTGGCTACGGTGACGGCCGAGCAACCGGATGCGGCGATCGCCCAGCCACCGGATACCGCGCCCGCCCAGCCACCGGATGCGGCGACCGCCCACCCCCGCCCCTGGGCGCTGCTCGCCGAGCTGACCCACGGCTGCCCGCTGCACTGCCCCTACTGCTCCAACCCCCTCCAACTCGTGCGCCGCTCCCGCGAACTGACCTGCCAGGAGTGGGACCGGGTGCTGCGCCAGGCGGCCGAACTGGGCGTCGTCCACACCCATCTGTCCGGCGGCGAGCCGCTGCTGCGCCGGGACCTGGAGCCGATCGTCGCCTCCGCCGCGTCCGCCGGGCTCTACACCCAGCTCGTCACCAGCGGCGTGGGCCTTGACGGGGCCCGGCTGACGGCGCTGACCGGGGCCGGGCTGCACAGCGTCCAGCTCTCCGTCCAGCACGCCGACCCCGGGGCCTCCGACCGGATCGCCGGACACCGCTCGTTCGCCGCCAAGGAGCGGGCCGCCGCCCTGGTGCGGGAGGCGGGGCTGCCGCTGGGCGTCAACGTCGTCCTGCACCGCGACAACCTCGACGCGCTCGACGCCCTCATCGAACTGGCCGTCTCCTGGGGCGCCGACCGCGTCGAACTCGCCAACACCCAGTTCTACGGCTGGGCCCTGCGCAACCGCGCCGCCCTGCTGCCCACCCGCGACCAGCTCGCCCGGGCCCGGGAGAGCGTCGCGCGATGGCGCGAGAAGCTCGGGCGCCGCACCGAGCTGGTGTGGGTCCTCCCGGACTACTTCGAGGGCGTCGCCAAGCCCTGCATGGGCGGCTGGGGCGCGGTCTCGCTCACCGTCGCGCCCGACGGCACCGTCCTGCCCTGCCCCGCCGCGGCCGCCCTGCCCGGCCTCGACCCGCCGAACGTCCGCGACCACGCGCTGGAGTGGATCTGGGACCACTCCGCCGCCTTCAACCGCTACCGCGGCCAGGAGTGGATGGCCGAACCCTGTCGTAGCTGCTCCCGCCGCGCCGAGGACTTCGGCGGCTGCCGCTGCCAGGCGTACGCGCTCACCGGGGACGCCGCCCGCACCGACCCGGCCTGCGCCCTCTCGCCCGATCATGGCCTGATCCGTTCGCTGACCGGTCCCGCTCCGGCCGCGGAACCCCCGCCCGAGGGCTACATCTACCGCGGGTACGGGAGGGGGTGAGACCGCCCGGGTTTGGCGCAACCGTCCCCGCTTCCGTACAGTTCGGCCGTTACCCAGGGAAAACAGAACCAGAAAGCGGCAGCGGCGATGACGGTGACAGACGAAGGCCGGGCCGAGCAGGCCGAGGCGCCCGGCATCGACCCCGAGCGCCTGGCGACCTGCCTGAGCGTCCTCGAGGAGCTGGACCGGCTGCCCGTGGACCACCCCGACGCCATCACGGTGCGCCGGGCCACCGCCGGGATCTACCGGACCGTGAAGCAGCGCAGGCGCTCGGAGCGGCGGGCCGCCAAGACCGCCAACGACAAGGCCGTGACCGAGGCCACCGCCACCGGCGCCGCCGACCGCATCGACGACGAGACGCTGGGCCGCGCCCTTACGCGCTCGGTCAGCACCGAGATCGCGGGCATCCTGGACCGCCCGCGCTCCTGCTACGTGTGCAAGGCCCGGTATGTCGAGGTCGATGCGTTCTACCACCAGCTCTGCCGCGACTGCGCCGCCGAGAACCGGGCCCGCCGCGACGCCCGCGCCGACCTCACCGGACGCCGGGCGCTGCTCACCGGCGGCCGCGCCAAGATCGGCATGTACATCGCCCTGCGGCTGCTGCGTGACGGCGCCCACACCACCGTCACCACCCGCTTCCCGAACGACGCCATCCGCCGCTTCACGGCGATGCCGGACAGCGCCGAGTGGCTGCACCGGCTGAAGATCGTCGGCATCGATCTGCGCGACCCCGCCCAGGTCATCGCGCTGGCCGACGAGGTGAGCGCCGCCGGACCGCTGGACATCCTGATCAACAACGCCGCGCAGACCGTGCGCCGCACCCCGCAGGCCTACGCGGAGCTGATAGCGGGTGAGTCGGCGCCGCTGACCGCCGGGGAGCTGCCCGAGGCCGTCGTCCTCGGCGCCTTCGGCAGCGGCTCCCAGACGGCGCTGCCCGGGCCGCGCACGGCGCGGGACGGCGCGCTGACCGCCCACGACCTCACCGCCCTCGCCCTCACCAGCGGCTCCGCCTCGCCCGCCCGGATCGAGGCGGGCACCGCGATCGACGCGGGCGGCCTCGTCCCGGACCTGGACCCCACCAACACCTGGATTCAGCGGGTCCACGAGGTGGACCCGGTCGAGATGCTGGAGGTGCAGCTGTGCAACGAGACGGCGCCCTTCATCCTGGTCAGCAGGTTGCGCCCGGCGATGGCCGCCGCACCCGCCCGGCGGAAGTACGTGGTCAACGTCTCCGCGATGGAGGGCAAGTTCGGCCGCGGCTACAAGGGCGCGGGCCATCCGCACACCAATATGGCCAAGGCCGCGCTCAACATGCTCACCCGCACCAGCGCCCGTGAGATGTTCGAGTCCGACGCCATCCTCATGACGGCCGTCGACACCGGATGGATCACCGACGAGCGGCCGCACCCGGACAAGATGCGGCTCGCGGCCGACGGCTTCCACGCCCCGCTCGACCTGGTGGACGGCGCGGCCCGGGTCTACGACCCGATCGTCCGCGGCGAGCAGGGCGAGGACCTGTTCGGCTGCTTCCTCAAGGACTACGCGCCGACCACCTGGTAGGCCCGATGGCGAGGCCGCCCGGCCTCGCCATCGCCGTCAGGCCTTCGCGCTCGTCCCGCCCGCCGCGGGCAGACGGCGGCGGACGGCCCGCTTCCAGCGGCGCACCGTACGGCGGTAGCGGGCCCGCAGCTTGACCCGGGTGCGCTCCCAGGAGCGCGCGAACCGGCTCGACGCCAGCTCCTCGAAGAGCCGCTCGTAGCGCTCCGCGATCGGCTCCGGGTCGTACATCCGCGCGCGCTCCAGCGCCGCCGCGGCCATCGCGCGGCGGCCCGGCTCGTCGTCGATCAGATCCCGCAGCGCCTGCGCCATCGCCTGCTTGTCGCCCACGGGTACGAGCCGTCCGGTGACCCCGTCCTCGATGATCTCGGCGGGGCCGAGCGGGCAGTCCGTGCTCACCACCGGCACCCCGCAGCGCATCGCCTCCACGATCGTCATCCCGAACGACTCCGCGTCCGAGGCGACCGCGACGATCGACGCCTTCGCGAACTCCTCCTCGATCGGCGAATACGGCCCCATCAGCTCGGCGCTCCCGGTCAGCCCCAGCTCCTCGACGCGCTCCTGGAGCCGGTCCTTCCGGGCGCCGCCGCCGTAGATCCGCAGCCGCCAGTCCGGATGCTTCGGCACGACCTCCGCGAAGGCGTCGATCAGCAGGTCGAAGCGCTTGCCGTGGACCAGCCGCCCGGCCGCCGCGATCACCGGCGCGGTGCCCTCGGAGGGCTCGGCCTCCGGTTCGGGGACACTGTTGGGTATCGCGAGGGTCCGCGCCCCCGGCAGCGGCATCTTCGCCCGGTACACCGCCGCGTCCGCCTCCGTCGTGGTCACGACGGCGTCCAGCATGCGGTAGAACGGCGCCAGCTCGGCCCGCAGCTTCTTGCTGTGCGCCTCGTACCGCAGATGCTCCTGCGCGATGCGCAGGGCCTTCCTCGGGCCGAAGCGGGCGAGGTAGACATTGATGCCCGGCCGGGTGCCGACGATCACATCGGCGTCGGAGCCCTCCAGATACCGGGCGACCCGCACGTCCATCAGCCGGTTGTACTGGTGGTTCCGCTTCTCGTGGACCGGAAAGTCCCGGGTCGGCTCGGCGAACAGCGGGTCCCGCGCGTCGAGGCCGCCCGGCCGGGTGTCGACCAGCGGCACCAGCTTCACCCGCGGGTCGAGGGTGAAGCGCGCCTTCCCGCGGTGGCGCATCATCGAGACGATCTCCACCTCGTGGCGCTCGGCGAGCGCCGTGGCGAGATTCAGCGTGGTGCGTATCGTTCCGCCGATCCCATAGGCGTTGTGCAGCAGGAATACGATCTTCATGCGGTGTCTCTCCGGCCGGTGGCAACACCGGGGCGCGATCCCCCCGGAACGTACTGGGTACCCTGTCCCGGCTCGGTAAGCCGGTCGCGTGGATACGGTGAGAGCCGGGTAAGAACCGCAGCTCCCGGGGGATGCGGGTGATCGTTCCCGAGAGGCTTGGCAGACTCGTCCCGTGACCAACACCGTGCTGCTCGCCGAGGACGACCGTGCCATCCGCCATGCCCTGGAACGCGCACTGACGCTGGAGGGATACCGGGTCACCGCGGTGTCCGACGGCGTCGAGGCCCTGGCGGCCATCCACCGTGAGCACCCCGATGTGATCGTGCTCGATGTGATGATGCCGGGCGTGGACGGCATCCAGGTGTGCCGGGTGCTGCGCGCCGAGGGCGACCGCACCCCGGTCCTCATGCTCACCGCGCGGGTGGAGACCGCCGACCGGATCGAGGGGCTGGACGCGGGCGCCGACGACTACGTGGCCAAGCCCTTCGAGGTCGACGAGGTCTTCGCCCGGCTGCGCGCCCTGCTGCGCCGCGCCGCGCCCATACCGGAGCCCGCGGCGCCTGCGACGAAGGATGCCGCGAAGGACGCCGCGTACGACGCCACCCTGGATGTCGCCGACCTGCGGCTCGACCCCTCGGCGCGCAGGGTGTGGCGGGGCGGTACGGAGCTGGAGCTGACCCGCACCGAATTCGACCTGCTGGAGCTGCTGGCCCGCAACGCGGGGATCGTCCTCGACCATGCCACGATCTACTCTCGCATCTGGGGCTACGACTTCGGACCCGGATCGAAGAACCTCGCCGTCTACATCGGCTATCTGCGCCGCAAGGTCGACCAGGCCGGGCGTACCCCGCTCATCCACACGGTGCGCGGCATCGGCTACACCCTGCGGGAGGAGTGAACGGTGCGCCTTCGGCCCCGCCGTAACCCACGGCCCAGCCTGCACACCACCTTCGCGCTCTCCTTCGCGGCGCTGGCGGCCGTGGTGACCCTCCTGGTGGGCTTCCTCAGCTACGACGCCGCGGCCGGGCTCGTACGGGTCGACCAGAAGTCCGCGTTCACCGACGTCATCCGCGATCTGCGCACCCAGGTCCGGGGCCAGAAGGTGATCCTGCGGCAGTACCCCTCCGAGGTCCCGGTGCCCTACGGGCTCCGCGACGATCTGCGCCGGATCAGCCGCATGGACGTCCAGGTGCTGGGCGGCCGGGGCGCCGTCTACGACGAGGGCAAGCCCGCGCTGCCGGTCGGCGAAGAGGACCAGGAGATGGCCGCGGCCGTCACCGCGGGCACCATCGTGCAGCGCAGCATCTCCATCGGCGAGGACCAGTACCGGATGGCGACCGTCGCGCTCGGCGACCACCGCGGCGCCGTACAAGTGGCCCAGCAGATCAGCGACACCGAGGATCTGCTGCGCGAACTCCAGAAGCGCACCGCGCTGTTCGTCGTCGCGATCATCGGGGCCGCCGGGGTGGCGGGCTGGTGGCTCGCCGGACGCATCACCCGGCGGCTGGTACGGCTCACCCGGGTCGCCGAGAGCGTGGCGGCCACCGGCCGGATGGAGGTGGCGGTCCCGGTCGCCGGAGACGACGAGGTGGGGCGGCTGGGCCGGGCGTTCGACGGCATGCTCGGCCGTCTCGCCCGCTCCAAGGACGACCAGCGGCGCCTCGTCCAGGACGCCGGACACGAACTGCGCACCCCGCTCACCTCGCTGCGCACCAACATCTCGCTGCTGAGCCGCTTCGAGAAGCTGCCGCCCGCCGCGCGCGAGGAACTGCTCGCCGATCTGGCGGGGGAGACCCGGGAGCTGACCGACCTCGTCAACGAACTGGTGGACCTGGCGGCCGGGCAGCGGGACGACGAACCGCGCACCGAGGTGTCCCTGGACGAGGTCGCCGCCAAGGCCGCGACCCTCGCCCGCCGCCGCACCGGCCGGGAGATCACGGTGCGCGTCAAGGGCGACACCCTCGTCGAGGGCCACCCGGCCGCCCTGCTGCGCGCGGTCTCCAACCTGGTGGAGAACGCCGCCAAGTTCGACCGGGACGGCACCGGGCCCGTCGAGGTCGTGGTGTCCGGGCACCGGGTCGAAGTACGCGACCGGGGGCCCGGCATCGCGGAGGAGGACCGGACGCGGCTCTTCGACCGCTTCTACCGCGCCCCCGGCGCGCGCAGCCTGCCCGGCTCCGGGCTGGGGCTGGCCATCGTGCACGAGGTCGCCCTCGCGCACGGCGGCACGGTCTTCGCCCGCCCCCGCCCCGGCGGCGGCGCGGTACTGGGCTTCACGGTCGACGGCCCCGAGGAGCCGTAACGGTCGGCCCTCAAGAGGCGTAAGAGCCGTAACGGGCCCCGGGGAGCCGTAACGATCGGCCCCGGGGAGCCGTAACGGAACCACGGGGCCCGGGCCGGGGCTACGGCTTACGGGCCACCCCGGCCCACATGTTGATGTCCGCGCTGCGGATCTCGTCCGGGCGGTCGCCGGGGTCCGGCTTCCAGTCGTGCGGCTCCGAGACGCCCGGCTCGACGAGCTCCAGACCGTCGAAGAACCCCGCGACCTCGCTCTGGCCGCGGGTCGTGAAGGATATGCCGCTCTCCTTGTACACGGCGATCACCTTCTGCCATGTCTCCGCGTGGAAGTCGGACGTGGAGTGCGTCAGCATCAGATAGCTGCCCGGGGCGAGGGCGCCCATCAGCTCACGGACGATGTCGTACGGCTTCTCCTCCTCCGGAATGAAGTGGAAGAGCGCGTTCACCGACAGCGCGACCGGCTTGCTCAGGTCGAGCGTCTCGTGCAGCTCCTCCGCCGCCATGATCCGCCGCGGTTCGCGCACATCGGCCTGGACGTACGCGGTGCGCCCCTCGGGGGTGCCGCGCAGCAGGGCCTGGGCGTAGGCGAGCACGATGGGGTCGTAGTCGGTGTAGACGACCCGGGCCTCGGGGGCAACGCTCTGGGCGACCTGGTGCAGATTCGGTTCGGTGGGGATGCCGGTCCCGATGTCCAGGAACTGCCGGATGCCCGCCTCGGCCGCCAGCCAGCGCGTCGCCCGGTGGATGAAGCCGCGGTTGACGGTGGCGTTGAGCCGGACCGTCGGGTAGACCGACAGGACCTTTCCGGCGGCCTCCGCGTCGACCTCGTAGTGGTCCTTGCCGTTGAGATAGAAATCGTACATCCGAGCCGGGTGCGGCTTGGTGGTGTCGATCTGCTGGTCCGGGGCGAGTCCGTAGTCGGTCACGCCGCCCTCCGTTCCGGTGCGGTACCCGCCGAGGTGGTCAGGTTGGGGTCGGGTCGGGTGAGAAGGAAGTCCGCGGCACCGGCCTTGGCGCCCTGGATGAACTTCTCCATTTCGTGGTGCGTGTAGATCAGGGCAGGGCCGTCGGGGTCCGTCGACTGACGCAGGGCGATCCGCCCGTCGTGCAGCCGCAGGGCCTCCACGCACGCACCGCCGTTGGGGCCGCTCCAGGGCTTGCGCCAGCCTTCCGTCGCCAGACGGGTGGCCGGCATGCCGTTGTAGACGTGTTCCTGATCCACAGTCACAGCTCCTTGCGAATCTCACGGAGAAAGGTCTCCGTGCGGCGCGCCGGTGTGGCCCGGGTCCCCATCCGGTCCAGTGCCTCCAGATAGGCGGCCACGTCGGTGCGCTGGTCGAGATAGCCGGCGGCGGTCAGGCCCTCGGCGTAGACGATGTCCGGCAGCTCCGGGATCTGGAACCGGAACAGCTGGAAGGGACCGCCCATGCCCGGATGCGGCCCGGCGGCGAACGGCACCACCTGCAGCGTCACGTTCGGCAGCTGGACGGACTCGATGAGGCGGTCGATCTGGGCGCGCATGATCTGCGGTCCGCCGATGTGCAGGCGGAGCACCGTCTCGTCCATGACGGCCCACAGATGTGGCCCGTCCGGTCTGGAGAGCAGTTCCTGACGCTCCATCCGCAGAGCCACGCGGCGGTCGATCTCCTCCTGGGTGCCCTGCGGAAAGCCGATCCGCAGCAGCGCCCGGGCGTAGTCCTCCGTCTGCAGCAGACCGGGGATGAAGTGCGGTTCGTAGGCGCGGATACGGCTGGCGGCGCCCTCCAGGCTCACATAGAGGCTGAACCAGTCCGGCAGTACATCGCGGAACCGGTGCCACCAGCCGGGCTTGTTGGCCTCCTCGACGAGTCCGAGGAAGGACTCCACCTCGTCCTGTCCGACGCCGTAGGTGTGGAGGAGCTTCTCCACATAGGGGAGCTTCAGGCCGACTTCGGCCTTCTCCATCCGGCGCACCGTGGTCTGGTTGACGTGCAGTGCCTTCGCGGCCGTGTCATAGCCGACCCCGGCCTGCTCGCGGAGGTGCCGCAGCCGCATGCCGAGGACCATCTGCCCGACGGTCGGGGCAGACCGCGCTTCACCCACGTCGTACCTCCTCGCACGGTGTTGTGCGTCTCAGTGTGCCATGCCCGATGTGAGTGGGACAGACTGCCGTGGTCATTCTGCATTTTGCAGAACGCGCCTTGCCAACTGATGCTCGCAGGAACGATAGTGGCGTCGTGACCGGTCCCCAACGTGGCTGCCCTGTCGCGCACTTGCGGCATTCACGTACGGCATTCACGCCCCCACAGGTAGACGGACGGAAGGCACATGGCTGTGGCATTGCGTCAGCGCTCGACGATGGCCTCTCACATGACCTCCGCCGGTGTTGATACGGCTCTCCGCCAGGAGAGCCTGCAACTGCCCGCCCGGGGTGCCTCGGTCGCCGCGGCGCGACGGCTCGTCCGGAGCCGGGTGCCCTGCTGGGGCTTCGACGAGGACGTATGCGGCGCGGCGGAGCTGGTGATGTCCGAGCTGTTCACCAACGCCCTCGTGCACACCGCGAGCGACCAGATCCTCTGCGTACTGCGCGCCCAGGAGCGGCGCTCGCTGTACGTCGAGGTCGCCGACCAGGGCGGCGGCCCGCTCGGCCCCATGCCCCGGGAGGCGGGCGTGGAGGACGAGAGCGGCCGGGGCCTGGCCCTCGTCCGCGCCCTGACCGAGGCGTGGGGGGACCGGCCGGGCGCGGCGGGCGGCCGCGTGGTGTGGGCCCAGCTCAGCGCGATGGCCCGCTGACCGGTACGTCCCCCTGGCCACCTCATTCCGGCGGTTAGCATCGGCGGGTGCCCACCGTTCCACGCCGTCTGCTGCTCGCGCTCGCCGCGGGCGGGCTCGCCGGTTGTTCGGACCCCGGGCCCTCCGCCCGGGTGCGGCTGGCCACCGGCCCGCGGGGCGGGCCCTACGCCACCTTCGGCAGCAGATTCGCCACCGAGGCGCACCGGGCCCACCACGGGCTCACCGTGCGGGTGCTCACCACCGCGGCGAGCGTGGAGAACCTGCGCATGCTCGGCGACGGCCGGGCCGACCTCGCGCTCACCCTCGCCGACAGCGCCGCCGACGCCGCCGCGGGGCGCGGCACCTTCCCCCGCCGCATACCGGTCACGGCCCTGGCCCGGCTGTACCTCAACTACCTCCACCTGGTCGTACCGGCCGACTCCCCGATCGAACGCCCCGCCCAGCTGGCCGGGCGCACCGTCTCCGTCGGCGCCGCCGAGTCCGGCACCTCCACGACCGCCGGACGGGTGCTCGACGCCGCCGGAGTACGCGACGTCCGCGCCGTACGCCTCGGGCTCGGCGCCTCCGCCGACGCGTTCACCAGGGGCGACGTGGACGCCTTCTTCTGGTCCGGCGGCGCCCCCACCTGGGCCGTCACCCAGCTCGCCCACCGCCGCCCGCTCCGCCTGATCCCCCTTGGCGGCCTCGCCCGCGCGCTGCGCCGGGCCCACGGCCCGGTCTACGAGGAGGCATCCATCCCGGCCGGTGCGTACGGGACGCGGGGACCGACCCCCACCGTGGGCACGCCCAGCTACCTCGTCTGCCGCTCCGGACTCGCGGACGGTACGGCCCGCGCGCTCACCGGTGTCCTCTTCGAACGCCGCGACCAGCTACCGGTGCCGGACGCCCCGGGCAGCCGCCTGGACGAGCGCTACGCCATCGGCACCGGCACAGTCCCCCTCCACCCAGGCGCCGCCGCCCACTACCGAGCCACCTACGGCTGACAACCGGCCGTAGAGTGCGGCGGCTCGCCATCCGGGCGCTCGACCGTCTCGCCTGCCGCTGCTGGGGCGTGGTGGGCTTCCGGTGTGCGTGGGTGCGCTGCCCGCATCGTCGGGGGCGGGGGTGTCCCCCGTTTCGGGAAGGGGCGGGGTGGGGGAGAGCGGCCCGCCCTAGACCACCGGTAGCCGCAGCTCCACGACCAGGCCCTGCGGCTCGGCGGCGCGGAGGGTCAGTTCGCTGCCGCAGGAGCGGGCCAGTTCGGCGGCGATGGCGAGGCCCAGGCCGCTGCCGGGGACGTTGCCGTGGTCCGGGGCGCGCCAGAAGCGGCCGGGGGCCGCGGCCAGTTGTTCGGGGGTGAGCCCGGGGCCGTCGTCGGCGATCCGCAGCGCTCCGGCGGCGTCGTACGAGACGGTGACCGTACCGCCGGACGGCACGAACTTGGCCGAGTTGTCCAGCGCGATGTCCGCGATCCGGGCGGCCGGGGCGGGCAGCGGCGGGGCGTCCGGGCCCGCCCGGCCGACGTCCACCACCAGGGTCAGCCCGCGCGCCGCGTGCACCTCGCGCCAGGTGGCGAGCCGCGTGGCGAGCGCCGCGGGCGGGATCGGCTCGGGGGCGGCCGCCCCGGACTCCACCCGGGCCAGCTCCAGCAGATCTTCCAGCAGCTCGGCCAGCCGGTCGATTTCCGCGAGCGCTTCGGCGTAGTCGCCGGTCCCGCTCTCCCGCAGATGCGGTTCCAGGTTCTCCAGCCGCAGCGACAGCACGGTCAGCGGGGTGCGCAGCTCGTGCGAGGCGTCCGCGACGAAGGCGCGCTGCCGGTCCAGGGCGGTGGAGACCGCGTCGGCCATGGCGTTGAACCGCCGTTCCAGCAGCCGCAGCTCGGCGGGTCCGCGGCCGCCGTCGCGGACCCGGGCGTCCATGCGGCCCTCGGCGATGGCCCGGGTGGTGAGGTCCAGTTCGGTGACCGGCCGCAGAATCCACCGGGCGAGCCGGCGCGCTGCGATCAGCGCGCAGGCCACCGCGATGAGCGAGCCGCCCGCGACGGCCGCCCAGACGAGGGTCACCTCGCGCCGGGCGGTGGCCGTGGCCACCCGCATGAGCACCACACCGGAGACCTGGGCGTCCCGCCCGACCGGCTCGGCGATCACCACCGACGCCGGGCCGAACGGGGTGACCAGGGGCAGGCTGCCGGTGGTACGGCCGGACAGCGCCCGCTCGGCGGGCCCGCGCTGCCAGGCGCCGCCGCCCGCCACCCGTTCGCCGTCCCGGCCGCGGATCTCCACCGCGGTGCCGTACAGCTGGTGGAAGCGGGACACCTCCTGGACGAGCCCGGCGGTGTAGCCGTCGCGGATGGCCTGATCGGCGAGCTCGGCGAGGCGGGTCGCGTCCGCGCGCCGCTCCAGCAGCAGTTGACCGGTGCGGTGGGAGGAGTACGCGCGGGCGAAGGGCACGGCGAGCGCGGCCACCAGGCACGCGATGAGCACGGTGTAGACCGTCAGGATTCTCAGGTGCATCCGCCGGTTCCCAGCCGGTATCCGGTGCCGCGCAGCGTCTCCACCAGCTCCGGACGGCCGGTCTTGGAACGGATTCCGGCGATGTGGACATCCAGGGAGCGGGACGCCGAGAGCAGCAGGTCGCCCCAGACCGCGTCCAGGATCTCCTCGCGGCTGCGGACGACACCGGGTTCGCGGGCGAGCAGCGCCAGGACGTCGAACTCCCGGCGGGTGAGGGCGATGGGGTGGCCGTCCACCTCCAGCTGCCGGGTGGCCAGGTCGATGCGTACGCCGCCGACCGCGATCACGGGGCCCGCGGCCGTCAGCGGCCGGGTTCCGCGCCGTACGACGGCCTCCATGCGCGCGATCAGCTCGGCCGTGCGGAACGGCTTGACCAGGTAGTCGTCGGCGCCGCCGCGCAGACCGCGGAGCACGTCCCGCTCGGCGGCCCGGGCGGTGACCACGATGACCGGGACGGCGGAGGCGCGGCGCAGTCTGCGCAGCGCCTCCAGCCCGTCCATGTCGGGCAGCCCCAGGTCGAGCAGGACGAAATCGGCGCCGTCCTTGAGCCGGAGCGCGTCGTCCGCGCGCCCGGCCCGGACGACCTGGTGCCCCAGCCGGTCGAGCGCGGCGGTCAGCGCGGCCGCCAGCCGGTCGTCGTCTTCGACCAGGAGAACGTGCATGGGCTTCAGGGTAGGCGGCCGCCCGACGGCTCAGACAGCGGTCTTCCGCAGGCCCTCGGCCCGCTCCCCGGCCGCCTCCCGGGTGAGGGCGGCGTCCCGGGTCTCGCGCATCGTGAGGTAGACGATGAGCGAGACGGCTGCACAGCCGGAGACGTACCAGTAGAAGCCGGACTCCGCTCCGGCGTCCTTGAACCACAGCGCCACATACTCCGCCGTGCCCCCGAACACCGCGTTGGCCAGGGCGTACGGCAACGCGACGCCGAGCGCCCGGACATGGGTGGGGAACAGCTCGGCCTTCACCACCGCGTTGATGGAGGTGTAGCCGGTGATGATGACCAGTGCGGACAGGGAGAGCACCAGCGCGCCGAGGAAGGTGTCGGTGTGCGAGAGCGCGGTCATGATCGGCACGGTGCCGAGCATCGAGCCGAAGCCGAAGGTGATCAGCAGCGGGCGGCGCCCGATCCGGTCCGACAGCGCTCCGGCCGCGGGCTGGAGCAGCATGAACAGGAACAGGGCGCAGAAGCTGACCAGCGAGGCGTCGGACTTGCTCAGCCCGGCGGTGTTCGACAGGTATTTGGTGAGATAGGTGGTGTACGTGTAGTACGCGACCGTGCCGCCCATGGTCAGCGCGATGACCAGCGCCGCCTCCTTGCGGTGAAGCAGCAGTTGGCGAAGACTCCCGCGCTCGGCCGACCCGTCCTGGGCGCCCTCCTCTTCGGTGTACGCCTCGGTCTCCAGCAGATTGCGCCGCAGCCAGAAGACCACCGCGGCGGCCAGGGCACCCACGATGAACGGGATGCGCCAGCCGTAGGAGTGCAGCGAGTCGTCGGTCATGGTGCGCTGCAGCGTGATCAGCAGGCCGAGGCCGATGAGCTGGCCCATGGTCATGGAGACGTACTGGAAGCTGGAGACGAAGCCGCGGCGGCCGGGCTGGGACGCCTCGGTGAGATAGGTGGCGCTGGCCGCGTATTCGCCGCCGACCGACAGCCCCTGGAGCAGCCGGGCCACCAGCAGGATGAACGCGCCGAAGTAGCCGACCTGGTCATAGGTCGGAGCGATGGCGATGAGCAGCGCGCTGGCCGACATCAGCGTCACGGTGAGGGTGAGGGCGGCCTTGCGCCCGCGCCGGTCGGCGTACCGGCCCAGCAGCCAGCCTCCGATCGGGCGCATGAAGAAGCCGACGGCGAAGATGCCCGCGGTGTTGAGGAGTTGCGCGGTGTCATTGCCCTTGGGGAAGAAGGCACCGGCGAAGTAGGTGGCGAAGCTGGCGTAGACGAACCAGTCGAACCATTCGACGAGATTGCCGATCGAGCCGCCGATCACGGCTCGCCAGGGGGTACGGGGGTGTTGCGCTGAGCCGGTGTCGCTCACTGGGCCTCCAGATACGTGCGGTAGGCGGGCCGTCCGCCGGGCGGGGCGGTCGCCGCGCAACGCAGCGTCGGTGCGGACAGGGGGCGGCGTACAGACTCCGGACGAAGAGCTAACGTCCGGTTAACACACCGTCCCGCGCCGGACCTTTCCCCGCCGGGCTCCGTCCCGAACCGTTGACGTCTTCTGGGGGTCGCGGGATTGTGGTGGCTCCTGTTTGCTTGTGTTCGAAGTTTCGGACTTCGGGAGGCGGCCATGCGTGGCGTGTCAGCACCGGGCGAGTCGTACGGACGCAGGAGATTCCTCGGCGGAGCAGCCGCCCTCGGCGGGGCCGCGGCCCTGGCCGGGTGGGACCGCCCGGCGGTCGCCGCCGCCCCGGCGGCGACCTGGGAAGACGTGATCAACGGCTCCTTCGGGAGCTACGGCGCCTTCGAGGCGGAGTGGAACTACCTCTACCCGTGGGGCTCCGACCACAACGGGAGCGCCCGGATGTACGGCAGCTCCACCGACCACAACCACATCACTCTCGCCTCCGGGGTGCTCACCCTGAAGGCCACCCGCATCACCTGGGACGAGGGCACCAGCGGCTCGTCCCCGCATCTGCCGATCCGCTACCACTCGGGCGCGGTGCACGCGAAGGACCAGATCGTGGTCACCGACCAGTTCCCCGACTACGAGGTCAGGGGCGAGTTCCAGGCGCCGAGCGGGGCCGGGACCTGGCCCGCCTTCTGGCTGACCGGGGTCAACAGCTGGCCGCCGGAGAGCGACATCCTGGAGTTCAAGGGCAACTCCAACAACTGGTTCAACACCTTCCGCAGCTCCTCGGACGTGTCCAGCACGATCGTCGGGGTCTCGGGCCCCGGGAACTGGCACACCTACCGCGCCTGGATCACCAAGGTGAACGCCACCGACGTGGACATCCACTACTACCTGGACGGCACCTGGAAGGCCGTCCACCGCGGCGCCGGTTTCGTCGGCAAGCCGCTGTGGCTCATCATCAACCTCCAGATGGAGGGCTCCTCGGGCTCCTCCGGCCCGGGCGGCGACACCTCCTACCGGGCCCGGAACGTGTACGTGGGCCGGAACCGCACCCGCTGACCATCCGCCGCCGGCCGCGGTGACGCGCTATCCGTGGCTCTGGAGCACCGCCTCGCCGCGGTCGGGGGTGCGCCTGCGGGCCGGGTGACGGGGCCGGGGAATCCGGCGGGTCAGCCGGGGCAAGGCCGCCTCCGGGACCGGGGGACCGGGGGGCCGGTCGTCGGGACCGTCGTTCTCGGGCGGCCGGACCGTATCCGTCCCGGTCTCCGCGCCGTGCACCGTCAGCATCACCAGCCCCGTGCTCGCCACCAGCGCCGCGAGCACCGCCAGCAGGGTGCCCGGCGTGCCGTGCTGGAAGTGCTCGCCCAGCGCGGCGACGCCGACCGCCGTCGCCACCACGGGGTTGACCACCGTGGCCGTCGCGAGCGGCGAGGCCAGACCGGCCCCGTGGTACGACGCCTGGGACAGCAGCACCCCGGCACCGGCCAGCAGCCCGATCATGGCGAGGCTGGGCAGGACGTCGGCCCAGGAACCCCAGTTGCCCTCCACGGCGACGTTCTTGACGAACACCGAAGAGACGCCGAAGGAGGTCCCCGCGGCGGTGGCCAGCAGCACCGCGCGCAGCCCGCCCGGCCGCAGCCACCGCGCGATCAGCGCCAGCGCCGCGATGGCGGAGAGCGTGACCACGGCCAGCGTGATCCGCTCCCCGTCCGACAGCGCCTGGGACCGCGACGAACCGGTCAGCGAGAGCAGCCCGGCCAGGCCCGCGGTGGCCAGCACCGCCCCCCGCCACCCGGCCGCGCCGACCGGGCGCCGTACGAACATCGCCGCCATCGGCAGCGCGAAGACGATGGTGAGGGCGCCCAGCGGCTGCACCACGCTCAGCGTCCCGTAGGCCAGCGCGATCACATGGAGGACCGCCCCGGCCCCGTTCAGGCTCACCGCGGTCCACCAGCTCCCGCGCCGCAGCGGGCCGGTGGTGTGCAGCGGCGTCGTCGCCGCGACATGCTCCTGGAGGATGGCCCCGGCGGCGTAACACACCGAGGAGGCCAGTGCCAGCAGCACAGAGAGCGCGAGCGAGGTCACGTCGAGGCCCCCTGGGCCGATCCGTCAACGTCCATACTCTCATCCTTGACGGTCGGACCCCGCTCCGTCGTCGTCCTTGAGCACAGACTTTCGCGTACTACTTGCGTAGTACGGCACGCCACCACTTCGCCTTCGCGGCGGCTGTGCGGGCCCGCTGCAGCAGTTCGTTCTGCGGCTGCGCGGGCCGGTAGACGGTGAGCGCGGCGGGCCGCTTGTCGATCAGCAGCGCCTGCGCGGGCTCCGCCGCGATCTCGCCGTCGTAGGCGCGGGTGTCCAGGGCGTGCAGGCCGGAGAGGCGCAGCTGCCGCATCCGGCGGGTCGTATAGACGCGCGAACGCCCCAGCGTGCCGGTGAGCACCGAGAACAGCAGCCGGGTCCGGGCCAGCGGCTGGTCGCCGTCGATGGCCCGGACATCGAGCAGCCCGTCGTCCAGCTGCTGGCGGTACGCGGGCGCGAACCCCTCGGGGGAGTAGCCGCCGTTGCCGATGAACAGCACCCACAGCCGCCGCGGATGCCCGTTGACCTCGATCTCCATGGGGGTGGCCGTACGCAGCGTCCGGCCGAGCGCGACGGCGGCCGCGGGCCACTTGCCGAGCCGGTCCTCCAGGCTTTCGCGAATCCGCACCAGCTCGGGGTAGAAGCCGAGGCTGAAGGTGTTGACGAAGTGACTGGGCCCCTCTCCCGGGGCTCCTCCGGCCAGCGGGGTGGCCCGGGCGAGGTCCACGGCGACCGCGTCGCCCTCGGTCACGGCGTGCGCGGTGTCCTCGAAGTTCGGTACGCCGATGTCCAGCGCGAAGTGGTCGAGGGTGCCGCCGGGGAAGACGGCGAGCGGCAGCCCGCGCTCGCAGGCGAGCGTGGCCGCCGCGTTGACGCTGCCGTCCCCGCCGCAGATCCCCAGCGCCCCGGCCCGTTCCGTGGCCCGGCGGGCGGCCTGGCCGAGCAGCGTCATGAAGTCGTCTTCGGGCCCGCACTCCAGGACCTCGGCCGCGGGCAGCAGCAGTCGCAGCTGCTCGGCGTCGGTGAACCCGCCCGCGACCGGGCTGTTGCCCGCACTGTGGTTGACGACCACGAACAGCCCCTCGCCCTTGGGCATGGCGGGCGCCGAGACCCGCGGCCGGGCCTGCGCCGGGACCTCCGGGCGCGCGGGCCACCAGCGGCGGGTGAGCGCGGCCGCCCCGATCCCCAGGGCGACCCCGGCCACCACATCGCTGGGGTAGTGGACGCCCACATAGACCCGGGAGACGGCGACGGCGGCGGCGAGCGGGGCGACCAGGGTGCCGTACCGGGACGACTCGATGGCGACCCCGGTCGCGAAGGCGGCCGCGGAGGCGGAGTGCCCGGAGGGGAAGGAACTCGTCCAGGGCTGCTGCCGGAGCCGCCGGACCAGCGGCACCCCGTCCATCACCGGACGGCGGCGCTCCACGGTCCACTTCACCACCAGGTTCGACGCCAGCGAGGCGGCCGCGAGCGAGCCGACGCCCCGCAGCGCCGCCCGCCGCGCGGTGCGCCCGCCCACGGTCGCGAGCACCCCGGCCGTGCCCAACCACAGCTTGCCGTGATCGGCGGCCCGGCTCAGCCGGGGCAGCAGGGGATGAGCGCCGCGCAGCCGGCCGGCCGCGACCCGCGCGAACAGCTGCCGGTCGATGTCACTGATCGGTCCCATGCATCATGGGTAACCCGGAATGGCCGCGGCACGCCTCACCGGCGCGCGATGTGATCCATCCCCCTCGCCCCGACGTGGCGTCAGGACGCGGGGAGCCCCCAGCGCGGCGCCGCCTCGTTCGGCGCGACCGGCCGGACCGTCATGTCCGGGTGATCGCCGCGCGCCGTGATCACCGCTTCGTGCCCCCTGCCCAGCGCGATACGGATCGTTCCGGCGCCGACGTGCTCGTATGACAGCCGCCGCCCGCGCTCGTCGTGCACCTCGATGCTGCCGGGCAGGGAATGCCGTACGACGCAGGGCGCGCCCGCCTCGCTGCGCAGCCGCACCCAGCGGGTCACCCCGCCCTCGCGCGCGGCGCTCAGCAGGAACGCGCCCTGGGTGCGGAAGTCGTGCACCATGAGCGCGCGCCAGGCGGCGGGCAGCGCGGGGAAGACCCGGATCACCCCGCCCCAGCTCTGGCACACCATGTCGTGCAGCGACTGGGCGGCCGACAGCGGGGTCTCGATGACCGGGCCCGACTCCTTGTAGAGGGTGTTCGGCTGGATGAAGCGGGTCATCAGCTCGCCCAGGTACTTCAGCGCGTCCTCGCCGCGGCCCATCTGCGCGGACATCGAGGCGGCGCCGGTGAAGGTGTAGCCCTGCAGCGCGCCCTCGAAGCCGACCCAGTGCTTCAGGGACTTCTCGATCAGCTCGCGCTGGTCCGGGTCCTCCCACGTCACCTCGTACAGCGGATAGACCGCGAGCATATGGGAGTAGTGGCGGTGCGACTTGGCGAACGGAACCCCCGCGCCGATCATGAAGCCGTTCTCGTCGACCGGGTACGGGGTGAGCTTGGTGAGCACCTCCCGCCAGCGCCGCGCCGACGGGTCGTCGACGCCGAGGATCTTCGCCGAGTCGAGGAGCGTGGCGCAGCCCCAGCGCAGCAGCATCAGGTCGTAGTTGCAGTCCGGGGCGTTCACCCCGTACTCGGGCGAGAAGGTGGCGGGCAGATGCAGCTTGCCGTCGCTGCCGGGGGTGAGGAAGTGGAGGTAGTACGCCACGGCCTTGCGCAGAAGGGGGAAGACCACGTCCCGGAGGATCGAGAGGTCCATGGTGTGGCGGTAGCTGAGCCACACGTTGTGCAGCGCCCAGGTGAGGTTGCCGACCTCGGGGGTGGGCGGGTCCTGGCCGGGTATGCCGACGGCGAAGCCGCCGTTCGCCACCGCGCCGCCGTTGACCAGCCGCATGTCGGTGGTGCGCGGGATGCCCGCCGAGTCCTTGCGGTACGGGGCGTCGAGCTGGTTGGAGAGGTTGTCGCGGAACTCGCCGAGGGCGCGGGTCACGGCGTCCAGCTCCAGGTGGTTGGAGCCGTGGATCAGCCAGTACTCCAGCTGCACATTGAGGTTCCACCAGGTGGCGGGCCACGGTGTGGACTCCAGCCACGGCCCGCTGGTGGCCATCACGGGCGCGTCGGCGCGGGCCGCCGAGGCCACCTTGTAGAGCTGAATCCAGTAGAAGCGCTGGAGGCGGGCGTCGGGGAGCGAGAGGAAGCTCTTGCGGTAGTACGCGCGCCACCATGTGCGGTGGGTGTGCGCCAGCGCGTCGTACGGCAGCGCCGACGCGGACCGGACGGCCTTCAGCGCCCGGTCGCGGGCGGTGGTGCGGGGGTGGGAGTGCGCGACGGTGACATAGAGGGTGCGGCGGCCGGAGCGGGTGCGCTCGCGCCAGGCCGTCACATGCTGCCCGCCTGCGAGCAGTGGCTGTACGGCGGCCCGGACGCCCTGGTGGTTTTCGACGGTGGCCGGGGGATTGCCGGTGTAGCCGTCGGGGATGGGTTTGAACGCGACGCGCGGGCTGATGGCCTCGGCCGGATGGAACACCCAGCGGAAATCCGTCTCGCCACGGGTGGGGGTGACCTCGATGGCCATGACCGAGCGGGAGTTGTGGACCAGGGCGCGCAGCGTCAGCGTGCCCTGGTCGGTGGTGATCGTGCCGGTCAGCTCCGCGTCGCGCAGGCGCAGCCGCCAGTCGACGGCCTTGATCGTGCCGACCGGCTCCAGGGTGAAGTGGCCGATCGGAAGCCGGGCGAGCCCGAAGAGGGAGCCGAACTCGGGGCGGTGGTCCTGTACCTCGGTGTGCTGGACGTTGAAGCGGACGGCCCCCGGCGTGTCCGGGTCGGCGTAGATGCCGGAGCCCAGGCGGGCGTTGCCGAGGTAGGGGCCCTCGTACCAGGTCTGCGGCAGCTTCTGCCAGACCATGTCGGCGTCGTCGAGGACGGTGGTCCAGGGGTCGGGGGAGGAGGTCCGGGGGACGGTGTCCGGGGCCGCGACGGCGGCCGTGGCCGGAGTGGTGAGCCCGATCGTGCCGGCGGCCATGGCACCACCGACGACGGTCCTTCTGGTGGGTGCGGTCACGTACGTGCCTCCAGTTCCTCGGGCTGAACCCCTGGCATGATGCAGCCCTTTCGGAGGAACGGGAACCCCTCGCGCACCATAAACATCGGATGGGCTGGCCGGGCTGGTGCGGAGAAATGGGCCGGGTGCCCTCCCGGAGTGGTCATACCTCGGATCTTCTGGCTACGCCTCGGTCTCCCGTCCGCTGACGATGAGGCCGAGGCCATGCCGGAAGCGGTCCTCGAAGTCGCCGAAGTGTCCGACGACGGCGGCGAGCGAGGGATAGCGGTCGGCGGTGGCCGCGCGCAGCAGCCGGTCCATGCCGCCGGGCGCCCGGGCGGCCTGTTCCTCCTGGGTGAGGCCGAGGGTGAAGTAGACCAGCGACCAGGTCCGCCACCCGGCCTCGGCGGGGGTGTGGCCGCCGTCGAGGAACGCGCCGATCAGGGCGTCCGCGAAGCGCAGTGTGTGGTCCTCGGCGACATGCGTCCCGGCCATGACCCGGGCGCCGTCGCGCCGGGCGAGCAGGGCCGAGCGGTAGCGGTGGGCCAGGGTGTGCGCCCGTTCGTCCCAGGGCTCGGGGAGCGGGGCGCCCGCGCAGTCGGCGAGCATCGCGTCGGCCATCAGCTCCAGCAGCCGGGGCTTGCTGGAAGCGTGCCAGTACACGGTGTTGAGCTGGACGCCCAGCCGCTCGGCCACCTTGCGCATCGTGAGCTTGTCGAGCCCCGCCTCGTCGAGCAGTTCCAGCGCCGCCGTCACCACGGCCGTGCGGTCCAGGGCCATTGCCGCCGTCTCCCTTCGCTTGCGTCTTGATCCTGGATCAAGTCTACTGGGGCCACCGCATTGATCCAGGATCAAGAGAATCGTGGAGGGTTACCGTGCCGAACGATGTCGTGGTGGTGGGGGCCGGACCGGTCGGGCTGCTGCTCGCCGCCGAACTGCGGCTGGCGGGCGTGTCCGTCACCGTCATCGAGCGCGCCGCCGAGCGCAGCCCGCACTCCAAGGCTCTGACGCTCCATCCGCGCACCCTGGAGGTGCTGGCGATGCGCGGGCTCGCCGACCGGTTCGTCCGCGAGGGCACGCCGCTGCCCACCGGCCACTACGCGGGGCTCCCGGCCCGGCTGGACTTCTCCGTACTGGACACCCGCTTCCCGTACACCCTGGTGCTGCCCCAACTCCGCACCGAGCAGCTGCTGGAGGAGCGGTTGCGCGCGCTCGGCGGCGAGATCCGATGGGAGCACCGGGCGCTGGCGGTACGGCAGGACGAGGGCGGCGCCGAGGTGGACGTGGACGGCCCGGACGGCCGCCACACCCTGCGCGCGGGGTGGGTGGTGGGCTGTGACGGGGCCGGAAGCACCGTACGGACCGCGAGCGGCATCGGCTTCCCCGGCACTCCGGCCACCACGACCGGCTTCCTCGGCGATGTGGTGCTGGACGAGCCGCCGAACGTCCCGTCGGTGACCAACGAGCACGGCGGCATCCTGATCGTCCCGCTGGGCGACGGCCATCACCGCATCGCGGGCTCCGGCCGGGAGTCCGCCACCCGGCCCGCCTCCGAATCCTTCACCCTCGACGAGCTGCGCGCGGCCGTGCGCGCCATCGCGGGCACGGACTTCGGGATGCGGGCGCCCCGTTGGCTCTCCCGGTTCGGCAACGCCGCCCGGCAGGCGGCCCATTACCGCGAGGGCCGGGTCCTGCTCGCGGGGGACGCGGCGCATATGCACATGCCGATGGGCGGCCAGGGGCTGAACGTCGGGCTCCAGGACGCCTTCAACCTCGGCTGGAAGCTGGCCGCGCAATGCCGGGGCAGCGCCCCCGCCGGGCTGCTGGACAGCTACCACGCCGAGCGGTATCCGGTGGGCGCCGCGCTCCTGGAGAACACCCAGGCGCAGACCGCCATGGGCGCCGTCTACACCGAGGACACGCGCGCCCTGCGCGCCGTCTTCAGCGACATCCTCGCCACGCATCCGGCGGTGAACCGGCAGCTCGCCGGGCAGATCTCCGCGCTGGACGTGGCCTACCCGGCCCCGGCCGGAGCCGCCCCCCTGGCGGGCCTCCGCGCCCCCGACGTGGGGTTGGAGGGCGCGGCCGCGCCGAGCCTGTACCCGCTGCTGGGCGACGGGCGGTTCGTCCTGCTGGACCTCGGCGGCGAGGGCGCCGCCGCCGAGGTGATGGCCCTCGCCGAGCGGGCCGCCGGGGGAGCGGACGGGGTCCGGGTGGTCACCGCCCGCCGGGCCACCGGGCACCGGGGCTGGGAGGACTTGCGGACCGTTCTGGTGCGGCCGGACGGCCATATCGCCTGGACTGCCGCCGCGATCCCCTCGACCCCCGCCCTGTCCACCAGGTGAGACGGATCAACGGGCCGCGAACACCACCCACACCGGGCCCGGCGCGAACGTCATCCGGTCGCCGTCCGTGGTCGTGAAGGTGGTGCCGCCTCCCGCACCCGGCCGTGACCAGCGGGTCTCGTACGCCTTGCCGCCGCGCAGCACCAGCGCGGTGCCCGACCCGACCGTCTTGGTGAAGGGCGTGACGCTGCCGAGCACATCGTGGAAACGCGACGGGCGGACCGTCGTGTACTGCACGACGACCGTGGCGGCGCCCAGCCGTCCGCCGTCGGTGGTGCGGGCCGGGGCGCCGTCCATCGCCACCAGCCACCGCTTGTCCGCGGCGGACCAGGTGAAGGTGAAGCCCGCGGACGGGTAGCGCACCGTTTGCCGGGCCCTCGGCTGGCCGCCCGGCGGCGCGGCGCCGAAGCGGAAGCCGATGTCCGAGGCGTCCGAGGCGTGCGGGGCCGCGCGCAGCGCGGCCTTGGGGCGCACATAGAGATTGTGCGGCGCGGGGTGTTCGGTACCGCGGAAGTATGCGCTGGGCGCCGCACCGGGCGGCAGCGGATACAGCGGCGCGGCGTCCACGGCGGACCGCAGCGCCGACTGGACGCCCGAGTACGCGAGCGCCGGGCGCCCGAACTGGCGCAGCAGGTCGAGGTCGCTCTCGCGGGCGCTGCGCACCGGCCCCACGGTGGCGGGCAACCGGCTGGAGAAGACCGCGAGCATGCGGCTCAGCCCGCCCTCCACCTGCTCGACGTAGATGATGTCGGCCGCGCCGAGGCCGGTGTGGGGGCGGGCCTGGCTCGCGTTGTCGATCTTCACGGCGAGGACGGGCGCGGGCCTGGCGGGTTGCCCGGTGAACGGGGAGCGGCCGCGCTCCACGGTCCGGTCCGGGCCCTTCCGGCCGCCCTGGCAGCCGCTCAGCACGGCGAGCACGGCGAGCACGAGGAGCGCCGCGAGCAGCGGGGTCGCGGCGCGGGCGGCGGTCCGTGACCCCGTCACCCGTTCGGCGGACGTTCGACTGACATCGGCGCACCCCCTCCCGTCCCAGCTCACCATGGATGAAGACCTGCGGCCACTTGGCACGGAGCATTCGGCCGGGGTGTTCGTTTCTTGTCAGGCATCGTCCAGTCCTTGGGAATCGACGCGCGGAGCCTTCAAGTGCTCGTTAACCTGACGACAGATCTGGTTCAGCCGACCACGAAGGAGTGTGCGGTGACCCCCGAGCAGACGATGAGCGACGAGTCACGCGCGGAGAGCGGCAGGCGGCGGGCGGAGCCGTCGGAGGTGGGCAGTCTGGAGGTGTGGGCACGCTCCGCCCCGATCCGTCTCGCCGGTTACGAGGACGACCTGGCCGAGCCACATATCCTCCAGAGTGTGGACTGAGCGGCACCGCCGATTCGCTTCAATGCCGAACAATTCGGACGGCCGTCATTCAGCCGATTTCGGCGCGGCCCAGGAGGGGTGATACCCCCGCTGTGCAGCAGGAACAGACATTCGAAGGCTTTGGCCAAGGCTGAAAATCCGATCAGGCGCCACAAGGGGTGTCCGATCCTCACGCCTCCTTCACATGTGTGAAGCAGGGGTCGAGGGGCTGCGCCCACGAGCGATGAAAACCGGCCACCGCAGGCCCGTCGATGGCGTGTTGTGTGGCGTTCGTGGAGTCGATCTACGTCGGGATGGCGCAAGATATGGACTGCGCGGCCTCGGCTTCGGCCGCGCAGCCGCTCCGGACGACGACGTCAGTGAGGCGGCGACAGGGGGAGAGACATCAGCCGCCGGGGAGGGGAGCCCCGGCCGCGTGAAGCCGTTCATCTGAGGATCACTCATCGCTCATTCCGCCTCGGCACGCCGCCATCCGGCGTGTCGACGCGCGTCATTCACCGGTCGGCGCCGCGCCCTGCGCGGCTGCCCCTGGGGGGAGTTCACCATGGGTCGGATGACCCGGCCCGCCGCGGCATGCGCCGCTGCGGTCCTGCTGACGGCATTCGCTCCGGCGCTCACCGCGAGCGCCGCCACGACGCCGAGAATCGACCTGCGGGTCCTGGTCCTGGACGACCACGGCCCCGCGACCGCCGCCATCACTGCCGAACTCGACGGCTCCGGCACCCCGTACACCACGGTCGATCTCACCGCCTCCGGGCGCTCGCGAATCGACGCCGCGTTCCTCAGCGACACCGTCGACGGACGGCCGCGCGCCAAATTCCAGGCGGTCGTGGTCCCCAACGACAATCCGTTCGGGGACGGTTCGGCGGAAATGGCCGCGCTCACCGCGTACGAGAAGAAGTTCGGCATCCGCCAGGTGGACGCGTACGCCTACGCCCGCCCGGCCGTCGGCCTCAACTACCCGCAGGACCCCGGGTACGCCGGATCGCTGGACGGACGCACCGCGAAGGTGACCCCGTCCGGCGCCTCGGGCCCGTTCGGCTACCTCGACGGCACCATCCCGTTCGAGGACAACGACCCCAAGGTGACCGAGAGTTACGGCTATCTGTCCGTCCCGCTGGAGCGGCAGGCCGACGGCGCCACCTACACCAGCTATGTGGACGCGCCCATCCCCGGCAGCTCGGCGCGAGGCTCGCTGGTCGGCGAGTACGCCCACGACGGGCGCCGCGAGCTGGTCGTCACCTTCGTCTACAACCAGTACCAGAGCCAGTTCCGGCTGCTGGCCCGCGGCATCGTCGAGTGGCTGACCCAGGGCATCCACCTGGGAGCCGACCGCAACTACCTCGCCGTCCACGTCGACGACGTGTTCGCCGCCGACGACCGCTGGGACACCGAACTCAACTGCACCCCCGGCGACATCGACTGCGGCACCGCGGGCAACGGCGTCGAGAACGACCCGATCCGGACGACCGCCGCCGACGCGAGTTACGCCAAGCAGTGGTCCACCAGCCACGGCTTCACCCTGGACCTCGCCTTCAACGGCGGCGGCAGCGAGGCCTACAAGGACGAGAACGGCGGCAGCGACCCGCTCGCCCAGCAACTCGTCGCCGACCAGGGCTCCTTCCGCTGGATCAACCACACCTACAACCACCCCTTCCTGGGCTGTGTGCAGGACACCACCGTCGTCCCGTGGAAGTGCGCCACCACCCTCCTCGGCACCACCCGCTACGTCGGTCTGACCGACATCTCCGGGCAGATCAACGACAACCTCACCTGGGCGGGCCGCCAGAACCTCGCCGTCGACAAGACCGAACTGGTCACCGGCGAGCACTCGGGCCTCAAAACCCTGCCGCAGCAGCCGAACGACAACCCCAACCTGTCCCTCGCCCTCGGCCTCGCCGGTGTCACCTCGCTGGGCAGCGACGCCTCCCGGGAGACGGACCAGCGCACCGTCGGCTCCGCCACCACCGTGCCGCGCCACCCGATGAACATCTTCTACAACGCCGGGCGCGCCGCCGAGCAGGCCGACGAGTACAACTGGATCTACGCGAAGAAGGCCGACGGGGGCAGCGGGGCGTGCGAGGGCTCCTCGGCCACCACCTGCCTGGACGCCCCGCTGGACACCGCCACCGGCTACGGCTCGTACATCGTGCCGCTGGAGTCCAAGATCGCGCTCGGCCATGTGCTGGCCAACGACCCGCGTCCGCACTACGTCCACCAGTCGAACCTGGCCGAGGAGCGGATCGTCTACCCGGTGCTGGAGAAGACCCTGGGCGCCTACGAGGGCCTCTTCGCCGACAACACCCCGCTCGTCAACCTGCGGATGAAGGACGTCGGCGAGGAGCTGCACAAGCGCGCCGCCTGGGACAGCGCCCTGTCCGCCGGGCGCGTCACCGCGTACCGCATCGGCGACACCATCACCGTCACCGCGCCCAGCGGCACCCAGGCCCCGGCCACCCTGCCCGCCGGTACCCAAGCGACCCAGACCGGCAACGCCACCGCCTTCGGCAGCGCCTACGCCGGGCTGCGTTCTGGCTGGGCCACGCCCGCCCTCGGCCGGATCACCTTCACCCTGCCCGGCGACGCGGTCCCGGCCGACCCCTCCGGCGCGGCGCCCGCCCTGCGCGCCGCCGCGCCCGCCGACCGGCTGCCCGTCCCGGCCGGGGTGCGCGACCCGGTGCCGTACGGACCCGGCGACACCAGCCGCGACTGACGGCCCGCGCCGTCCGCGACTGACGGTTCGCGCCATCCGCGATTGACGGCCCGCGCCGTCCATCCGTCCGTAGCACCTTCCCTCACCCGCCGCCGTCCGTACGGCGCCGTCCCCGGAGAGACCGAACCGACATGCGAGGACCGTTCGCCGAGCCCCCGGCCGGCACTGTCTCGGTGACCCTGCTCACCGAGGGCACCTACCCGCACGGCCACGGCGGCGTCAGCGTGTGGTGCGACCAACTCGTGCGCGGCATGCCGGACATCGGCTTCCGGGTCATCGCGGTGACCGGCACCGGGCGGGAGCCGCTCGCCTGGCAGCTGCCCGCCCAGGTGGGCGGCGTGGACTGCGTGCCGCTGTGGGGCCCGCCCCCGGCGGTCCGGGCGCGCGCCCCGCGCGGGCGGGAGATGCGGACGTTCCTGGCCGGGTACGAGCGGTTTCTGCTCGCCCTGCTCGACCCGGCCCAGGAACACGCCTTCGCCCCGGAGCTGTACCGGCTCGCCGAGTACGCCGAACGCGGCACCCTCTCCGCGGCGCTGGCCTCGGAGTCCGCGGCCCGCGCCCTGGCCCGAATATGGACCCGGCCGCACCTGCCCACCGCGGCCGCCCGCCCCACTCTGCACGACGCGCTGACCGCGACCGACCTGCTGGAACACGCCCTGCGCCCGCTCGCCGCCCGGCCCCCGGCCGAGGGTGTCGCGCACGCGGTGAGCGGCGGACTCGCGGTGCTGCCGGGCCTGGTGGCCCGGGAGCGGTACGGCACCCCGTTCCTGCTCACCGAGCACGGCGTCTATCTGCGCGAGCGCTACCTCGGCTTCCGCACCGAACCGTACAGCTGGCCGGTCAAGTCGCTGCTGCTCGGCTTCTTCCGGCTGCTGGCGGCCGAGAGCTACCGGCGCGCCGCGCTCGTCACCCCCGGCAACCGCTACAACCGGCGCTGGGAGGAGCACGGCGGCACCCCGCCGGAGCGCATCCGCACCGTGTACAACGGCGTGGACCCGGCCGCCTTCCCGCCCGCCGGACCCGAACCCGGCGTCCCCACTCTGAGCTGGGCGGGCCGCGTCGACCCGATCAAGGACCTGGAGACGCTGATCCGCGCCTTCGCCTTGGTGCGCAAGGAGTTGCCCGACGCGCGGCTGCGCCTCTTCGGCGGCACACCGCGCGGCGCGGAGGGCTACCGCGACGGATGCCAGTCGCTCGCCGTGGAGCTGGGCGTGTCCGACGCCGTCACCTTCGAGGGGCGGGTGGAGGACATCCGGGACGCCTACGCGGCGGGCAACGTGGTGATGCTCTCCAGCATCAGCGAAGGCTTCCCCTTCACCCTCATCGAGGCCATGTCCTGCGGCCGCGCCACCGTCTCGACCGACGTGGGCGGCGTACGAGAGGCGGTCGGCGACAGCGGTCTCGTCGTCCCGCCCCGCGACCCGGAGCGCATGGCGCGGGCGGCGCTCACGCTGCTCGGCGACCCGGCCCTGCGGTCCGGGATGGGGGAGGCGGCCCGGCTGCGGGTGATCGAACAGTTCACCCTGCGCCAGACCATCAGCGCCTTCCGCGAGATCTACCAGGAGCTGGACGCGACGTCCCGGGGCACCGCCGCTCCGGAGATGGCGCTGGTCGCGGGAGGTACGGCATGAGTGGCCCGCTGCGGCTCGTACCGCCCGGCCCGGCCGCTTCCGCACCGTCGCCGCGCCCCGGGGCGCGCCCGCGCAGACGGCCCCGCTGGGCCGAGGACGGCCACGACGACACCCTCGTGCTGCGGCGGCCCGCGCCGGTGCACACCGCCGATCCCGCGCCGCGTCCTGCGGGCGCGCCTCCCGCGAGCGTGCGCCCCACGTCCCGCGTCGGCGGCCCCGCGCGGCCGCGCTGGGCCCACGACCCGGTCGACGAACTCATCGCCGACCGGGGTGAGTTGATCGCCGAAGCCGTCCACCCCGACGAGATCGCCGCCGTACTGGAGGCCGACGGGCTGACCGGGGAGCAGGTGCGGGAGCGCTTCGGGCGCCGGGACACCTTCGAGCTGGCCGCCGAGCTGTACGCACGCGTACCGCGCCGCCACCCCGAACCGCCGCCGCGCACCGACCCCTGGGCCGCCCACCCCGGCCGGTTCCTGTTCCGCGGGCTGGTGTTCGCCCTGCCCGGGCTCGGCTACGCCCTGGGCTCGCCGTTTCTCAGCGGCCCGCCCGATGTTCTCGGGCTGCCCGCCGGAAGCGGTGCGCTCACGGCCTCCGCGCTGGTCGGCTGGGCGTGGAACCAGGCGCTCGCCCACCGTGCGTACACCCGGCTGGCGTCGGGTGGCCGTGCGGCGGCCGGGCGGTGCCTGCGCCTCGGCGCGCCGCTGGGCGCGGTGCTCGCGTGGCTGGCCGCGCTGCTGCTTCCCGCCCCCGGTGCGGCGCTGGCCTTCGCGGCGGGGCAGTCGGCCTATCTGGCGGCGGCCACGGCACTGCTCGTCCTCGGCAAGGAACGGCTGCTGCCACTCGCGCTGCTGCCGACGGCGGTGGGCGCGGGCCTTACGCTCGCTGTCGAACTGCCGCCCTGGGTACGGGTGTTGGCGCTGCTCGCCACCGTCGGCGCGGTGCTGACGGCCGCCACCCGCGCGACCGTACGGGCCATCGGGACCGACCCGGTGAACGACGCGGCCCCGCCGCGGGCCGCCTCGCTGCCCTACGGGCTGTTCGGGCTCGGGTGCGCCGTGCTCACCACCGTGGCCGCGCTCGGCGACATGGTGCGGTACGGCGCCGGGGCCGCGCTGGCCGGTGCCGTGGTGATCGCGCTGACCCTCAGCATGGGCGCCGCCGAATGGCTGCTCCACCGCTGCCGGGGGCTCGCGCTCGCCGCGCTCGCCCGGAGCACCGGCCCGGCCGGTCTGCGGCTGCGCGCCGCCCGGGTGCTCGGGCTCTGCCTGGGCGGATACCTCGCCGCCCTGACCGCGCTCGTGCTCACCACCCACGCGCTGTGGCCCGCCGCGTCCTCGGCGCTGGGAGGCGCCCGGCTGCTCGCCGTCCTGGCCCTCGGGGCGGTGCTGTGGACCGGGCTGCTGCTCCAGGCGTTCGGCAGCGCCTGGCCCTCCGCCGTGGTGTGCCTGGCCGCGGCCGGGGCCGAAACCGCGGCACTCGCGCTGAAGATCTCCGCTCCGGCGATCGTCCAACTCGCGGTCTGCGGCGCGGCGTCGGCCGTTCTGCTGGCCTTCGCCACCGCACTGCTCGGCCGGATCACCACGCACCGCTGAGCCACCTTTCACCTCTCTCCGAGCACCACCACAACACCCCGCAACAGAAGTGGAGTTCCCGCATGTCCGAGAACAGGTCCGGAAACAGGTCCGAAGACACCCAGAGTCCGGCCGCCGCCACCCCTGTCGCCGTCACCGGCGCGGAGGGGTTCATCGGCTCGCACCTGGTCGAGGCGCTGGTCGCCACCGGCCACCGGGTGCGCGCGATGGTGCAGTACAACTCCTTCTCCGACTTCGGCTGGCTGGAGACCCTGCCCAAGGACGTGCTGTCCGAGGTCGACGTCGTCCTCGGCGACGTCCGCGACCCCGGGTCCGTCACCGGCCTGGTCAAGGGCGCCGAGGCGGTCTACCACCTCGCCGCGCTCATCGCGATCCCGTACTCGTACCGCGCCCCGCACTCGTACGTCGACACCAACGTCACCGGCACCCTCAACGTGCTGGAGGCCGTGCGCCATCTGGAGATCCCGCGTCTGGTCCACACCTCCACCAGCGAGACGTACGGCACCGCGCAGACCGTCCCGATCACCGAGGACCACCCCATCAACACCCAGTCCCCGTACGCCGCTTCGAAGGCGGGCGGCGACCGGCTGGCCGACAGCTACCACGCGAGTTTCGGCACCCCCGTGGTCACCCTGCGGCCGTTCAACACCTTCGGCCCGCGCCAGTCCATGCGCGCCGTCATCCCGACCGTGATCGGCCAGGTGGCCGCCGGACAGCGCACCGTCACCCTCGGGGATCTGCGCCCCACCCGCGACTTCACCTTCGTCAAGGACACCGCGGCCGCCTTCCTCGCCGTCGGCACCGCGCCCGCCGCGGACGTGGTCGGCCGCACCTTCAACGCGGGCACCGGCGGGGAGATCTCGGTCGGCGACCTGGTGACCCTCGTCGGCAAGCTGATGGACACCGACCTCGACGTCCGCGAGGACGCCCAGCGCGTACGCCCCGCCGACTCCGAGGTGATGCGGCTGGTGTGCGACGCCACCCGGCTGCGCGCCGCGACCGGCTGGGCCCCGGCCCACAGCCTCGAAGACGGCCTTGAGCACACCATCGCCTTCTTCCGCGACCCGGCGAACCTCGCCCGCTACAAGACCGACATCTACAACGTCTGAACCACTTCCACCTTCATCACCGGAGAGGAACCCCACCCCATGCACGCAGTCATCCTGGCCGGAGGCAAAGGCGTCCGGCTGCGGCCGTACACCACCGCCCTGCCCAAGCCGCTCGTCCCGATCGGCGAGCAGCACGCGATCCTGGAGATCGTGATGCGCCAGCTCTCGGCCGCCGGTTTCACCAGCTGCACGCTGGCCATCGGCCACCTGGGCCACATCATCCGGGCCTACGTCGGCAACGGCTCCCAGTGGGGGCTGCGCGTCGGATACGCCACCGAGGACAGCCCGCTGGGCACCATGGGCCCGCTGCTCACCATGCTCGACCGGCTGCCCGAGCACTTCCTCGCGATGAACGGGGACATCCTCACCGACCTCGACTTCGGCGACGTGCTGCGCAAACAGCAGGAAGCCGACGCCCCGCTGACGATCGCGACCTACGCTCGTCAGGTGAAGATCGACTTCGGGGTGCTCAACACCGACCAGGGCCGGGTGGTCGGCTTCTCCGAGAAGCCGAGCATGGACTACCGCGTCTCCATGGGCGTCTACGGCGTCTCCCGCGACGCCCTCGCCCGCTACACCCCGGGCCTGCCGCTGGGCTTCGACGAACTGGTGCTGGACCTGCTGGAGGCCGGGACCCCGCCGCAGGCGTACGAGTTCGACGGCTACTGGCTGGACATCGGGCGGCCCGACGACTACGACCGGGCCAACGCCGAGTTCGACGCCCGCCGCGGCATGCTGATCAAGGGAGCGTGAGCAGGCCCGTGCGCATCCTCGTACTGGGCGCCACCGGTTTCCTCGGCGGGCACACCGTCCGGCATCTGCGCGCCCTGTCCGGCGTGCGGGTGCTGGTCGGCGCCCGCCCGTCCGGCGCCGCGCCGAACCCCGCGCTGCGGCCCGATCCGACCCCTGGCCCGGTCCCCGGCCCGACCCCTGGCGTGGTCCCCGGCCCGGCCCCCGATCTGACCGTCGACCTGGCCACCGCCGACCCGGCCGAACTGGCCGACGCCCTGCGGGCCCTCGCCCCCGACGCCGTGATCAACTGCGCGGGCGCGGTCGGCGGCGGCGCGGTGGCGCTCGCCGGGACCAACGCCCGCGGCCCGGCCGTCCTGTGCGACGCGCTGGCGGCCGCCGCCCCCGGGGCCCGCCTCGTCCACCTCGGCTCGGCGGCCGAGTACGGGGCGGGCGAGCCCGGCCGCCCCCTCGGCGAGGCCGCGCCCGCCCGGCCGCTCGGCATGTACGGCGCGACCAAGCTGGCCGGTACCCTCGCCGTCCTCGACTCGGGTCTGGACGCCGTGGTCTTGAGGGTCTTCAACCCGCTCGGCCCCGGCTCACCGGCCGCGAGCCTGCCCGGCCGGCTCGCCGCCGAGCTGCGGCTCGCGATGCGGGACGCCGCTGACGGTGCCGACGGGCCGGACGCGACCGTCCGCGTCGGGGATCTGTCGGCCCACCGCGACTTCGTGGACGTGCGCGACGTCGCCCGGGCCGCCGGGCTCGCCGCCACCGAGCCCGGCGAACTCCCGCGCCTCCTCAACATCGGCGGCGGCATGGCCCGTCCGGTGCGAGAGGTGGCCGAGGGGCTGGTGAGGGAGAGCGGCTTCCTCGGCCGCATCGAGGAGAGGGGCGGCGGCTCCGCCCGCTCGGCCGCCGTTTCCTGGCAGCAAGCGGACATCGGGGCCGCCGGGCGGCTGCTCGGCTGGCAGCCCCGGTACTCCTTCGCCGACGCGCTGACCGGTCTGTGGGCGGCGAGCAAGGACCCGGCCGAAACGCCCGCCCGGTGACGGTCCATCAGCGCCGTCTGCTCGTACCCCTGTACGTCCACCCGGCGGTCGATCCGCACCCCTGGCGGGTGCTGGAGAAGGCCGCCGGGCGGCTGTACGGCGTCATCCTCAACCTGGCGGACGGGCCGGGCAGCCGCCCCGACCCGGTGTTCGCCGAGGCCGCCGGGCGGCTGCGCGCCGCGGGGGCGCCGTTGCTCGGGTACGTCGACACCGCGTACGGCCGCCGCCGGGTGGGCGCCGTGCTCACCGACATCCGGCGGTATCGCCGCTGGTACGGCGTGGACGGCGTGTTCCTCGACCGGACCGCGGCGGACGCCGCGACGCTGCCCCGCTACCGGCGGCTGGCGCTGGCGTCCCGGGTGCTGGGCGCCCGTACGGTCGTGTTCAACCCCGGCACCCACCCCGATCCGCGCTACGCCGCCCTGGCCGACCTGCTGGTCACCTTCGAAGGCCGGTGGGACACCTACCGGCAGGCCGAGGTGCCGGGCTGGACCGCCACCCATCCGCCGGGACGTTTCTGCCATCTGGTGTACGACGTGCCCGGCGGGCGGGCCGGGCAGGTGGGCCGTACCGCCCGGGCGCGCGGCGCCGCCGTGCACTGCGCGGTGCCCGGAGCGGGCGCCAACCCCTGGCGGTCGGCGCCCGACGAGCTGCAGGAGGCGCCCCGATGACGGCACGGACGGTAGGGGCAGTGCAGACGGCACGGGCAAGGGGGAGGGCGCGGCGCGTGACGGCGGCGCTGATCGCCGTCCTGCTGCTGATCCTGACCGGATGCTCGGGCGGCGGTTCGCCGGACCCCGGCGGCGACCGGCCGTCGCGGCCCCCGCGCTGGCAGCCCCGCCCCGGCACCGCCTGGCAGTGGCAGCTGGCGGGCCGGATCGACGAGTCGGTCGACGTGCCCGTCTACGACATCGACGGCTTCGAGAACTCCGCCCGGACCGTCGCCCGGCTGCACGCCCGGGGCCGCAAGGTGATCTGCTACATCAACGTCGGCGCCTGGGAGAACTTCCGCCCCGACCACGCCGCCTTCCCCCGCTCCCTGCTGGGCCGGGGCAACGGCTGGCGGGGCGAACGCTGGCTGGACATCCGGCGGCTGTCCGTCCTGCGCCCGCTCATGGCCGAGCGGATGGACATGTGCCGGGAGAAGGGCTTCGACGCGGTGGAGCCCGATCTGACCGAGGGGTACCGCAACCGCACCGGCTTCCCGCTCACCGCCGCCCATCAGCTCGCCTACAACCGCGCGATGGCGCGGCTGGCCCATGACCGGGGCCTGGCCATCGGCCTCAAGAACGACCTGGGCCAGATCCACCAGCTGGTGGGGGACTTCGACTTCGCGGTCAACGAGGAATGCGCCCAGTACGACGAGTGCGACAAGCTCACCCCGTTCATCCGGCGGGAAAAGGCTGTCTTCCACGCCGAATACGCCCTGAAGCCGGGGGCCTTCTGCCGGACCGCGAAGCGGCTGGGGCTCAGCTCGATGCAGAAGCGGCTGGACCTGGACCCCTGGCGTCGCCCCTGCTGACCGCCGCGTCCCCGAGATCGCGCGTGTCAAGGCCCAAGCCGCCCGGTGCGGGGATTGGCAACTTGCTGCCGAAGGGGAAGCGGCGGCGCTCTGACGCGGTTTGCTGATTCAAGCAGACAGACACGGCCTGCGGCCGAGAACGGGAGAACGGGGGAGGGGAACCAAGGACGAGGTGGCCCTGGACGGGGGTCGGGGCCACCCGTGGCGCAGGCGGCGTCGGGGAGATTCAGCCCCGGCGCCGCCTCCCGGCCACCGCATCGGACGACGGCCCTAAGGTCTGGAGCCATGCCGAACACCGCCGAGACCGTCGAGACTGCCGACACGACCGCCGCCGACACGACCGGCGCCACCAACGTCACCGGCGCCGCCGAGACCGCCGTGCTGATCGAAGATCTGTATCCGGCCCTGGCCGCGCTGCGGGAGGCGGGCCCGGTCCACCGGATCGCCGGTACCGACGGCCGCCCCGCCTGCACCCCGTACTCCTCAAGGAGCTGCGCGAGGACCCCACGCGCGTCCCGGCCGCCTTCGACGAGCTGGCCCATTTCGAGGCCCCGGACGCGCTCAATCCACATATTGGCCGATCCGGGCACCTTGCGCTCGGTCACGGCATCCACTACTGCCTCGGCGCACCGCTGGCCCGGCTGGAGACCGATATCGCTCTGGCCACGCTGTTGTCCCGTTTTCCGGGGCTGCGGCTGGACGTGCCGAGGGAGCGGCTGCGGTGGCGTCCCTCGATGCGCGCACATGGCCTGATCTCGCTCCCCGTGGCCTGGTGAACGGGGAAGCGAACAGATTTTTGATGCATAACCCCCGGCGGATGCGGTAAAAAGGTCATCGAGCCCGCCCGGTGTGCATCCCCCGTCGCACCGGGCGGGCCTTTGTGTTGCACGCACCCGCTTTTGCGCTGAGCGCATCCGCCGCGGTGGCACGGCAACCCCTACGGCCCCCATAAACCCCGGACTTACCGACGGGTAATCGGGCGGAACCGGGCATCCAGGTCCGAGAGTAAGCTCACACCCTCCCCTCCGCTGCGGCTTTAGCCCAGGCCATTAGCCTCACCTTCATGACGGTCCTGCCCGACGGGCTTCCCCTAGCCGATGAATTCCCGGATGTGACACGAGACGAGTGGCATCGCCTCGTGGAAGGCGTGCTGCGTAAAACCGGCGCGTCGGATGCCACGGGCGCCGCAGCCGAAGCGGCCCTCGCGACCGAGGTCGAGGACGGCATCACCGTCCGCCCGCTCTACACCTCCGAGGACGCCCCCCAAGGCCCCGGGCACGGCCACACCGGTTACCCCGGCTTCGCCCCGTATCTGCGCGGCGCGCGCGCCGCCGGGTCCGCGGTCACCGGCTGGGACGTACGCCAGCGGCACGCCCACCCGGACGCGGGCGCCACCAACCGGGCGGTGCTCGCGGACCTGGAGAACGGCGCCGGGTCGGTGTGGCTGGCCGTCGGCGAGGGCGGGGTGGCCGTCGACGCGCTGCCCGAGGCCCTGGCCGGTGTCTACCTCGACCTCGCGCCCGTCGTCCTCGACGCGGGCGCCGACTTCGAGGCCGCCGGGCGCGCCCTGCTGCGGCTGTACGCCGACCGCCAGGTGCCGCCGCACGCGGCGCTCGGCAACCTGGGCGCCGACCCGCTGGGCCTGGTGGCCCGCACCGGCCGGGACGCGGACCTGCCCGCCCATCTGGCCGCCGCCGCCGACCTGGCGGTCGCCTGCTACCGCGACCACCAGGGCGTACGGGCCCTCACCGTGGACGCGCTGCCGTACCACGAGGCCGGTGGCGGGGTGGCCCAGGAGCTGGGCTGCTCGCTGGCCGCCGGAGTGGCGTATCTGCGCGCGCTGACCGGGGCCGGGATGACGGTCGGGGCGGCCTGCGCCGAGCTGGAGTTCCGTTACGCGGCCACCGCCGACCAGTTCACCACCATCGCCAAGCTGCGCGCCGCCAGGCGGCTGTGGGCGCGGGTGGCGGAGGCGAGCGGGGTGGCGGCGGCCGCACCGTCGTGCGCCCAGCGCCAGCACGCCGTCACGTCGCCGGTGATGATGACCCGGCGCGACCCCTGGGTGAACATGCTCCGCACCACCGTGGCGAGCCTGGCCGCCGGGGTCGGCGGCGCCGACGCGGTCACGGTGCTGCCGTTCGACAGCGCGATCGGCCTGCCGGACGACTTCGCCCGCCGTATCGCCCGCAACACCTCCACGATCCTGCTGGAGGAGTCGGGGCTGGCCCGGGTGATCGACCCGGCCGGTGGCTCCTGGTACGTCGAGTCGCTGACCGACGAGATCTGCCGCGCCGCGTGGGCCTGGTTCCAGGAGATCGAGCGGGCCGGGGGACTGGCCGCCGCCCTCGCCTCCGGCCTGGTGCGCGACCGGCTGGCCGCCACCTGGGAGCGCCGCTCGCGCGACCTGGCCCGCCGCAAGGAACCGATCACCGGCGTGAGCGAGTTCCCCAACCTGGCCGAGCCGCCGGTCGAGCGTGCCGCCGCGCCCGAGCGCCCCGGCGGCGGCCTGCCGAGGGTGCGCCGCGACGAGGCGTACGAGGCGCTGCGCGCCCGCTCGGACGCGCAACTGGCCGCCACGGGCGCCCGGCCCCGGGTATTCCTGGCCGCGCTGGGACCGGCGGCCGTGCACACCGCCCGGGCCTCCTTCGCCGTCAACCTCTTCCAGGCGGGCGGCATCGAGGCCGTGCAGGAACCGGCCACGGTCGACGCGGAGTCGGTGGCGGAGGCGTTCGCCGCGAGCGGCGCGGCGGTGGCCTGCCTGTGCTCCGGCGACAAGGTGTACGCGGAGCAGGCGGCGGCCGTCGCCGAGCGGCTGAAGGCCGCCGGGGCGGCCCGGGTCCTGCTGGCCGGGCGGCCTGGGACACTTCAGGACGAGTACGAGCGGGCCGGGGTGGACGGATACGTCTTCGCCGGCTGCGACGCGGTCGAGGTGCTGTCCTCGGCTCTGGACATCATGGGGGTGCGGTGATGGGCGGCAGTCCGGAGGAAGCGGGCACGATCCCGGATTTCTCGGCCGTCGAGTTCGACGGTCCGGCCGACGAGGCGGCGTCCGGCGGTGGCGGTTCCGCCGCCTGGGCCGCCGCGGTGCAGGACAGCGTCGGCAAGGGCGTCGAGGACCTGGTGTGGGACACCCCCGAGGGCATCGGCGTCAAACCGCTGTACACCGCGGAGGACCTGGACGGCCTGGATTTCCTGGGCACCTACCCGGGCGTGGCGCCGTATCTGCGCGGCCCGTACCCGACGATGTACGTCAACCAGCCCTGGACGATCCGGCAGTACGCGGGCTTCTCCACCGCGGAGGAGTCCAACGCGTTCTACCGCCGCAACCTGGCGGCCGGTCAGAAGGGCCTGTCGGTCGCCTTCGACCTGCCCACCCACCGCGGCTACGACAGCGACCACCCCCGGGTCACCGGGGACGTCGGCATGGCGGGCGTGGCCATCGACTCGATCTACGACATGCGGCAGCTCTTCGACGGCATCCCGCTGGACCGGATGTCGGTGTCGATGACGATGAACGGCGCGGTGCTGCCCATCCTCGCGCTCTACATCGTGGCCGCCGAGGAGCAGGGCGTACCGCCCGAGAAGCTGGCCGGGACCATTCAGAACGACATCCTCAAGGAGTTCATGGTCCGCAACACCTACATCTATCCGCCGCAGCCGTCGATGCGGATCATCTCCGACATCTTCGCCTTCACCTCGCAGCGGATGCCGCGCTACAACTCCATCTCCATCTCCGGCTACCACATACAGGAGGCCGGGGCCACCGCCGACCTGGAGCTGGCGTACACCCTCGCGGACGGGGTGGAGTACCTGCGGGCCGGACTCGAAGCCGGGATGGACGTCGACGCGTTCGCGCCGAGGCTGTCGTTCTTCTGGGCGATCGGCATGAACTTCTTCATGGAGATCGCCAAGCTGCGGGCGGCGCGGCTGCTGTGGGCCAAGCTGGTCAAGCAGTTCGACCCGAAGAACCCCAAGTCGCTGTCGCTGCGCACCCATTCGCAGACCTCCGGCTGGTCGCTGACCGCGCAGGACGTCTTCAACAACGTGACCCGTACGTGTGTCGAGGCCATGGCCGCCACCCAGGGCCACACCCAGTCGCTGCACACCAACGCCCTGGACGAGGCCCTCGCCCTGCCCACCGACTTCTCCGCCCGTATCGCCCGCAACACCCAGCTGCTGATCCAGCAGGAGTCGGGCACCACGCGGTCGATCGACCCGTGGGGCGGCAGCGCGTACGTCGAGAAGCTGACGCACGACCTGGCGCGGCGGGCCTGGCAGCACATCGAGGAGGTCGAGGCGGCCGGTGGCATGGCCAAGGCCATCGACGCGGGCATCCCCAAGCTGCGCGTCGAGGAGGCCGCGGCCCGCACCCAGGCGCGGATCGACTCCGGCCGTCAGCCGGTGATCGGGGTCAACAAGTATCGGCCCGAAAGCGGCAGCGACGAGCAGATCGAGGTCCGAGCGGTCGACAACTCCTCGGTGCGCGCCGAGCAGCTGGAGAAGCTGCGGCGGCTGCGTGCCGAGCGCGACGAGACCGTCTGCCAGGACGCGCTGCGCGCGCTCACCGCCGCCGCCGAGTCCGGCCCGGGCACGGGGCTGGAAGGCAACCTCCTGGCGCTCGCCGTGGACGCCGCCCGCGCCAAGGCCACCGTCGGGGAGATCTCCGACGCGCTGGAGAAGGTCTATGGCCGCCACTCCGGCCAGATCCGTACGATCTCCGGTGTGTATCGAGACGAGGCCGGACCGTCGTCCGGTGTGGACCGCACCCGTGCGCTGGTGGAGAAGTTCGAGAGCGCCGAGGGCCGCCGCCCCCGCATCCTGGTCGCCAAGATGGGCCAGGACGGGCACGACCGCGGCCAGAAGGTGATCGCGACCGCCTTCGCCGACCTGGGCTTCGACGTCGACGTCGGCCCGCTGTTCCAGACGCCGGAGGAGGTCGCCCGGCAGGCGGTGGAGGCCGATGTGCACATCGTCGGCGTCTCGTCGCTGGCCGCCGGACACCTCACGCTGGTGCCCGCGCTGCGCGAGCAGCTGGCCGAGGCGGGGCGCGAGGACATCACCGTCGTCGTCGGGGGCGTCATCCCCCCGCAGGACGTCCAGACCCTGCACGAGGCCGGTGCCGCCGCCGTCTTCCTGCCGGGCACGGTCATCCCGGACGCCGCCCACGACCTGGTACGGAAGCTGGCCGCCGATCTCGGCCACGAGCTGTAATGCCGCGGACGATCGACATCGAGGAGTACGCCAAGGGCGTGCTCGACGGCAAGCGCGCGTACATCGCCCGTGCCATCACCCTCGTCGAGTCGACCCGGGCCGACCACCGCGACCTGGCCCAGCGGCTGCTGGTCGAGCTGCTGCCGCACACCGGCGGGGCGCGGCGGGTCGGCATCAGCGGGGTGCCGGGGGTGGGCAAGTCGACCTTCATCGACGCCCTGGGCACCATGCTCACCGGGCTCGGCCACAAGGTGGCGGTGCTCGCCGTCGATCCGTCCTCCAGCCGTACCGGCGGCTCCATCCTGGGCGACAAGACCCGGATGGAGCGGCTGGCCGTCGACCGACACGCCTTCGTACGGCCCTCGCCGAGCGCCGGGACGCTCGGCGGGGTCGCCCGCGCCACCCGCGAGTCCATGGTGGTGATGGAGGCCGCGGGCTACGACGTGGTGCTCGTGGAGACCGTCGGGGTGGGCCAGTCCGAGACCGCCGTGGCGGGCATGGTCGACAGCTTTCTGCTGCTCTCCCTGGCCCGTACCGGTGATCAGCTGCAGGGCATCAAGAAGGGCGTCCTGGAGCTGGCCGACGTCGTCACCATCAACAAGGCGGACGGTTCGCACGCCCGGGACGCCAAGTCCGCGGCCCGTGAACTCGCGGGTGCGCTGCGGCTGTTGCAGCCCCCGGAGGCCCCGTGGAACCCGCCGGTGCTCACCTGCTCGGCGCGCGAGAACACCGGGCTCGATGTGGTGTGGGAGCGGCTGGAGCAGCACCGCCGGGTGCTGGAGGCCACCGGTGCGCTGGAGGCCAAGCGCCGCGACCAGCAGGTCGGCTGGACCTGGTCCATGGTCCGTGACCAGCTGCTCGCGCGGCTGCACGCCCACCCCGGGGTGCGCCGCCTCGCGCCCGGTCTCGAACAGGACGTCCGCGACGGCACGCTGACGGCGACGCTGGCGGCGGACCGGCTGCTGGCGGCGTTCCGTACCCCGGCCGACGACTGAGTGGCGGGCGTGGCGTGGGCCGCAGAGGTGGGGCCGTTCTTCGCCCTGCGCACCGGCCCCGCCTCGGGCGATCCGGGCGAGCAGGGGTACGCGCGGATCGGCGAGGCCTACCGGCTGACGGGCGAGAGCGCTGTCGGAGGCGAGGGCGCTGCCGCGCCACTGCTGCGCGGGCGGGTGGAGGCGGTCGCCGCGAGTCTGGGCACCGACGAGCCGAGGGTCGCGGCCTCCCTCGCCTTCCAGGGGCTCGCCGCCCGCGTATGGTCGCTCGCGCTCGGCCCCGCGGCCCTCTCCGGGGCGGTGTTCGACCTCCGCCCCGACCAGCTGTGGTGGAACCCCGCCCGTACCGCCCCCGACGACCTGTGGTGGCCCGGCCCGCCACGGGTGATGGGCGAACCGGGCGGGCTCGCCGGGCAGCTGGCCGACGCCGCGTACGCGCATCTGACGCCGCTGCACCGCGCCGTCGGCCGCGCGTACCGGGTCTCGGACCGGCTGCTGTGGGGCAACGCCGCGTCGGCGCTGGTGGGTTCGCTGCGGGTGCTGCACGACTGGTGCCGGGCGCGGGGCCTGGACGAGGCGGGGGAGCGGGCGGTGGCCGTGGCCCGCGCCCAGTTCGGGTACCCGCCGCTGTGCGACGCGGGGGAGTTGACCACCGCGCCCCTCGCCTTCCGTCGCCGCACCTGCTGCCTGTACTACCGGGTGCCGGGCGGTGGCCTGTGCGGTGACTGTGTCCTGCGGCGGTGACCGCGTACCGCGGTGGTGATCGCGTACCGCGGCGGGCGGCGGCCGGATACGGTGTGTACATGCCGAAGAACGAGAACGTGTTCTCATCCTGGCGGGCGTGGCGCCGCCGCGCCACCTCCCGGATCACGTCCCGGATGGTGCACCGCGGATGGCGCGCCGTCCAGCGTGCCGGAGCGGTGACCGCCGACCGGCCCGGCCCGTACCGCTTCGGCCACATCGGCATCGGCACCCGGCTGGCGTTCCCCCAGGGCACCGTCTTCGGCGAGCCGTGGATCGAACTCGGCGACCACTGCGTCATCGGCGAACAGGTCACGCTCACCGTCGGCATGATGCCCGGCCTCGACCTCGGCCCCGGCCCCATCCTGCGATTCGGCAACGGCGTGGTCCTCGGCCGCGGCAGCCATGTCATCGCCTCCCGGGACGTGGTGTTCGGCGACGATGTGTTCTGCGGCCCGTACATCTACGTGACCAGCGACAACCATTCGTACGACGACCCCGACCAGCCCATCGGCAGGCAGTGGCCGCGCTCCGCCCCCGTCGAGATCGGCTCCGGAAGCTGGCTGGGCGCGGGCGCGGTGATCCTGCCCGGGGCGCGGCTGGGCCGCAATGTCGTCGTCGCGGCCGGAGCGGTCGTCCGGGGCGAGGTGCCCGACCACGCCGTGGTCGCCGGGGCGCCCGCCCGCGTCATCCGGCGCTGGGCCCCCGAGGACGGCTGGCAGCCGCCGCTGCGGACGCCCCCGCCCGAGCCGATACCGGCCGGCATGACCGCCGAGCAGCTGCTCGCGCTCGCCGAGGCGGAGCCGGAGGCGGGACCGTCGTAGCAGGTCAGTAAAGTGCCGGGGGGACTGCCCCTGACCTGCTTCCGAACCACGAGGTACCCCTGTGAGCCCGCCACCCACCCCCCTGACCGTCGTCGGCATCGGCGCCGACGGATGGGACGGGCTCGCCCCGGCCGGACGCGAGGCGCTGCGCACGGCCCAGGCTGTCATCGGCGGACCGCGCCAACTCGACCTGCTGCCACCGGAATGCGCCGCCGAGCGGGTGCCCTGGCCGTCCCCGCTGCGCCCCGCCGTCCCCGGGCTGCTCGCCGCGCACGCCGGGCGCCGCGTCTGTGTGCTGGCGAGCGGCGACCCCATGTTCTTCGGCATCGGCCGCACCCTCACCGAGCTGCTGGGCCCCGGCGCGCTGCGGGTGCTGCCGCACCCCTCGTCCGTCTCCTACGCCTGCGCTCGGCTCGGCTGGGCTCAGGAGGACACCGAGGTGATCAGTCTCGTCGGCCGCCCCCTCGCCGCCGTCTCCCGCGCCCTGTACCCGGGCCGCAGGCTGCTCGTCCTCAGCGCGGGCGCCGGGACCCCGGCCGAGGTCGCCGGGCTGCTGCGGGAGCGCGGCTTCGGCCCGACCCGGATGCGGGTCCTGGAACAGCTGGGCGGCGCCCGCGAACACGCCGTCGAGGGCACCGCCGAGGCGTGGCCCCACCCGCCCGGCGACCCCCTCAACGTCATCGCCCTGGACTGCGCCCAGGCCGCGGACACCCTCCGGCTGTCCGCCGTCCCCGGGCTGCCGGACCCCGCGTACGAACACGACGGCCAGCTGACCAAACGCCACGTCCGCGCCGCCACCCTCGCCGCCCTCGCCCCCGCCCCGGGCGAACTGCTGTGGGACGTCGGCGGCGGCTCCGGCTCCATCGCCGTGGAATGGACGCGCGCACACCCTGCCTGCCGCGCGGTCTCCGTCGAACGCGATCCGGTACGCGCGGCACGCATCGCCCGGAACGCCACCGCCCTCGGCGTCCCCGCCCTGCGCGTCGTCACCGGCGCCGCCCCGGCCGCCCTCACCGATCTGCCCGCCCCCGACGCCGTCTTCGTCGGCGGCGGCGCCACCACCCCCGGCCTCCTGGAGGCCTGCTGGGCCGCCCTCCCCACGGGCGGCCGCCTCGTGGTCAACACCGTGACCCTTGAATCCGAAGCCCTGCTCACCACCTGGTACACCCGCCACGGCGGCGACCTCATCCGCCTCGCCGTCTCCCACGCCACCCCCGTGGGCGGCTTCACGGGATGGCGCCAGGCGATGCCGGTCACCCAGTGGTCCACCACCAAACGCGGAGAAACACGATGACGGTGTACTTCATCGGCGCGGGCCCCGGCGCCGCCGACCTGATCACCCTGCGCGGCGCACGGACCCTCGCCCGCTGCCGGGTGTGCCTCTACGCGGGCAGCCTCGTACCGCGCGAACTGCTCGCCGAATGCCCGCCGGACGCCCGGCTGGTCGACACCGCCGGGCTCGACCTCGACCAGATCACCGCCGAGTTCGCGGCCGCCCACGAGGCGGGCCACGACGTGGCCCGCCTCCACTCCGGCGACCCGTCGGTCTTCAGCGCCGTCGCCGAGCAGATGCGGCGCCTCGACGCGGCCGGAATCCCGTACGAGGTCGTCCCCGGCGTCCCCGCCTTCGCCGCCGCGGCCGCCGCGCTGAAGCGTGAGCTGACGGTCCCGACCGTCGGCCAGACCGTCATCCTCACCCGCGTCGCCCAGCAGGCCACCCCCATGCCCGACGGCGAGGATCTCGCCACCCTCGGCCGCAGCCGCGCCCTGCTCGTCCTCCACCTCGCCGCCCGCTACGTGGACCGCGTCGTCGGCGAACTCCTCCCGCACTACGGCCCCGACTGCCCGGCCGCCGTGGTCGCCATGGCCAGCCGCCCCGACGAACTGGTCCTCCGCGGCACCCTGGCGGACATCGCGGACCAGGTGAAGGCGGCCGGTGTGGTGCGCACGGCCGTCATCATGGTGGGCCGCGCCCTGGCCGCCGAACAGTTTCGCGACAGCCACCTCTACTCAACAGACCGCCCCCGCCCCGCCGGGTGAGGTTGTGCGGCCTGCCCCGCCGTGCCGGACGCGGACGGGGTGCGTTCGCGCTCCGCGCCGGGCGGTCGCTGCGCCGCACCCGCGCAGGCGCCGCGTAGCGTCACGCCGTGTCGGGTTGGGCGCGGGACCGTCGTGCCACGGGCCGGGGTGGCGTTTCGGTGCCGGTGGAACGTTGCGCCGCGCGCGGAAGTCCGCGTCCTGAGTGGGGTACGTGCCGCACCGCACGGGCACTGCGCTCCGTGCCGGGCGGACGTTGCGCCGCACCAGCGCAGGCGCCGCGTAGCGCGACGTGGCTGCGTCTCGTGCGGGCGTGGGCGCCCCCTGGCGGAGGACTCCTTTCGCGGGGGCCGCGTCCCGCATGGGGGTGTGCCGCGCCGCGCGCCGCGGGGCACTGCGTCCCGTGCCGGGCGGGGCACCGCGTCGCGTGGGCCGGGTCGCCGCGTGTGGTTCCGGCGGGGCACCGCGCTGCGCGCGGGGGCCGCGTCCCGCCACTGTGCGGGGCAGTGTGGGGTCCTGCGCGGGTGCCGGTCCGGTGTCCTGCGGGCGCCGCGCTGCGCCACGCCGTGCCGGGCCGGTGCCGCTTCCCTCGCTGGTTGGGCAGTGCACTTCGTGCCGCGCGGCGTCGCGTTCCGTGTCGGTTGGGCGCCGTGTCCGGAGCCGTACACGGACGCCGTGGCTCGTGTCGGGCGCGGTATCCCGCCTCGCGCCGAGACGGCTCTGCGCTCCGGCGTGTCAGTCGCGCGGCGTCGCCGTGCCGGGTGCACCTGCACCTTGGGTACGCCACGGCTTGGCCGTGCGTGCCATGCCGTGTCCTGCGGGCGCCACGCCGTGCCGGGCGGTTCCGCGTCCCCTGCCGGTCGGGGAATCCACTTCGTGCCGGGCAGGCGCCGCGCCTCGCAACCTACGTACCCCCCCGCGGGAGTGTCAGACGTCCCGTGGGCCGCGGGGCTCCGCGCGGCCCACGACCGTGCCTGCTCTGTCGATGCAGATCACGTCGACCGCTACCGGGGCGCCGCGCAGGACGTCGAGGGCCGTGGTGCGGGCCGCCGCTGCTACCAGGTCGCCGAGGGGGACGCCTCGGGCCGTGCACAGCTGCACCGTCTCCAGGCCGGTGTTGGCCGTCGCGACCGCCGTCGCCAGGTCCTCGTCCGCGCCGCCACGGCGGGCCAGGTCGGCGAGGAAGGCCTTGTCGACCTGGGAGCGGGAGGAGTGCAGGTCCAGGTGGCCCGCGGCGAGTTTGGAGAGCTTGGCGAAGCCGCCCGCGATCGTCAGCCGGTCCACGGGGTGGCGGCGCAGGTACTTGAGGACGGCGCCCGCGAAGTCGCCCATGTCCAGCAGGGCGTCCTCGGGCAGCCCGTGCTCGGCCACGGCCACCTTCTCGGAGGTCGACCCCGTACACCCCGCCACATGCCGCCGCCCGGCCGCCCGGGCCACGTCCACGCCGCGCCGGATGCTGTCGATCCAGGCCGAGCAGGAGTACGGCACCACGATGCCGGTCGTGCCGAGGATGGACAGCCCGCCGAGGATGCCCAGCCGGGGATTCCACGTGCTGCGGGCGATCTCCTCGCCGTGGTCGACCGAGATCTCGATCTCGACGTCACCGCTGCCGCCGTGACGGGCAGCGACCGAGGCGATGTGCTCGCTCATCATCTGGCGCGGCACGGGGTTGATCGCCGGTTCGCCCACCGCGAGCGGCAGGCCGGGCCGGGTGACGGTGCCGACGCCCGGCCCGGCCCGGAACACCACGCCGCCGCCCGGCGGCAGAACCCGTACCGTCGCCCGCACCAGCGCGCCGTGCGTCACATCGGGGTCGTCCCCGGCATCCTTCACGACCGCGGCCATGGCCCGGTCCGCCGACAGCTCCTCGGCCGCCAGCGCGAACGCGGGCCGCTGGCCCTTGGGCAGCGCGATGGTCACGGGGTCGGGGAAGTCGCCGCTGAGCAGCGCGGTGTACGCGGCCGTCGTCGCGGCCGTCGCGCATGCCCCGGTGGTCCACCCGTGCCGCAGCCCGGTCCGCTCCAGCTGCGCCCCGCGCCCCCCGCTCACCTCGGCCTCCGGGTCAGCCATGGGCCACCCGCCGCGCATACGATGACGGGCGCACGGACGACGAAAGGCATCCGATGAACAGCGCACCGGTGCGCCATGTGCTCATCCTGGGCGGCACCACCGAGGCCCGCCGCCTCGCCGAGGAGCTGGACGGCGACCCCGCCCTGCGTGTCACCAGTTCCCTCGCGGGCCGGGTCGCCGCACCGCGGCTGCCCGCCGGGCAGGTGCGGATCGGCGGGTTCGGGGGCCCCGAGGGTATGGCCCGCTGGCTCCGCGAGCACCAGGTGGACGCGCTCATCGACGCCACCCATCCTTTCGCCGACACGATCAGTCACCACGCGGCCCGAGCGGCCGCCGCCGTCCATGTTCCCCTGCTCGCCCTGCGCCGCCCCGGCTGGGTGGCCGGTCCGGGCGACCGCTGGCATCCGGCCGCCTCGCTGGAGGAGGCCGCGCGGCTGCTGCCGGACCTGGGGGAGCGGGTCTTCCTCACCACGGGCCGCATGGGGCTGGCCACCTTCGCCCACCTCACCACACCGTGGTTTCTGGTCCGCTCGGTCGACGCCCCGCAGCCCCCGCTGCCGCCCCGCATGGAGATGATCCTCGACCGGGGTCCGTTCACCCTGGACAGCGAAACCGACCTGCTGCGCCGCCACCGCATCGACGTCCTGGTCACCAAGGACAGCGGCGCCGGGGCCACGGCCCCCAAGCTCACCGCGGCCCGCGAGGCCGGAATCCCGGTGGTCGTCGTCCAGCGTCCACCGGCCCCGGAGGGCGTCCCGGTGGTCCGGACCCCCGCCGAGGCCGTCGCCTGGCTCCGTACGACCGCACGGCCCTGAGTCACGCCTCGGGGTAGCGGCGCGGGGTCCAGACGATGTCGGTGCCGTCGCCACGGCGGACCGTACGGGTCTGGGAGGAGCCGATCAGCAGGATCGTGCGCATGTCCACCTCCTCCGGGTCGAGGTCGGCCAGGCGGATGATGCGGACGGACTCCTCGGGGCCGCCGACGTCGCGGCCCAGGACGACCGGGGTGTCCGGCGCGCGGTGCTCCAGGAGGAGTTCGCGGGCCTTGCCGACCTGCCAGATACGGCTGCGGGAGCCGGGGTTGTACAGGGCGAGGACCAGATCGGCGGCGGCCGCGGCGCGCAGGCGTCCGGCGATGACCTCCCACGGCTTGAGCCGGTCGGACAGGGAGACCACGGCGTAGTCGTGGCCGAGCGGCGCGCCCGCGCGGGCGGCGGCGGCGTGCGCCGCGGTCATGCCGGGCAGCACCCGGACCGGGACGTCGCGGTACGGGTCCTCGGACGCGGCCTCCAGGACGGCGGTGGCCATGGCGAACACGCCGGGGTCGCCCGAGGAGACGACGGCGACACGCCGGCCGCGCCGGGCGAGGTCGAGGGCGAACTCGGCGCGTTCGGCCTCGACCTTGTTGTCGGAGGGGTGGCGCCGCTGGCCGGGGCGTAGGGGGACCCGGTCCAGGTAGGTGGTGTAGCCGACCAGATCCTCGGCGGCGGCCAGTTCACCGCGCGCCTCGGGGGTGAGCCACAGCGGACCGGCCGGGCCGAGGCCCACCACGACGACCTCACCCGGACGCCCGGACACGGAGGCGTCCGGGGTGTCCGGGGCCTCCGGGGCGTCAGGGGCGTCCGGTGTGCCGATACGGCTCGGCAGCACCGCCACCGAGAAGTACGGCACGGACGACGGATCGATCTCGCCCAGCGCCCCGGTGCGCTCCGCGCTCATCGTGGCGCGCTCCACGTACCGCGCGTCGGCGAGTCGCCCCGAACGCTCCAGGGCGCGCCGCACCGTCGGGAAGGTGCGGCCGAGCTTCATCACCGCCGCCGCGTCGGTCGTCGCGAGGCGTGCCGTCAGCTCCTCCTCGGGCAGCGTGCCCGGGAGGACGGTCAGCACCTCCTCGCCCTCCACCAGCGGCGCGCCGAGCCGGGCGGCCGCCGCGCTGACCGAGGTGACGCCGGGGATGACCTCGGTGGGGTAGCGGTCGGCGAGCCGCTTGTGCATGTGCATGTACGAGCCGTAGAAGAGCGGATCGCCCTCGGCGAGCACCGCGACCGTGCGCCCCGCGTCCAGGTGCGCGGCGAGCCGCGCCGCGGCCTCCGCGTAGAACTCCTCCATCGCGCCCCGGTAGCCGCCCGGATGGTCGGTGCCCTCCGTGGTGACCGGGTAGACCAGCCGCTCCTCGATGTGGTCGGGCCGCAGATGCCGCTCGGCGATGGAACGGGCGATGCTGCGGCCGTGCCGGGCGCTGTGGTACGCCACGACATCGGCCCCGGCGATGACCTCCACCGCCCGTACCGTCATCAGGGAAGGGTCACCGGGGCCGAGGCCCACGCCGTACAGCCGGCCCTTCGCCGCGGGCGTCGCCCGTCGCTGCTGCTCGCTCACTCTTCCTCGCTCGCTATCGCGTTGATCGCGGCCGCGGCGATGGCGCTGCCGCCGCGTCGGCCGCGCACCACCAGATGGTGGGGCGCCGCCGGGTGTCCGGCCAGCGCCTCCTTGGACTCGGCGGCACCGATGAACCCGACCGGTACGCCGATGACGGCGGCCGGGCGCGGCGCGCCCTGTTCGATCATCTCCAGCAGCCGGAACAGCGCGGTGGGCGCGTTGCCGACCGCCACGACCGAACCCTCCAGCCGGTCCCGCCACAGCTCCAGCGCGGCGGCGCTGCGCGTCGTCCCCATGCGCCGCGCCAACTCCGGTACGGACGGGTCGGAGAGCGTGCACACCACGTCGTTGTCGGCGGGCAGCCGCTTGCGGGTGACGCCGCTGGCGACCATCTGCGCGTCGCACAGCACCGGCGCCCCGGCGCGCAGCGCCTCCCGGGCCCGCGCGACCACCTCGGGGGTGTACGCGAGGTCCTTGACCAGGTCGACCATGCCGCACGCGTGGATCATCCGCACCACGACCTGGCTGACATCGGCGGGGAGGCCGCTCAGGTCCGCCTCGGCGCGGATGGTGGCAAAGGAGGCGCGGTAGATGGCCGCCCCGTCCTTCTCGTAGTCGAACACTGTGTCCTCGATCGTGTCGTTGATCATGCTGTTCCGCGGGCCGCCGCCACGGCGGCGGCCAATTGATCCGCTGCCACATCTGTCACGCCGCCGCCGGTCTCCCCGCCGCCGGTGCCCCCGTCGGTCTCGCCGTCCGGCTCGCGCGTGTCGCGTACGGTGAGCCGGTAGTCCGTCCCGGACGTGGCGAGCGCGTCCACCCAGCGGCCGCCGGGGTGGCCGCAGCGCCGCTCGCAGCCGGAGAAGTACACCGGCGGCGCGTCGGGGGAGCGGGGACCGCCCGCCACCGTGTCCGCCACCGACTCCGTCACCGCGCGCGCCGCGTGGGCGCGCACATCGGCCAGGGACTTGGCGCAGCCCGGCCGTCCCGTACACGCGCCGACCCCGACCCACGGGGAATCCGGCGCGGTCACCAGCCCCGCCTCGGCCACTTCCCGCGCCGCGGCCGCCGCGCCGTCCGCGGTGAACCCCGGGAGCACCACGCCGCGCCAGGGTGTCACACGCAGTTCACCGGACCCGCTCCGGGAGGCGAGCCCGGCGAGCAGCCGCCACTGCGCGGCGCGTACCCGGCCCAGAGGAACGAGGACGGACACGGCGTGGCGCCCGTCCGGCCCGGACACGACGCCCGGCGCGGGCGGTGTGCCGGGCGCGTCGCCCGGCTTCCCGTGCCCGATTCGTACGGCTTCGACACCCTCGTCCGCGAGTCGCGCCGCCAAGCCGTCGGCGGTCACGGCGTGTTGCCCGGGCAGTTCCCGCACCCGCCACGCCCGCGTACCGCTCTCCCCGGCCCTGGTCAGGAACTCCACGGCGGCCAGCGCGGCGGCGCGCGGCACATCCCGCGCCCGCACCTCCAGCGCAGCCCCGTCAGTCCCGGAGCCCATCCGAAGCACGGCTCCGCCGTCCCGCGTTGCGATCAATGTCACATCCGCGCCCAGCGCGGCCACATCGCCCCGGCCGTCGTCCATCGCGAACAGGAAACGCCCCGACAAGCCGGACAACTCGCCCCACGCACCGGCGCACAGCGTGGCGTCCAACTCCCGTGCCCACGCCGTGGCATCGCCGCATCCGGCGCCGTCGAGCCCGCTCAGCGGGGACGCCACGATGTTGCGGACTCGGTCGTACCGTTCGGAGGGGAGCAGCCCGGCCTCCCGCAGCCCGGCCGCCAGCTCGCCGCCGCAGGCCGCGTCCAGGCCGCGGAGCTGGAGATTGCCGCGCGAGGTGAGGTCCAGCCTGCCGTCCCCCAGCACCTCGCTGACCCGTGCCAGTGCCCGCGCCTGATGGACCGTCAGCAGGCCGCCCGGGGTCCGGACGCGCGCCAGGGAGCCGTCGTCCGCCGGGTGCAGCCGCAGCGCGCCGGGGCAGGCGTCATCGCGTCCGCGCGCCCGCCGAGAGGCCGCTTCGGAGGGCGCTTCATCCGCAGGTGGGACGGTTGTCGGGGGGATGGGCATGGCGGCGAGCATACCGACGATCGGTCGGCCCTCACCGTCCCGTGCCAGGTCAGCAACGCCTACTATGCTCGTGCGGCGGGCCGTCTGGCCCGCCGGACGCACAAGATGGCGTCAAGGGGAGGAAACCGGTGCGAATCCGGTGCGGTCCCGCCACTGTGAGCACGGCAGCCCGCCGTGCGAGCCAGGAACTCCCGCCGTCTTTCAACCCGCCCGGGGCGCGGACCCCGAGGAAGGCGCCGAGCCATGATCCTTCTGCTGTCGACGTCCGACACCGACCTGCTCAGTGCCCGCGCGGCCACGGGCCCGGTGCCGTACCGCCTCGCCAACCCGGCGCGCCTCGCGCTCGACGACCTGCCCGGACTCCTCGACGGGGTCGAACTCGTCGTCGTGCGGCTGCTCGGTGGCATCCGCGCCTGGGAGGAAGGCCTCGAAACCCTGCTCGCGGGCGACCGCCCCGTCGTCGTCCTCACCGGTGAACAGGCCCCTGACGCCCAGCTCATGGAGGCGTCCACGGTCCCGGTCGGGATCGCCGCCGAGGCGCACGCCTACCTCGCCCACGGCGGACCCGCCAACCTGGAGCAGCTGGCCCGGTTCCTCTCCGACACCGTGCTGCTCACCGGCCACGGCTTCGAGCCGCCCGCCCCCGCCCCCACCTGGGGGCCGCTGGAGCGCACCGCGCGCGAGGACGTCACCGGCCCGGTGATCGCGGTGCTCTACTACCGGGCCCACCACATGAGCGGCAACACCGCCTTCGTGGAGGCGCTGTGCCGGGCCGTGGAGGACGCCGGAGCGCGCCCGCTGCCGCTGTACGTCGCCTCCCTGAGGTCCCCCGAAGCCGAGCTGATCGAGGCGCTCGGCGCGGCCGACGCCGTCGTCACCACCGTGCTCGCCGCGGGCGGCACCCGCCCCGCCGAGGCGTCGGCGGGCGGCGACGACGAGGCGTGGGACGCGGGCGCGCTCGCCGGACTCGACGTCCCCGTGCTCCAGGCGCTGTGCCTGACCTCCTCGCGCAGCGCGTGGGAGGAGAACGACGAGGGCCTGTCGCCGCTGGACGCCGCGACCCAGGTCGCCGTCCCGGAGTTCGACGGACGGCTCATCACCGTGCCGTTCTCCTTCAAGGAGGTCGACGAGGACGGGCTGCCGGTCTACGCCGCCGACCCCGAGCGCGCCGCGCGTGTCGCCGGAATCGCGGTACGACACGCCCGGCTCCGGCACATACCGGCGGCCGACAAGCGCCTCGCGCTCGTCCTGTCCGCCTACCCCACCAAGCACTCCCGGATCGGCAACGCGGTCGGCCTCGACACCCCCGCCAGCGCCGTCTCCCTGCTGCGCCGACTGCGCGCCGAAGGGTACGACTTCGGCCCCGAGGAGGGCCCCGGGTCGCTCCCCGGCCTGGTCTCCGGCGAGGGCGACGAGCTGATCTACGCCCTCATCGAGGCGGGCGGCCACGACCAGGACTGGCTCACCGAGGAGCAGCTGGCCAAGAACCCGGTCCGGGTCCCCGCCGCCGACTACCGCCGCTGGTTCGCCACGCTGCCGCAGGCGCTGCGCGACGCGGTCGAGGAGCACTGGGGCCCGCCGCCCGGCGAGATGTTCGTGGACACCAGCCGCGACCCCGAGGGCGAGATCGTCCTCGCCGCGCTGCGCCACGGCAATCTCCTGGTCGTCATCCAGCCGCCGCGCGGCTTCGGCGAGAACCCCATCGCCATCTACCACGACCCCGATCTGCCGCCCTCACACCACTACCTGGCCGCCTACCGCTGGATGGCGTCCCCGCAGGCCGACGGCGGCTTCGGCGCCGACGCCATGGTGCACCTGGGCAAGCACGGCAACCTGGAGTGGCTGCCGGGCAAGAACGCGGCCCTGTCCCCGGCCTGCGGACCCGACGCCGCGCTCGGCGACCTGCCGCTGATCTACCCGTTCCTGGTCAACGACCCCGGCGAGGGAACCCAGGCCAAGCGCCGCGTCCACGCCACCCTGGTCGACCACCTCGTACCGCCGATGGCCCGCGCCGACTCCTACGGCGACATCGCGCGGCTGGAACAGCTGCTGGACGAGTACGCCGCCATCTCCGCGATGGACCCGGCCAAGCTCCCCGCCATCCGCGCCCAGATCTGGACCCTGATCCAGGCCGCCCGGCTCGACCACGACCTCGGTCTGGAGGAGCGGCCCGACGACGCGGGCTTCGACGACTTCCTGCTGCACGTCGACGGCTGGCTGTGCGAGGTCAAGGACGCCCAGATCCGCGACGGTCTGCATGTCCTCGGCGGCGCGCCCACCGGCCCCGAGCGCGTCAACCTCGTCCTGGCCATCCTGCGCGCCCGCCAGATCTGGGGCGGCACTTCCGCGCTCCCCGGGCTGCGCGAGGCGCTGGGCCTGGACGAGTCGGCCGCCACCCGCACCGGCGCGGACGAGGCAGAGGAGCGCGCCCGTACCCTCGTCCAGGCGATGGAGGACGCGGACTGGGCCCTGGAGGCCGCCGCGAAGGCCGCCCTGGACGTGCCCGAGGAGCAGCGGCCCGGCGTCACCGCGATCCTGGAGTTCGCCGCCCGCGAGGTCGTGCCGCGCCTCGCCGCCACGACCGACGAGATCGACCACGCCGTCCACGCCCTGAACGGCGGCTTCGTCCCGGCCGGGCCGTCCGGATCGCCGCTGCGGGGCCTGGTCAACGTCTTGCCGACCGGCCGTAACTTCTACTCCGTCGACCCCAAGGCCGTGCCCAGCCGCCTGGCCTGGGAGACCGGCCAGGCGCTCGCCGACTCGCTGCTGGAGCGCTACCGCGCCGACAACGACGGCGATTACCCGCGGTCGGTCGGCCTGTCGCTGTGGGGGACGAGCGCGATGCGCACCTCCGGCGACGATGTGGCCGAGGCGCTGGCGCTGATGGGCATCCGCCCGGTGTGGGACGACGCCTCGCGGCGCGTAACGGGACTTGAACCCGTTACTCAGGACCAGCTCGGCCGCCCGCGCGTCGATGTCACCCTGCGCATCAGCGGCTTCTTCCGCGACGCCTTCCCGCATGTCGTCGGGCTGCTGGACGACGCCGTACGGCTCGCCGCCTCCCTGGAGGAGGCCGACGACGTCAACTACGTACGGGCCCACACCCGCGCCGACCTCGCCGAGCACGGCGACGAGCGCCGCGCCACCACCCGTATCTTCGGCTCCCGCCCGGGAACGTACGGCGCGGGGCTGCTCCAGCTCATCGACAGCCGCGACTGGCGCACCGACGCCGACCTCGCCGAGGTCTACTCGGTGTGGGGCGGCTACGCCTACGGTCGCGGTCTGGAGGGCCGCCCGGCGCGCGAGGAGATGGAGACCGCGTACCGCAGGATCGCGGTCGCGGCGAAGAACACCGACACGCGCGAGCACGACATCGCCGACTCGGACGACTACTACCAGTACCACGGCGGAATGGTCGCCACCGTGCGCGCGCTGAAGGGCACCGCCCCGGCCGCGTACATCGGCGACTCCACCCGCCCCGAGACGGTGCGCACCCGCACGCTGCACGAGGAGACCTCGCGGGTCTTCCGGGCCCGGGTGGTCAACCCGCGCTGGATCGAGGCGATGCGCCGCCACGGCTACAAGGGCGCCTTCGAACTCGCCGCCACCGTCGACTACCTGTTCGGCTACGACGCCACCACGGGCGTGGTCGCCGACTGGATGTACGACAAGCTGGCCCAGACGTATCTGCTCGACCCGGAGAACCGCGCGTTCCTGGAGGAGGCCAACCCCTGGGCGCTGCACGGCATGGCCGAGCGGCTGCTGGAGGCGGAGAGCCGCGGTCTGTGGGAGGAGCCGGACCAGGAGGTGCTGGAGCGGGTCCGGGAGCTGTTCCTGGAGACCGAGGGCGGCCTGGAGGGCGGGGACGACTGATCCCCTGGCTGATCCCCCGAGCGATTCCCCGGATGATCGGCCGGGCGGCGGCTCAGCCCGTGGAGGGCTGTGCCGCCGGCCGGGCCGCCGCCCGGATACGGTCCGGCCAGGGCGGACAGTTGACCAGTTCGGTCCACTCACGGTCGTACGCACCGGGTACCGCCCGCCCCGCGGACGACCAGCGCTCGACCAGCGCCGCGTAGATCGGTACGCAGCTCGACTGGTGAAGCGTCTGGTGAACCGTTCCGCCGCCTTCGGTGCTCCGGTCCAGCGCTCTGCTCGGCTGCGAGAGAGAACGGCGTCGCATCGTCGTCGTCATGTTCGGCCAACGCGCCGCGCCCCGCGGGGTCACCTTCTCCGCGCCGACCTCACCCGCACCGGTGTTGCCTCGTACGCATCAGCGACCCGTGAGCGCCCGCCCGGGTGACGCCCGCCCCGGAGCCCGGTGCGCTGCGCATTTTCCCCCGGCCTGGCAATGAAAAGCGTTGCCGAATTCATAAGGCAATGCCACTTGATAACCGTGTCCATTGCAGCCTTTGGAGAATTTCCCGAAGTGCTGTTCAATTACCGCTGTCCCTCAGGCGATGCGAGGAGGAACGGGTGGGAGCCCATACGCACGGACATGACGGGGGTCATGGCGGGCACGCGCACGGGGTGGCGGAGAATGCCGACCGCCGATGGCTGTCCATCGCTCTTGCGCTGATCACCGGTTTTATGCTGGTGGAGGTCGTGGTCGGGGTGATCGCGCGTTCGGTGGCGCTGCTTTCCGACGCGGCACACATGCTCACCGACGCCGCCTCGATCGTCCTCGCGCTCATCGCGATCCGGCTTTCGGCCCGGCCCGCCCGCGGCGGCTATACCTATGGGCTCAAGCGGTCGGAAATCCTTTCCGCGCAGGCCAATGGGCTTTCTCTGCTGCTGCTCGGCGCATACCTCGGCTTTGAATCGGTGGCGCGGCTGTTCGACCCGCCCGAGGTGACCGGTGGTCTGGTGCTGACCGTCGCGCTCGCCGGGATCGTGGTGAACATCGCGGCGGCGTGGTGCATGTCGAAGGCGAACCGCGCCTCGCTGAACATCGAAGGCGCCTTCCAGCATGTGCTGAACGACCTCTACGCCTTCATCGCCACCGCGATCGCCGGACTGGTCGTGGTGACCACCGGCTTCGCCCGGGCCGATGCGATCGCCGGTCTCGTCGTGGTCGCCCTCATGATCAAGGCGGGTGTGGAACTGCTGCGGGCCTCCGGGCGCGTCCTGCTGGAGGCGGCGCCCGCCGGGGTCGAGCCCGACGAGATCGGCAGCCTGCTGGCCTCCCACGCCGAGGTGGCCGAGGTGCACGATCTGCATGTCTGGCAGATCACCTCGGGCGAGGTCTCGCTGTCCGCCCATGTCCTGGTCGCCGAGAAGGGCGACTGCCACGCGGTCCGGGAGGGGCTGGAGGCGGTGCTGCGCGAGAAGTACGGCATCACCCACACCACGCTCCAGGTGGACCACCTCGGCGACCTGCCGCCCCGGCCCCGGGCGGACGGGGACGAGCACCGCCGCGCGGACGAACCGCTGGTCGAGCACTGTCTGACCGCCCACGGGCCGGTCCACCGGGCGGCCGCGCACGAGCACTGATCGGGGCGCCGCCACGCGAGGGGCCCGGGTGCGGATGCCGCACCCGGGCCCAGTGGCGTCATCGCCGCCCGCGGAACCTCAGCCGCCGCTGCCGGTGACGGACGCGGCCGCCGCCGAGACGGTCAGCTCCCGCTCCGCGTGCTCCCGCTCGGCCGCCCGGGCGGCGAAGGGGCACTGCCAGTCGGCAGGCTTGGGCCGCCCCGAGTACCGGCGGGTCTCGGACAGCTCCTCGTACTCGTACAGGTTGGGGTTGATGTCCCCCTGCAGCTGGATGTCCTGCTTGCGGATCTTCTCCGCGAGCCGGTCCCACATCCCGGCGCCCTTGATGTGGTCGAACTGCTCATGGGAGTTGAAGGCCAGCATCGGGAAGGGCGGCCGTCGGCCGAACCGGCGGTGGGTCTCATGGAGGCCGATCACGAAGAAGGGATGGCCGGCCACGCTGAACGCGAACTCCGGGGACTGCGGATCGGACGAATAACCCTCCACCCAGTGATGGAAATCCGCGTCCTGCTCATGGAGCAGTTGCAGCTGTTCCCAGAGGAGCTCTTCGAACCGCAGCTCATCGACCCCGCGCGGTTGCTCGAAGGTCGCGATGAAACTGGTGAACGTCCGAGCGCTCCAATCCGCCGAACCCACGAACTCCGCGAGATCGAGCGCCAGCAGCCGGGCGGAGTCCTCGCCCCCCAGCAGGTCATAGTGGCGGTGAGTGATGCCTCCCCGGCGCCAGGCGGAACGCGCCGCCAGGCACGCGAACCGTTCTCCGAGGATGAACTCCTCGACGTCACTACGCGCATCCACCGTCATGGCCAGCCTTTCTTCCACCTACGTGCCTCCTCGCAGCAGGTCATCTCCTTCACGCATCCGAAAGTGCCCACCCCTCACCGGCGGTACCCGGAAGGACCGAGTCCGCTGGAGGACGGGGAAGGCCACTTGGAGATTGTGACGGGCCGAGGCCGATCAACGAAATTGGTGGCGAGCTTCGTACCGGCGAAATCACCCACGGCGGGACGTTCGTTGCGAACGGTCGCCGGATAACGGTCGTATCAGGCGGTGGCCGGGGTGGCCGACGGCTTGAACACGACGGTCAGAAGCGACTTCGCGACCTGCGCGAGCAGCGCTTCCAGGGCCATGCGGGCCAGCTTGGCCAGGATGGGCATCAGAAGTTCGGCCATGGGTTACCTCACTGGACGGAGCAGTTCTTTACGCAGGCGGGTACCGGAAGCTAGGCATCCGCTTCCAGTTCCGTAGCCTGACCAAAGTGGGGAAGCGTGTCACGGACGCAGGGTAAAAATCGGGTGAACTCGGGTGAACGCCGACAGGGTGCCGGTGAGCCGAGGCCCTCAGCCCACGCAGGCCCTCAGCCCGCGCAGGCCCCTGAGACCGTGCAGGTTCTCAGACCGCGCAGGGCACCCGCCGCGAGAAGAGCAGCCGCGGTGCGGCGGCGGCGCCCAGGGTCGCACCGGCCGAGCACACGCCCACCACCGTCCAGGCCACCGGCCCCAGCGGTGTACAGCCGAAGAAGTGGCTGATCACCGGCGTCTCGATGACGGCGAACAGGGCGGTCGCCGACGCCACGCCGGTGACCAGCACCAGCGGGCTGTGCCAGTCGGTGATGAACGTCTGGCCCAGCTGGGTGCCGACCAGCGCCGCGAGCCCCATCGTGCTCGCCCGCCGGTCCCGGCCCGTCATCCGCCCGCAGGTCCAGGCCGCCGTGGCGCCCAGCGCGGTCGCGGTGCCGCGCACAGCCAGGATGCGGCCCAGGTCGGAGCCGAGCAGCGCGGGGGAGGGGCCGCTCGCCAGGGGGTCTTCCCCGTCCGTGTCCTCCCGGGCCCGGGCCAGGGCGACGGCGAGCGCGGGCAGCATGTCGGTGAGCAGGTTGACCAGCAGCAGCTGACGGGTGCCGAGCGGCGCCCGGCCCGCCACCGCCGCGCCCAGCACGGTGAAGGCGACCTCGCCCGCGTTGCCGCCGACCAGGATCGCGACCGCGTCCCGCACACTGCGCCACAGCGCCCGGCCCTCGCGCAGCGCGTCCAGAATCCGGGTCGGGTCCGGATCGGTGAGGACCAGGTCCGCCGCGGCCCGGGCCGAGGTCGAGCCGTGGGCGGAGAGCCCGATGCCCACGTCCGCGAGGCGGATCGCGGCCGCGTCGTTGACCCCGTCCCCGGTCATGGCCACCACCCGTCCGGCCTGCCGGAGCGCCTGGACGATACGGACCTTGTGCTCGGGGGAGACCCGGGCGAAGACGGTGGTCCGGGAGATCCGCTCGACCCGCTCCTTCTCGGGCAGGGTGTCCAGCTCCGCGCCGGTGAGCACCGGGCCGGAGTCGGGGATGCCCAGCTCACGGGCGATGGCGGCGGCCGTGGTCGGATGATCGCCGGTGATCATGACGATGCTCACCCCGGCGTCGGTCAGCCGCTTGACGGTCTCCGCGGCGCCCGGCCGGGTGGTGTCGGCGATGGCGATGAAGCCGAGCAGGGTCAGCCCCTGGGCCAGCTCGGCGGGCATCGACCCCGGCGTGCCTGGCGTGCCGGGCGCGTCGGCCGTCTCGGGCCGGGCCTCGGCCACCGCCAGGACCCGCAGCCCGTCGGAGGCCAGCGAGTACAGCAGCCGCTCGGTGGAGCGCAGCCGCTCGGGGGTCAGCGGTACGGTTCCGCCCGCCGCCGCCGGACCCAGGGCGGAGGTGCACCGGGCGAGCACGATCTCGGGAGCCCCCTTGACGGCGAGTCGCGGCCGCCCGGACTCCGTGCCCAGACACGCCGAGAAGCCGCGGCTGGCCTCGAAGAGCAGCTCGGACACCGGCTGCCAGGCGTCGTCCCCGTCGCAGTGCGCGGCCGCCGCGTCGACCACGGCCTGGTCGGTGGCGTGGGCCAGCGCCCGGCCCGCCTCCGGGTCGGGACACGCCCGGGCCGCGGTGCGCAGCAGCCGGTGGCCCAGGGGGCTGCCGATCGGCAGGTCGTGGTCGTACGCCGCCACCCGGGACACGGACAGCCGCCCCTCGGTCAGCGTGCCGGTCTTGTCGAAGCACACCGTGTCCACCCGGCCCAGCGCCTCCAGCACCCGGGGCGAGCGGGTCAGCACCCCGCGGTGCGAGAGCCGGCGCGCCGCGGCGGACTGCGCCACGGTGGCCACCAGCGGCAGCCCCTCGGGCACGGCGGCCACCGCGACGGCCACCCCGGTGGCCAGGGCCTCGCGGACCGGGGTCCCGTGCAGCAGCCCCAGCAGGGTGACGGCGGCGCCGCCGAGCCCGGTGGCGGGCAGCGCGACGCTGGTCAGCGCGGCGAGTCGGCCCTCGATGCCGACGGGCGGGGTGGCGCGTCCGGCCAGTGTGGCGGCGCGTCCCTCCTCGGTCTGCGATCCGGCGGCCACGACCACCGCGTAGCCGGTCCCGGCCAGTACGGTGCACCCCTGGTAGACCATGCAGGAACGGTCCGCCAGGTCGGCGCCGGGCGTGGCGGCGGGGTCCTTGGGGACCGGCCCCGACTCGCCGGTCAGCCCGGCCTCGTCCAGCTCCATCCGGTCGCTCACCAGCAGCCGGGCGTCGGCCGGTACGACGTCGGAGGGCCGCAGGGCGATGATGTCGCCGACCGTCAGCTCCTCGGCGGGCGTCCGCCGCGCCGGGGCCGTGGTCAGCCCGGCGAAGAACGCCTCTCGGTCCACCGCCATCCCGTCCGCCAGGGACATCGCGGGCGTCCAGTCGACCAGCCGGGCGTATCTCTGTTCGCTCAGCAGCAGACCCCGCAGCGAGTGGTCGGCCCGTAGCCGCTGGGCGCCGCTGATCACCGCGTTGCCCGCCATGACTCCGGCCACGAGGAGGGAGTCCACCCCGGACCCCACCGCCGCGGATGCCGCGGCGCCCAGGGCCAGCACGGGGGTGAGCGGATCGTGCAGCTCCTCGCGCACCGCACCGGCCAGCGCCGCGGCCTCCCGGCTCAGCGCGCCGACGGGGGAGGCGGCGGCGCCCGCGGCCCCGGCCCGTACGACCATCCCCGCGGCCTTGCGCACCGGGCGCAGCCCGGCCGCCCATACCGGGCGTGTCGCCCCGGCCTCCTCGCCGTGCGACACGCCGGAGGCCGACTCGCCGGACACCGATTGACCGGAGGCCGACTCGCCCGAGGCCGCTGGCTCGGCCCGGTGTTCCTGGAACGCGCGGGTCACGCTCAGCGTCTCCCGTGCCCCCAGCGTGTGCCAGTTGCCGCGGACCCGCTCCTCCGGAAGCGGGCGGCGGTGCACCCGGCGCGCCGCGCCGATCCCCCCGAGCACGGCCAGGAAGGCCGCGCTGTACACCGGGGAGGTGGCGAAGCCGACCGCGGTGGGCCGGGTGCCCGCGGCGGCGATGAGCGCGCCGAGTGCGGAGCCGCCCATCGACAGCCGGGCCGACCGGTGGCTGACCCCGCGCGCGTCCTCCAGCGCCCGCAGCACGCGCCACACCTGGGCGAGCCCGGGGCCGCAGATCAGATCCGCCGACCAGCACACCTGTGCCTCGCCGCGCCGTACGACCCCGATGCCGAGATCGGCCGCGCCCAGCGCCTCGTCCTCCTCGGCGCTGATCAGCAGCACGCCGTGGCCGTCGGTCTGCAGCCGCCGCACCCGGTCGGGCAGTGCCGGGCCGCGGGCGAGCAGCTCGTCCGCCCAGGGGGCGATCTCCTCCGCGCTCGCGTGCTCGGTGAGCACCAGATGGTCCGCACCGGCGCGGGCAGCGGCCACCACGGCGTCGGTCAGCGGGTCGAGTTCACAGCCGATGCGGACCCGCGCCTGCCGTCGGCCCTGCGGATCGCACAGGTCCACGGTCATCGCCGACGGGCTCGACGGATGCGCCGCGGGGACGTCGTCCGGCCGCTCCAGCAGCCACGAGCCACGGGCCCAGGGCCCCTGGCCGGAGAGTTCCGGCAGCGCGCGGCGGTCCAGGACGGACTGGGCGGCGCTCCACGCCCCGGCCTCGTCCAGATCGCCGACGGTGGCCACCGACAGCAGCCGCGGGCGCCGGGTGCACAGCACCCCCGAGTCGATCAGGACCGCCGAAATCCGGTCCAGCCGCCGCAGCGCGGCGCCGTCCATGGGCACCACGCCCTCGTGGGCCAGGGCCTCGCCCAGCCGGGCGGCGAAGGCCTCCCGGCCCGCGCCGGCGGCCCTCGGCACGGTGGCGAGGATCGCCTCCGCGGCCCGCGCCGGGTCCCGGGTCCAGGCCAGCAGCCCGCCCGCCCCGGTCAGGGACGCCAGTGAGATGCGGTCGACACAGGTCTCGACCGGCCCGGCGGGCAGCGGCGCCGGACGGGCGACAGGACGATGCGAGCGTGGCGGCAGCCCGTCCGAGCCGGGCACCAGACCGGGCTCGCGGCGCTGCCATACGTCCTGGCGGCCGCGGATCTCGGCGAGTTGCAGCAGGCGCTGCACCGCGTCCAGGGCCAGCGGCACCTCACCCCGGGTCAGCGCGTGCACCACCGCGCTCGACACGCCGAGCAGCAGAGTGGTGTGGGCGTGGCCGAGCCGGGACTCCAGCAGACCGCGCAGCCGCGGCTGGATCTCGGCCATCACCACCGGCACCCGCAGCGCGGGGGTCAGGGCGGGCAGCAGCGTCACCCGCCGGACCGTGGCCGTCATGAGGCCCACGCAGTCGGCGACGAGGGCGGTGGCGGCCAGCGTGGCGGGAGCGGTGTCGTACGGCGGGTACGGGCGGTCGGCCGGGAAGCTGTCCGAGCCGCTCCCGTGTGCCTTCTCGATGTGCTCGATCACCTGGAGCACATCGTCGGTGTCGACATGGCCTTCGTCGTAGTCGACCAGCACCTGGCCCACGGCCGCGTTGACCTCGGCCCAGTTGACGCCGTGCAGACGGCGCAGCGCGGCCGTCAGCTGCCCGGCCAGCTTGTCGTGCGCCTCCCCGTGTCCGGTGAGCCCGCGCACCTCCACATGCGCCCGGCCCGTACGCGTCCACACCCGGCGGCGGGTGCGCTGCTCGCCGCTGTCCCGCAGGACGTCGGCGGCGTCCGCGAGGCGCAGCCGCAGTCCACTGAGGCCGCGGGCCGGAAGGGCGAGGAGATCGGACAGCATCGCAAATGGCAGCACCGGCCGCGCTCCCTCGGTCGCCGGAAGTCCCCAACGGCAGTATGTTTACCTAATTCCCGCAAAAGCTAACAAAAGGGACGGCCAGAAGGAGGACGGCGTGAGCGCAGCCACGACATCCAAGACGACCGAGACCCGGAAGACGGGCCGGACCGCCGCGAAGAACGGTGCTCGCACGGTCACCTTCACCGTTCCGCGCGCCGCGGTGGCCACGGCGAACGTCGCCTCGGTGCCGATCAGGACCGCGCGGCGGGTGCTGCCCGCCAAGGGCGGGCTTCCGCTCTACCTCGGCCTCGGCGCGATGGGCGTCGCGGGCGTACTGGAATGGCCGATCGCGGTGGGCGTGGGCCTCGGCTACGCCGTGCTGCGCAACCCGCCGCCGGGCTCGGTGGAGCCGAACGCGAAGGGCGCGGCCGGGTAACGCCGTTCGCCCCTGCCTCACCGGCCCGGCAGGTGCGTCTGCTCCAGCCGGACCGGCGGCAGGAACTCGCCGATCAGGGTGCGATGCCACCACCCGCCACCGGCGCGCCGCTCCCGCCGGGTGGTGAAGCGGTAGAGGTACAGCCGGGCCCGCACATGGGTGGGCGGCGCGTCCGGGAAGGGGCAGTCGCGCAGCAGCTTCAGCGTGGCCCGGTCGTTCACCAGCAGCTTGCCGACGAGCGGGGTGAACCACGGTTCGGCGTACGCGGCCGAGATCCCGGCGAACCACATCATCCAGTCCAGCCGCAGGTGGTACGGCGCGAACTGGCGCGGCATCCTGCGCACGTCGCCCGGCTTGCCCCGGAACTCGTACTCTTTCCATACGGTGTCCGGGGTGAGCACGGGGGCGGCGGTGCCCTCGATCACCACCTCCTGACGGCTGCGGTTGACGCTGCCGAAGGCCCCGTAGGTGTTGACCAGATGGAGCGGGTTGAAGGAGTAGTTCATCAGCTGACGGCCCGAGAGGAGATTGCGGGCGGGCCAGTAGCTGAGCACCACGACGAAGACGAAGACCGCCGTCACCAGGACCTCGTACCAGACCGGGGGAGCGGCGAGCGGGGGCGGCGCCGGCAGCGGCAGCACCTCGGCGGCCAGCCGTCCGTCGACCGCGGAGAGGGCCAGCAGGATCGTCACCCAGTTCAGCCAGGAGAAGTTGCCGGAGGCCACCAGCCACAGCTGGGTGACCACGATGACGCCAGCGGCCACGCTCGCGGCGGGCTGCGGGGTGAACAGGGCCAGCGGGACGACCAGCTGGGCCACATGGTTGGCCGCCGTCTCGACCCGGTGCAGCGGCTTCGGTAGATGGTGGAACCACCAGCTCAGCGGGGACGGCATCGGCTGGGTCTCATGGTGGTAGTACAGGCAGGTCAGATCGCGCCAGCAGCGGTCCCCGCGGAGTTTGATGAGCCCCGCGCCGAACTCCAGCCGGAACAGCAGCCAGCGCAGCAGCCACAGGACCAGCACAGGCGGCGCGGTCCGCCCGTTCCCCAGGAACACGGCCAGGAACCCGGCCTCCAGCAGCAGCGACTCCCAGCCGAACCCGTACCACGTCTGCCCCACGTTGACGATCGACAGATACAGCAGCCATAGCACCAGCCACGCGGCCATCGCGGCCCAGAGCGGCACCTCGTCGGCGGCCCCCGCCAGCACGGCGGCGGCCAGCGCGGCGCCGAGCCAGGCGCAGACGGTGAAGAAACGGTCGGAGTAGTGCAGATGGAAGAGGCTGGGCGAGCGGCGGAACGGCACTCGCGCGGTGAACCGGGGCACCGGGGTGAGCCCCCGCTCGCCGATCAGGGCCCGCCCCTGGTGGGCGGCCGTCAGGAAGGCGATCAGATAGACGGCGGCCAGCCCCCGTTGGAAGACCAGCCGGCTCAGCCAGTAGCCGGATGAGGTGAACCACTCCATAAGGGCTGCTCCCTGGGCCTGTTGCCGCCGCGGCCTGCGGCTATCCGTACCACCTCCGGCGAGTGCCCGCAGCGCGGCGGGGCATGCGGGGGCCCGGCGGGGTGAGGCGCGCGTACCGGCTGAACCGGTTCAGGCCTTCCGGGCGGGTGGCGGCGCGGTGCTGGCGCGGGGGGTGAGGGCCGGGGTGGGGGCCTGATGGGCGCGGGGCTCGGCCCGGTCCAGGACGTCGAACAGCCGCCGCGCCACCTCCGCGCCGAAGCCGAACACATCGTGGCTCATCGCGGAGAGCGTCGGATGCGTCAACCGGCACAACTGCGAGTCGTCCCACGCCAGCAGCGACACATCGGACGGCACCGCGAGCCCCATCTCGGCCGCCACCGAGAGACCGGCCACCGCCATGATGTCGTTGTCGTAGATGATGGCCGTGGGCCGGTCGCCCGAGGCCAGCAGGGCGCGGGTGGCCCGCGCCCCCTCCTCGCCGGAGAAGTCCGTGGCCACCGTGCGCCCGGCCCCGAGCCCCAACTCGCCCAAGGTGGCCTCGAAGGCCGCCGTACGCACGGTGCTGTGCCCGAGCGCGGGGACGCCGCCGACCCGGGCGATCCGGCGGTGGCCGAGGGCCGCCAGATAGCGCACCGCCTCGCCCACCGCGGTGGCGTCGTCCGTCCACACCGAGGTGAGCCCGCCCGCCAGGGACGGATGTCCGGCGGCGACGGCGGGCAGCCCGAGCCGCCGCAGCGCGGGGACGCGCGGATCGCCGTCGCGCAGGTCGACCAGGATCGAGCCGCCCACCTGCCGCCCGCGCCACCACGCTTCCTGGACCGCGATCTCCTCCTCCACGTCCCGCACCAGCCGCAGCAGCAGCGAGCAGGACCGCTCGGCCAGCACGCTCTCGATGCCCGAGACGAACTCCATGAACCACGGCTCCAGGCCCAGCATCCGGGCCGGGCGGGCGATGGCCAGACCGACTGTGTCCACCCGGGAACCGGCCAGCGAACGCGCGGAGAGATGGGGCGCCCAGCCCAGTTCGCGGGCGGCCGCGAAGATGCGGTCCCGGGTGGCGGGGGAGACCCCGGGGCGGTCGTTGAAGGCGAGGGAGACCGCGCCCTTGGAGACCCCGGCGCGCGCGGCCACGTCCCGTATGGTGACGCGCCGCCCCCGGCCCGCCCCGGCCCCGCTGGCTTCGCCGACCTCGCTGGCCTGGCTGACCTGGCTGTCCGTCCTGTCCCCGCTGTTCATGAACCGTGCTCCCCCGTGTCCGGCCAGTGTGAACCGCCACACGATATCGCGGCGGTAAACCGGTTCAGCGGGGTCGCGGTGAGGTTCAGGGAGCGGGCGGCGGCGGGGTTTCGCGGGCGTCGTCGTCGGCGAGCCGGTGCCGGAGCGTCCGGCGCAGCGCGGGCAGGTCGAGCAGCCCCGGCGGCACCGGCAGCCGGTGCCACGGCACATAGCGGTCGACCAGGCCGAAGGCCAGCCGCGCCCCCGCCCGCACCGGCGCCCCGAGGACCGTGGCGCCCGGCGGCGGCGCGGTGCCGGAGCACAGCCCGAGACGGTGCGCGGCGGCCGCCTCGTACGCCGCCTTACGGGCCCGGTTGAGGTTGCCCAGCGGCCGGAACTCCGCCGTGGTGTGCCACGGGTTGAACGCGAGCTGCTCGACCCGGCGGGCCGCCGACCGGGCCCCGGGGGTGTCCAGATCCTGGCGGGGCACGGTCAGCAGCGCCACCGGGACGACGGGGGCGTCGCTCTCCCGCCATTCCACCGAGCCGTCCTCGACCGGGGTGCGGCGCTCGTCCGTGTAGCGCTGCACACACAGCTCGAAGCACACATCGCCGGTGGCCAGCCGCATCGTCAGCTCATGGCGCAGATAGTCCGGGTCGGAGCTGTCGGGCAGTGGCGCGGGGGTGCCGCCGGGGGCCGGGCGCAGCTGGTAGCGCACCGGTCCGGCCGCGCCCCACAGGATCGCGCCCCGGCTCCAGAACGTCTCGCGGGCCAGCGAGCCGACCGCGTAGCGGGTGGCCGTGTCCACATTGCGGCGCATCCGGTCGGCGGCTCCCCACCCGACGGCCAGTGGCAGCCTGACGAACAGCCCGAACGCCTTCTCGACGCCGGTGTCCGCGCCCGCCGTGGCCTTGGCGAAGGCGACGAACTCGCGTGCGTCGGCGGCGTGGGACACCGGAAAGCTGGTGGCCAGCAGATCGTGGCTCTCCCCGGGCGCGACCTGGACCCGTACCGCCATCCCGCGCAGATCGGGAGTGGCGTCGTGGCGCTCGGCGCCGCTCTCGTTGGACAACCGCACCACGGCCGGGTACGCGGCGCCCGGCCGGGCGTACCCCACGCACAGCTCGGGCGGAAGGCTGTCGTGGAAGCGCAGCCGCGCGTTCTCCACACCGAGCGCCGCCTTCGCGTGGAACGTGCGCAGCAGCTGGGCCGCGCCCGAAGCCCGCTGGCGCGCCCGCTGGACGCCCATCAGCTCACGCGCCAGCTTCTCGAAGAGCAGCCGTTCGGCCTCGGGGCTGCCTCCCTGGTACGCCTCATGAGCCTCGTGCGGCTCGTACTGCTCGTACTGCGGTACGGACCGCTCACGCTGTCCGGTGTCGGGCATGGGGACTCTCCGTACAAGGACACAAGGGGGGGTAGGGGGATGCAGAGGGATGCAGGGGGACAAAAGAGGAACAAGAGCGACAGTAGGGGAGCGGGCCGCACCCCGCAGCCCGGAGTGGTACGGGGGTGGAGCGTGAACCGCCGGGCGCGTACCGGCGGGTGCTGCGGCACACTGGTGGCATGCCGGAGCTGCCCGAGGTGGAGGCCCTCGCCGGAATCCTGGCCGACCGCGCCGTGGGCCGGGAGATCGCCCGCGTCCTGCCCGTCGCGGTGAGCGTGCTGAAGACCTACGACCCGCCGCTGACCGGCCTCGAAGGCCGCACCGTCACCGCGGCCGGCCGCCACGGCAAGTTCCTCGACCTGGCCACCGACGGCCCCCATCTGGTCGTCCACCTCGCCCGGGCGGGCTGGCTGCGCTGGAAGGACGGACTGCCGCAGGCCCCGCCGCGCCCCGGCCGGGGCCCCCTCGCCCTGCGGCTGCTGCTCGCCGGACCGGAGCGCTCCGGTTTCGACCTCACCGAAGCGGGCTCCCGCAAGGGGCTGGCCGTGTACTGCGTACGCGACCCCGCCGAAGTCCCGGGCATCGCACGCCTCGGCCCCGACCCGCTCGACGACGCCTTCACTCTGGAGGCGTTCGCCGGGCTGCTGCGCGGCGTACGCCACCGGATCAAGGGGGTGCTCCGCGACCAGGGCGTCATCGCCGGGATCGGGAACGCCTACTCCGACGAGATCCTGCACGCCGCCCGGATGTCGCCCTACCGGCTCGCCTCCGATCTCACCGAGGAGGAGATCCCCGTCCTGTACGAGGTGATGGGCGCCACCCTGCGCGACGCCGTCGAACGCTCCCGGGGACTCGCGGCCGGGGACCTCAAGGCGGAGAAGCGCGGCGGGATGCGGGTGCACGGCCGTACCGGTGAACCCTGCCCGGTGTGCGGCGACACCGTCCGCGAGGTGTCCTTCAAGGACTCCTCGCTCCAGTACTGCCCCACCTGCCAGACCGGCGGCAAACCCCTCGCCGACCGCCGGATGTCCCGGCTGCTGAAATAGGCGGCTCATCCAAGGGGCGGCTTCAAGGGGCGGCTCATTTAAGGCCCCCGCCCGCACCGGCCTGCGCGAACCGGCCCCGGGACCGGCGTCCGGGCCCTATGGTGCTGTCACCTTATTGAAGACCCTCTGTCACGGAGCACCATGACCAAGGCCCTGATCATCGGTGGCGGCATCGCCGGTACGGTCACCGCGATGGCCCTGCACAAGGCGGGTATCGACGCGGTCGTCCACGAGGCGTACCCCCCGGACGCCACCGACACGGGCGGTGCGTTCCTCGTCGTCGCGAACAACGGCCTGGAGGCGCTGCGCACCATCGACGCCCATGGACCGGTCCTGGAGCACGCCTTCCCGGCCACCCGCGTCGAGTTCATCAGCAACACCGGCAAACGACTCGGCGACAAACCGATGGCCGGTGCGGAGGACGGCGGGCTCGGGGCGGTCACCATCAGGCGCGCCACGCTGGCCCGGGTGCTGCGCGAGGAAGCGACGCGCCGCGGCGTACGCATCGAGTACGGCAAGCGGCTGCTGGCCGCCCAGACCGGCCCGGACGGCAGCGTCGTGGGCTCCTTCGCGGACGGCGGGCGGGCCAAGGGCGACATCCTCATCGGCGCCGACGGCATCCACTCCCTCATCCGCCGGACCATCGACGCGGGCGCGCCCCGGCCCCGCTACACCGGACAGCACACGGTGTGCGGCTACACCCGCGACGCCGCCGCGCCGTCCGCCCCGGACACCTACACGATGGTCTTCGGCAAGCAGGCGTTCTTCGGCTGCACCGCCGCGCCCGACGGCGAGGTGTGGTGGTTCAGCAACGCCCCGGCCGCCGAACTGTCCAAGGCCGAGCTGGCCGCCGTCACCCCCGGGCAGTGGCGGGAGCGGCTGGCCGAGCTGTTCGCCGAGGACCAGACCCCGGCCGCCGACATCGTCCGCGCCACCGGCGAGAACATCGTCGCCACCGCCGCGTACGACCTCGTCTCCACCCCCGCCTGGTCCGAGGAAGGCCTGGTCATCGTGGGGGACGCGGCACACGCCTGCGCGCCCAACGCCGCCCAGGGCGCCTCGATGGCCATCGAGGACGGTGTGGTGCTCGCCAAGTGCCTGCGCGACCTGCCCGGCCCGCGGTCGGCGTTCGCCGCGTACGAGGGGCTGCGCCGCGAACGGGTCGAGAAGGTGGCCGCGAACAGCGCGGGCCTGGCCCGCCGCAACGCCCCCGGCCCGGTCAAGCGGGCCCTGCGGGACGCCACGATGGCCCGCAGACTCGACCGGGCGGGCACCACGGGCGGCGACGACTGGCTGACCGGCTACCGCGTCGACTGGGACGAGCCGGTCCGCGCCTAGCGCCGGGTGCCGCCGGGCATTCTCCACCGGGCCGGGGCCGACCGCGACCCAGGTTTGGCCTCGGCCTGTACGGGCACTTGGAGCGCTCTGCCCTCGTCACGCCCGGGAGTCCGTGTGAGCCCAGTACGCATCGTGATCGTGGGGGCCGGTTTCGCCGGTTACCAGGCCGCTCGTACGCTGTCACGCGCCCTGCGCCGCTCGGCGGAGATCGTCCTGATCAACCCCAACGACTACTTTCTGTACCTGCCGCTGCTCCCCGAGGTGGCCGCCGGTGTCCTGGAGCCCCGCCGGGTGTCGGTGTCCCTCACCGGCACCCTGCCGCACGTCCGGCTGGTGCTGGGCAACGTCGACTCCGTCGACCTCACCGGCCGCCGGGTCACCTGGACCGACCCCGAGGGCGGACGCGGCGACATGGGCTACGACCGGCTGGTCCTGGCGGTGGGCAGCGTCAACAAACTGCTGCCGATCCCCGGCGTGGCCGAACACGCGCACGGCTTCCGCGGCATGCCCGAGGCCCTCTACCTGCGGGACCACATCACCCGCCAGATCGAGATGGCGGCCAACACCCGCGCCCCCCGCGAGCGGGCCGCGCGCCGCACCTTCGTGGTGGTCGGCGCCGGATACACCGGCACCGAAGTGGCGGCCCACGGCGTGCTGTTCACCAATGCGCTCGCCCGCCAGAACGCCGCGCTGCGCCACGACCCGCCGCCCCGCTGGGTCCTGGCCGACGTCGCGGACCGGGTGCTGCCCTCGCTGGACGAACGGCTGTCCCGTAGCGCGGACCGGGTGCTGCGGCGGCGCGGTGTGGACATCAGGCTGGGCACCTCGGTCAAGGAGGCCACCTCCGACGGGGTGCTGCTCGACGACGGCGACTTCATCGACACCCGGTCGCTGATCTGGTGCGTCGGCGTACGCCCCGACCCGCTGGTGGAGGACCTCGGGCTGGCGACCGAGAAGGGGCGGCTGCGGGTCGACCAGTATCTGGCCGTGCCCGGCCATCCGGAGGTGCTGGCCTGCGGGGACGCCGCCGCGGTGCCGGATCTGACCCGGCCGGGCGAGTTCACGGCGATGACCGCGCAGCACGCGCAGCGCCAGGGCAGGGTGGCGGCCCGTAACATCCTCGCCTCTCTCGGACGCGGCACCCCGCGCCCGTACAAACACCACGACCTGGGGTTCACGGTCGACCTCGGCGGGGTACAGGCGGCCGCGGACCCGCTGCACATCCCGCTGGCCGGACCCGCGGCCAACGCGGTCACCCGCGGATACCACCTGATGGCGATGCCCGGCAACCGGGTCCGGGTGGCCGCCGACTGGCTGCTGGACGCGGCGCTGCCGCCGCAGGCGGTGCAGTTCGGCCTGGTGCCGTCCTGGTCGGTGCCGCTGGACACCGAGTCACCCGAGGTCGTGCGGCACAGCCGCGACGGCGGCTGAGCCTCCGGAAGGCTGAACCTCCGGAAGGCTGAGTCGCCGAAAGGCTGGGCCGCCGAAAGAACGTGGAAGGAGAACAATGCGACACGAACAGCTCAGCGAGCTCGGGCAGCAGCTGCGGGTGGACTCCGTGCGGTCCTCGTCCGCCGCCGGGTCCGGACACCCCACGTCGTCGATGTCGGCGGCGGACCTGATGGCCGTCCTCATGGGCAACCATCTGCGCTATGACTTCGAGAAGCCGGAGCACCCGGGCAACGACCACCTGATCTTCTCCAAGGGCCACGCCTCCCCGCTGCTGTACTCGGTCTACAAGGCGGCCGGGGCGCTCAAGGACGAGGAACTGCTCACCTTCCGCACGCTCGGCAGCAGGCTGGAGGGCCACCCCACCCCCGAACTGCCCTGGGTGGACGTGGCCACCGGATCGCTCGGCCAGGGGCTGCCCTTCGGCGTCGGCATGGCGCTGGCCGGAAAGCGGCTCGACCACGTCTCCAGCCGGGTCTGGGTGCTGTGCGGGGACAGCGAGATGGCCGAGGGCTCGATGTGGGAGGCGTTCGAACACGCGGGCCACGAACGGCTCGACAATCTCACCGCCATCATCGACGTCAACCGGCTCGGCCAGCGCGGGCCCACCCGCCATCAGTGGGACCTCGACGCCTACGCCCGCCGCATCCGCGCCTTCGACTGGCACACCGTCGAGGTCGACGGGCACGACATCGCCGCGATCGACCGCGCGTACGGCGAGGCGACGTCGACCGTCGGCTGCCCCACCGCCATCATCGCCCGCACCCAGAAGGGCCGTGGCGTCGCCTCCGTGGAGAACCACGAGGGCATGCACGGCAAGCCGCTGAAGGACCCCGACGAGGCCATCGCCGAACTCGGCGGCGTACGGAACATGGCGGTACCGGTGCTCGGCCCGCCCGCGGAGAAGCCCACCCGGCCCACCTCGGAAGGCCCGCTGAGCCTGCCGCGCTTCAACACCGGCGACACCGTCCCCACCCGCGACGCGTTCGGCGAGGCCCTGGCCGCCGTGGGCACCGCCCGCGGCGATGTGGTGGCGCTCGACGGTGAGGTGGGCGACTCGACCCGGCTGGAGTACTTCCACAAGGAACACCCCGAGCGCTACTTCGAGTTCTACATCGCCGAACAGCAGATGGTGGCCGCCGCGGTCGGCATGCAGACGCGCGGCTGGACCCCGTACGCCTGCACTTTCTCCGCGTTCCTCACCCGCGCCTACGACTTCGTCCGGATGGCCGCCGTCAGCCGCGCCGATCTCAACCTGATCGGCTCGCACGCCGGGGTCTCCATCGGCCAGGACGGGCCCTCGCAGATGGGCCTGGAGGATCTGGCGGCGATGAGGGCGGTGCACGGCAGCACTGTGCTCTACCCGTGCGACGCCAACCAGACCGCCCAGCTGACCGCCGCCATGGCCGAGCTGTCGGGCATCCGCTACCTGCGCACCTCGCGCGGCGGAACGCCCGTCATCTACCCGTCCTCCGAGCGCTTCCCCATCGGCGGCTCCAAGATCCTGCGCGCCACCGAGAGCGACCGCGTCACCCTCGTCGCGGCCGGGATCACCGTCCACGAGGCCATCGCCGCCGCCGACCGGCTCGCCCGGGACGGCATCTCCGCCCGCGTCATCGACCTGTATTCGCTCAAGCCGGTCGACGCCGAGGCGCTGCGTACCGCAGCCGAGGTGACGGGCCGTCTGATCACCGTCGAGGACCACCACCCCGAAGGCGGGGTGGGCGACGCGGTCCAGGGCGCCTTCGCCGACGGCCGCCCGGCACCCCGTATCGTGCGGCTCGCCGTGCGGAACATGCCGCTGTCCGGCACCCCGGCCGAGCAGCTGAACCAGGCCGGGATCGACGCCGAGGCCATCACCGCGGCGGCCCGCGAACTCGTCGCCGCCTGACCCCGGAACACTTCCCGACCCCGCAACACCCCTATGTGACGCGGCTCCTCTCGTCACCCGTCGGCCCCTCCCGTACGCTGCTGCCCGGTTGTGACAGCGGCGGCAGGGGTGGGGACAGATGGGCAACTCGGGGAGAACCGTGTCCGGCGGGGCGCGGCACACGCGGACGGTGGCGGTCGCGGCGGCGGCCGCCGCGCTGTGGCTGACGGCGGCGGAGGGCGCGAGCCCGGCCGCAGCGGCCGAGCCGTCGTACGCCGCCACCACCGGGGTGGGGGTGCACAACGCGTACGAGAAGGCCAAGTATCCGTACTTCGCCGACGCGCTCGACTCCGGCGCCTCCCTGCTCGAACTCGACGTGTGGACCAACGCGTTCGGCGCCGGGTGGCGGGTCTCGCACAGCAACCCGCTCGGCAACGACAACAACTGCGAGAACGCCGCCACCCCCGCCGAACTGCGCACCAAGGCCCGCGACCAGAGCCTGGCAGGCTGCCTCGCCGACATGAAGGCCTGGCATGACGCCCACCCCGGCCACCGTCCCATCGTCATCAAGACGGAAATGAAGGACGGCTTCTACGGCAAGAGCGGCCGCGGCCCCGACGACCTCGACGCGCTTCTGTCGGCCACGCTCGGCGACGCGCTGCTGCGCCCCGCGGACGTGGTGGGCGACCACCCCGACCTGGACGCGGCGGTACAGGCCGGGGCCTGGCCGTCCCGGTCCGCGCTCGCGGGCAAGTTCATCGTCGAGCTGATCCCGGGCACCGTCGAGGAGAACAACCCGCTCGACACCCTGTGGACCGACCGCGAATACGCCACCCACCTGCGCGACCTCGCTGCCGCCGGCCAGCTCCGCCGGGCGGCCGCCTTCCCCGCCGTCCACAACGCGGCAGCCGGTGACCCGCGCACCCGCTACCAGGACGCGGCGATCCGCCCGTGGTTCGTGTTCTTCGACGGCGACGCCTCCGCGTACGTCACCCAGAACATCGACACCGCCTGGTACGACACCCGCCACTACATCCTGATCATGACGGACGCGCAGAACGTCGCGCCCGCCATCGACGGCACCAGCCCCACCGAGGCCCAGGCCCGGGCGCGGGTGAACGACCTCGCCGCCCGGCACGCCAGCTTCGCGACCGCCGACTGGTATCCGCTGCCGTCCGTGCTGTCCGCCGTCGTCCCCCGTGGCTGATGCCGCTTGGTCGTGGTCGCGGTCGGCCGGGCAGCGGTCAGCCGGGCAGGTCTCCGGAGCCGGAGCCGGTGTCCTCCAGCCGGAAGCCGAGCTTCAGCCCCACCTGGTAGTGCGCGATCCGGCCGTTCTCGATATGCCCGCGGACGTCGCCGACCTCGAACCAGTCCAGATTGCGCAGCGTCTTCGAGGCGCGGGTGATACCGCTGCGGATCGCGTCGTCGACGCTCTCGGTGGACGAGCCGACGATCTCCGTTACCCGGTAGGTATGGGACATGGCAGTCTCCCCGGTCAGGGTCCTGGGGCGGTCCGGATGCCCCTCTCCCCACGGTGCCTCACCCCGCCCCGGTCCGCGAGCCGGACGACGGCCCCGCGGACCCGGCCCGGCGGGCTACGGCACCACCGTGACCGGCCAGCGCCCCGCCTTGACCAGCCGCACCGCCACCGAGCCGACGATGCGGTGCCCCGCCTGCTCGGACGCGCCGACCACCACCGCGTCGGCCTTCAGCTCGTCCGCCGCCGTCACCAGGCCGTTGTACGGATCGCCGCGGAAGGTGTGGAACTCCCAGCGCACCTCGAAGACCCCGCGCAGCCGCTCGGTCGCCTCGCGCACCTCCCGCAGCAGCTCCTCTGCCACCTCGCCCGTGGTGTCCGCCACGGAGGCGCCCAGCGACGCGCCCGCCGCCAGCACCGGCTGTACGTACACCACGACGAGCAGCGCGTTCTGGCGTCTGGCCAGCCCCGCGGCGTACGCGGTGGCACGCCAGGACGTCTCGGAGCCGTCCAGTCCGGCCACGATAACCTTCGGACCGTCAGTTCCGCGCTCGAAGGCCGCGGGAAGTTTGTCCACCACATCTGCGAGGCTAGCGGGAGGGACGAACGGTTGATCATCCGGGCCGTCCCGCATCATGACCGCCGACCGTACGACAGGAGAAACAATGGGCGGCACGCACCGGGGCGAACTACTCGCCATCAGTGACCTGCACGTGGCCTACGAGGAGAACCGGGCGATCGTGGAGCGGCTCCGGCCCGGCTCCGAGGACGACTGGCTGATCGTCGCCGGGGACGTCGGCGAGGTCTTCGCCGACATCGAATGGGCACTGGGGCTGCTGAGCGAGCGCTTCGCCAAGGTCATCTGGTCGCCGGGCAACCATGAGCTGTGGACCCACCCCAAGGACCCGGTGGAGGCCCGGGGCGTGGCGCGCTACGAGGCGCTGGTGGAGATGTGCCGGAGCAAGGGCATCGTCACGCCCGAGGACCCGTTCCCGGTATGGGAGGGCAACGGCGGGCCGCTCACCATCGCCCCGCTGTTCCTGCTCTACGACTACACCTTCCGCCTCGACGGCCTCCACACCAAGGAAGCCGCCCTCGCCCACGCCCACGACGAGGGCGTCGTCTGCACCGACGAGCACTTCCTGCACCCCGACCCCTACCCCACCCGCGACGCCTGGTGCCGCGCCCGGATCGCCGAGACCGAGGCCCGGCTCGCCGCGTGCGACCCCGCGCTGAAGACGGTGCTCATCAACCACTGGCCGATGACCCGGCTGCCCACCCGGGTGCTGCGCTACCCGGACTTCGCCCTGTGGTGCGGCACCGAGCTGACGGCCGACTGGCACGTCCGGTTCCGCGCCGAGACCGTCGTCTACGGCCATCTGCACATCCCCCGGACCACGGTGGAGGACGGGGTGAAGTTCCAGGAGGTCTCGGTCGGCTACCCGCGCGAGTGGAAGGCCCACGGCCGGCTGCCCGAGGACCCGCTGCGCCGGGTGCTCCCGGTGCCGGTGTCCTGACCGGGTCGGTCACACGCCCGAGCGGACGCCGGGGAACAGGTCGGTGAAGGGCGCCGTCGCGTCGCCGACCGCCCGTCCGAAGGGCTCGTCGAAGTCCCACACCAGATAGAGCAGGAAGATGATGAGGGCGGTGAACATCACCGCCAGCATCAGTTCCCGTGGTGAGCGGCGGATCTGCAGGGTGAAGACCAGCCCGATCACCAGCGCCGCGCCGAACAGCAGCCCGAACCAGACCACTTCGGGCATCGTCGGCCCGGCGCTCTGCTGCCGGGCGCCGCGCGCGTCGTCGACGGCGGCCACCTGGTCCACGAGCGGCTGGTAGGCCTGCGACTGGAGGTTGGTCTGCGGCTCGGCCATCGTGACGTCGTGCCGCAGCCTGGCCAGCAGGTCGGTGCCCCGGTCGGTCAGCTCGCCCTTGTCGACCATCACCTGCCACTCCCGGGACACCACATGGCGCGCGTACGCGTCGACGTCGTCGCGGATGCGGTCGCGCACCGGCTGGGGATAGACGCTCACCCGCTCGGACACCTCGTGCAGCGCCTGCGCCTCCGTCCGCACACCGTCCTGGGCGGCGCCGCGGGACTCCCAGACCCCGGCGATGGCCAGGCCCAGCACGATCGCGTAGACCACGCCGATCATCATGATCATGTAGTCGAGGACATCGGGGGTCTCGCTCGGATCGTCGTCGTCGCCGAGGCGGCGGGCGTTGAGGATCGCTAAGACGACGACGACCGCGCAGATCCCGGCCGTCAGAAGAATCAGAATCAGCCATTCGGGCATGGGTAACCTCCGGTACGAATCGGCCGGGACGGCCGGCGGTGGGGGCGGGTCAGCCGCGTCGGCCGCCGCGCGAGCCGGAGCGCGAGCGGGGACGGAGCGCGGCGGCCGCGAGGACCGCGGGCGCGGTGATCAGCAGGGTGAACGTGACCAAGGAGGTCCGGCTGTCGGGTTCGTGGCGCGCGGGTTTCTGATACGCGTGCACCTCGACGCGACGGGTCTCGCTCGGCGTGGGAACCGGCTCGGGGGACGGTGCCGGAGGTTTGGGCGGCCGGGTCGGCGGAGCGACCGGGAGCGGTGGCGCGGGGCGCCGCGCGGGCGGTGCGGGCGCGGGTCCCGCCGACCGGGTGGGCGCGGGGGCGCGCGTCGGCGTGGGGCTCGGCGCCGGGGTGACCGAAGGCGACGCGCTGGGCGTGGGCGTCGGCGCGGGGCTCGCGGTGGGACTCGGCGTCGGCGTGGGTGTGGGCGTCGGCGTAGGTGTTGGCGTGGGTGTGGGCGTGGGTGTGGGTGTGGGCGTCGGAGTGGGGCTGGGCGTGGGCGTGGGGGTTGGCGTCGGTGTCGGCTTGGGCGGTGGGCACCAGCCGTACCGGAACTTGAGCCAGCCCCGCCGCGCCGCCACCGACGCCCTGACGCACACACAGAACCCCGGGCCGAACTGGACCCGCACCCGCAGCCTCAACCCCGTACGCACTCCATGATCCGCACCCCCGCCCCCCGTCCACGTCCCCGCCGTCCCGTCCCGGACGTCGGTCGTCCGCTCCGGGGCGGCGGTGGCCGCCCGTCCGTCACCGTCCCCGTCGGCCAAGGCCGTCGCCCCCGTCGAGGCGAGCAGCAGGGCCGTCGTGAGGACCCCCGCCCGCCATGCGCCATGCCATCGATTCACGAGGAGATATTCGGCTGAACGGACCGCTGTCAGCCCTGTGCCCCCCATGATTCGCCCGAATAGGGGAAAACATGTGGAGGTTTCCGTGAGTGAGGTTTACGCCCGGAGGTCCTTGGGGCGGGCCCGGTCCAGGATCGGGCCGGTGTCCGTCCCCGGCGGCAGGGTGCCGAACGCGTGCCCCCAGTCCCCGTCGAGCCGGGAGGCGCAGAACGCGTCGGCGACCGCCGGGTGGCTGTACCGCACCAGCAGGCTGCCCTGGAGGACCAGGGTCATCTGCTCGGCGAGGCGGCGCGCGAGCAACTGGGCCCGCTGCGGATCGGCGAGCTGCGGCAGCAGCGCGCGCAGCCGGGCCACGGCCGCGTCCAGCCGGGCGTCGGCCCCGGCGGCGGTGTCCACCTCGGCGAGGAAGGCGTCCAGCGCGCCCGTCTCCCGGCCGAGCGCGCGCAGTACGTCGAGGGCGGCGACGTTCCCCGAGCCCTCCCATATCGACTGCAGCGGCGCCTCCCGGTACAGGCGCGGCATGCCGGAGTCCTCCACGTAGCCGTTGCCGCCCAGGCACTCCAGGGCCTCGGCGGCGTGCGTGGCGCCGCGCTTGCACACCCAGTACTTGCCGGCCGCGAGCCCCAGCCTGCGCAGCGCCGCCTCGCCGACGTCCCCGGCCTCGGCGCGGTCCAGGGCCGCCGCCAGCCGCATGGAGAGGGTGGTGGCCGCCTCCGACTCGACCGCCAGATCCGCCAGGACGCTACGCATCAGCGGCTGGTCGATCAGCTCGGCGCCGAAGGCCCGGCGGTGCTCGCAGTGGTGCAGCGCCTGCCGCAGCCCGGCGCGCATGCCCGCCGCCGAGCCGATCACGCAGTCCAGCCGGGTCACGTTGACCATCTCGACGATGGTCCGCACCCCGCGCCCCGGTTCACCGACCCGCCAGGCCACGGCGCGGTCGTACTCGATCTCGGAGGAGGCGTTGGAGCGGTTGCCGAGCTTGTTCTTGAGCCGCTGGAGGTACAGGGCGTTGCGGGTGCCGTCCGGCAGGACGCGCGGCACCAGGAAGCAGGTCACCCCTTCGGGGGCCTGTGCCAGTGTCAGGAACACATCGCTCATCGGCGCCGAGGTGAACCACTTGTGGCCGGTGAGCAGGTACGTCCCGTCCGCCGCCGGTACGGCCTCGGTGGTGTTGGCGCGGACGTCCGAGCCGCCCTGCTTCTCCGTCATCGACATGCCCGCGATCAGCCCGCGCTTGGTGAGCGGCGCGCGCAGCCCGAAGTCGTAGGTGCGGGCGGTCAGCAGCGGCTCGTACGCGGCGGCCAGTTCCGGTTCGGCGCGCAGTGCCGGGACGGAGGCGTACGTCATGGAGACCGGGCAGCCGTGGCCGGGCTCGGCCTGGGCGAAGGCGTAGAACTTCGCCGCGCGCGCCAGGTGCCGCCCGGGGCGGGTCTCGGCCCAGGCCGCCGCGTGCTGGCCGCTCTCCACGGCGGCGGTCATCAGCCGGTGGTAGGCGGGGTGGTACTCGACCTCGTCGATCCGGTGCCCGTAGCGGTCATGGGTGTGCAGCACCGGAGGGTGCTCCTCCGCCATCCGGGCCCAGTCCTGGACCTCGGCGGAACCGGCCCGCGCCCCCACCTCCCGCACCTGCGGCTCGGCCCATTCGGCGCCGTCCCGGCGCAGGGCCTCCAGCAGGGCGGGGTCGTCGGCCGTGCTGAAGCCGGAGAGGGGCGGAGCCTGGTTGAGGACTTCGTGTGTCGCGCTCATGGCAAGCGTCTCCTGGGGTCGCCGCGGTGCCGTGCCGGGTCCGTGCGGTCCTGCGGGGCGGGTCGGTTCCGGTGCGGTTCTTACAGTTTAAGTATGCGTGATGGGAAACTGTAATGATAGTCGGGAGGACGGTGACGGATAGGGTTCCGCACAGCCATGGACGACACCGGAACGCTTACGCTGCGCCCCCTGACGGCGCGCTCGATCGTGCTCAGCACCCTGCTGGGCCACCATCCGCCGCGGCTGCCCGCCCGCGCGCTCGTCCGCGTCGGCGCGATGTTCGGCACGGCCGAGGGGACGGTGCGGGTCGCCCTCACCCGGATGGTGGCCGCCGGTGACCTCGAACAGCACGGCGGCGCCTACCGGCTCACCGACCGGCTGCTCGCCCGCCAGGCCCGCCAGGACGACAGCCGCGCCCCCCGCACCCGGCCCTGGGACGGCACCTGGGAGATCGCCGTCGTCACCCCCGACCGCCGCCCCGCCCCCGAACGCGCCGCGCTCCGCCAGGCGATGGCCGCGCTGCGGCTCGCCGAACTCCGCGAGGGCACCTGGCTGCGCCCCGCCAACCTCGTACGCCCCCGCCCGCCCGTCGTCGCCGAGCAGTGCGGCTGCTTCACCGCCACCCCGGAGGACGACCCGGCCGCCCTCGCGGCCCGGCTCTGGGATCTGCCGGACTGGGCCGACCGGGCGCACAGCCTCCTCGCCGCCCTGGGCGCGGCGCGCAGCCCGGCCGACCGCTTCACGGTGGCGGCGGCGGTGCTGCGGCATCTGCTGACCGATCCGGTGCTGCCGGACGAACTCCTGCCGCCGGGCTGGCCGGGCGCCGTTCTGCGGGCGCGGTACGAGGCGTTCGAGCGGGAGTTCCGCGGGCTGCTGCGCCAGTACACCGGCGACTGAGCCGCCCGCCGCGCCGAGCCGTGCGGCCCTCGGCTGCGCCGAGCCGCCCAGCCCTTCGCTACGCCGAGCCGCGCAGCACCAGTTGCACGTCCAGCACCACCGCCGGTTCGATCGCCTCCCCGCCCGCCAGCCGCAGCAGCTGACGCGCCAGCCGCCGCCCGATCTCCGCGATCGGCTGCCGCACCGTCGTCAGCGGCGGGTCCGCGTAACGGGCCGCCTGTACGTCGTCGAAGCCCACCACCGCCACGTCCTCCGGCACCCGCCGCCCGGCCTCCCGCAGGGCCCGCAGCACGCCGAGGCCCATGAGGTCGGAGGCCGCGAAGACGGCGTCCAGTTCCGGCTGCCGCCCCAGCAGCTCCCGCATCGCGACCGCGCCCGACTCCTGGGTGAAGTCCCCGGCCGCCACCACCGGTTCCCGCCGCGCCTCGCTCAGCGCCGCCGTGTAGCCGGTCAGCCGGTCGATGCCCGCCACCATGTCCTGCGGGCCCGCGACCGTGGCGACGCGGGTGCGGCCGGAGCGGAGCAGATGCGTCACGGCGAGGGCCGCGCCCCCGGCGTTGTCGACCCCCACGTACGGCAGCGCCGCCGAGCCCGGCAGCCGTTCGTTGCAGACCACCGGAATGCCCATGAGGGCCAGCGCGGCGGGCAGCGGATCGGCGCCGTGCATGGAGGCGACCATGACCCCGTCGACGTGGCGCGCCTGGGCGAAGCGCTCGATGCGGTCCCGCCCGGCGGGGGAGCGGGCCATCATCAGCACGAGCTGCTTGTCCGCCTCCTCCAGCTCCTGCCCGACGCCGCGCACCACTCCCTGGAAGAACTGGTCGTCCGAGAAGACCCGGCCCGGCTCCTCGGGCAGGACGAGCGCGAACGAGTCGGTGCGCCGGGTGACCAGGCTGCGGGCCGCCTGGTTGGGGACGTACCCCAGCTCCTCGACGGCCCGCAGCACCGCCGCCCGGCTGTCCTCGGCGACCCTGGTCGAGCCGTTGACGACGCGGGAGACCGTGGCACGCGAGACGCCCGCGTGCCGGGCCACGCTCTCCAGGGTGGGCCGGGGCCGGTGCATCCGGGCATACCTCGCTGTTCGCTTCGCCGACGTGGCGGTCGGTACAGCATGGCCCGGTGCGCGGCCCCTTGTCAGGACGCGCGGGGCAGAACGCGCGGGTCAGGACGCGCACGGCTCGGCACACGCGGCTCAGGACACTCGGCTCAGGACGCGAGTACGCGGGCGCGGCAGGCCGAGGGCGAGCCCCAGGCGCCGCGCAGGGCGCGGGCCTTGCGAATCCACAGCGACAGGTCGTACTCGTCCGTGTAGCCGATCGCGCCGTGCAGCTGGAGGGCGGTGCGGGCGGCCGCGTACGCCGCCTCGCCCGCCGCCACCTTGGCGGCGGCCACCTCGGCCCCGGCCCCGCCCCCCGAGCCGCCCGCCGCGAGGGCGACGGCGGCCCCGTGGAGCAGCGGGCGGGCGAATTCGAGCCCGATGAGCACATCCGCCAACTGGTGCCGCACCGCCTGGAACGAGCCGATCGCACGGCCGAACTGGGTCCGCTGCTTCACATACGCCACGGTCCGGTCCAGCAGCGCGAACCCGGTACCGAGGGACTGCGCGGCCGTCGCGAAGGCGGCCCAGTCCGCCGCGCGTGCGGCGGCCTCGGCGACGGCCGCGCCCCGGGCGAGGAGCTCGCCCCCGGGCAGCGGCGGGGCGAGCCGCCGGGCGGGGTCGAGGGAGGCCCGCACCGGGCCGTGGCCCGGGGCCAGACACAACTCCTCGCCGCGGACGGCGAGCACGGCGTCCGCGGCGTCCGCGTCCAGGGCGTACGGACCGCCGTCGGCCATCGCCACCGTGACCATGGCCTGCCCGGAGGCGATACGGGGCAGCCAGTCCCCGGCCGAGGGGGACGCCGTCAGCAGCACCGCCGCCGCGGCCGTCTCGGCCCACGGCCCCGGCACGGCGTGCCGCCCCAGTTCGACGCAGGCGACGGCCAGCTCCACCGGCAGCGGCCCCACCCCCTCGTACGCCTCCGGCACGGCGAGCGCGGTCACCCCGGCCTCGGCGAGCCGCCCCCACAGCGCCCGCCCGGGCGCGGACTCCCCGCGCGCCCACGCCCGCGCCACGCCGGGGGTGTCGGCGGCGCCGAGCAGCCGGTCGAGGGTGCGACCGAAGTCGCGCTGCGCCTGGTCCAGCAGGAACCTCATGCGCGGTCGCCCTTCGTCGCGGAGGCAGTCACCGGAAGCGGGTAGCCGCTCATCGCCGGCCCTTCGGCAGGCCGAGCAGCCGCTCCGCCACGATGTCCCGCTGGATCTCGTTCGTCCCGGCGTAGATCGGCCCCGCCAGCGCGAACACATAGCCCTCCGCCCAGCCGTCCTCCGCCAGTTCACCGCATGGCCCCAGCAGATCGAGGGCCGTTTCGTGGAGGCCGATGTCCAGCTCCGACCAGAAGACCTTGTTGAGGCTCGACTCGGCCCCGAGCGTCCCCCCGGCGGCCAGCCGCGAGGCGCCCGCGTACGCGGAGAGTTCATACGCGCGGGCGCGGATCACGGCGTCGGCCACCCGGTCCCGCAGGGCCGCGCCCGCCTCGTCCCCGGCGGCCGCGCGCTCGCGCCACAGGGCGGTCAGACGGCGGGCGGCGGCCGTGAACCGGCCGGGGCTGCGCAGGGTCAGGCCGCGCTCATTGCCCGCGGTGCTCATCGCGACCCGCCAGCCCTGCCCCGCCTCGCCGATGACGTCCTCGTCGGGTACGAACACCTCGTCCAGGAAGAGTTCGGCGAACGCGGGCTTCCCGTCGAGGCGGCCGATGGGGCGTACAGTCACGCCGGGGGCGTCCAGCGGGAACATCAGATACGTCAGCCCGCGGTGCGGCGGGGCGCCGGGCTCCCGGTGGCTGCGGAACAGCCCGAAGGCCCGGTCGGCGAAGGCCGCCCGGGACGACCAGGTCTTCTGGCCGGTCAGCAGCCAGCCGCCGTCCGTGCGCCGGGCGGTGGAACGCAGCGAGGCGAGGTCGGAGCCCGCCTCCGGCTCGGACCACGCCTGCGCCCAGACGACCTCGCCGCGCGCCATCGGCGGCAGCAGCCGGGCGCGCTGGGCGGCGGTGCCGTGGTCGAAGAGGGTCGGGGCCAGCAGGCTGACGCCGTTCTGGCTCACCCGGCCGGGCGCGCCCGCCGCGTAGTACTCCTCCTCGAACAGCAGCCACTCCAGCACCGACGCGCCCCGCCCGCCGTACTCCTCGGGCCAGGTCACCGCCGACCAGCGGCCGGAGGACAGGGTCCGCTCCCAGTCGCGGTGGGCGGCGAACCCCTCGGCGGTCTCCAGGGACGGCAGCGGGGCGGCGGGCACATGGGCCGCGAGCCACCGCCGGGCCTCGGCCCGGAACGCCTCCTGCCGCTCGGTCAGGTCGAGATCCATCGGGCCCCCGGCTCCTTCCCTAACAAGTGTTTGGTAGGTTACCGTGGCGCCGTGATGGACAACAAGCCGTCGTACGTCCCCGGCCACGGCCTGCTCACCGGCCGCACGGCCGTCATCACGGCCGCGGCGGGTGCCGGGATCGGCGGCGCCACGGCCCGCCGGTTCCTGGAGGAGGGCGCCCGGATCGTCATCGGCGACGCCCACCCACGCCGCCTCGACGAAACGGCCGCCGCCCTCGCCGAGGAGTTCGGAGCGGACCGCGTCGCCGGGCTGACCTGCGACGTCACCGACGAGGACGAGGTGGCGGCGCTCTTCGACCTCGCCGAGGAACAGCACGGACGGCTGGATGTCGTGGTCAACAACGCGGGCCTCGGCGGCACCGCCGAACTCACCGAGATGACCGACGACCAGTGGCACAAGGTCATCGAGGTCACCCTCGGCGGCACCTTCCGCTGCACCCGCGCCGCCCTGCGCCGCATGAAGGCCCGCGGACCCGGCGGCGGGGCCATCGTCAACAACGCCTCGGTCGTCGGCTGGCGCGCCCAGGCCGGACAGGCCCACTACGCCGCCGCCAAGGCCGGGGTCATGGCGCTGACCCGCTGCGCCGCCGTCGAGGCCGCCGCGTACGGGGTGCGGGTCAACGCCGTCTCGCCGAGCCTCGCCATGCATCCGCACCTGGTGAAGGTCACCACGCCCGAGCTGCTGGCCGAGCTGACCGAGCGCGAGGCGTTCGGCCGGTACGCCGAGCCGTGGGAGGTCGCCAACGTCATCGTCTTCCTGGCCAGCGGCTACAGCTCGTACATGACGGGCGAGGCGGTCTCGGTCAGCAGCCGGCACCCATGAGCCCGGCCGCCGTGAGCCCGGCGCCCAGGAGCCCGGCACCCGTGAGGCGAGAATGGGAACGTGCCGAAAATCAGCGGGAACAGCAAGAAGACCACCACCGTGAGCCCGTCCCCCGAGCGGCGCCGCGAACTGCTCGCGACGGCGGCCGAGGTGTTCGCCGCCCAGGGCTACAACGCCACCACCGTCCGCCGGATCGCGGACGAGGCGGGGATGCTCGCGGGCAGCCTGTACTACCACTTCGACTCCAAGGAGTCGATGGTCGACGAGATCCTCTCCGCCTTCCTCGACGAGCTGTGGGCGGGGTACGAGGACGTGCTGCGGGCCGGGCTCGGCCCCAGGGAGACCATCGAGGCGCTCGTCACCGAGTCCTTCCGGGAGATCGACCGGCACCGGGCCGCCGTCGCCATCTACCAGAAGGAGTCCCGGCAGCTCGCCGCCCTGCCCCGCTTCGGCTACCTCACCGACTCGCAGCGCCGGTTCGAACAGGCCTGGCTGGGCACGCTGGAGCGCGGCGTGGCCGACGGGGTGTTCCGCGCCGACCTCGACGCCCGGCTGGCCTACCGCTTCCTGCGCGACACCGTCTGGGTCGCCGCGTCCTGGTACCGGCCCGGCGGACAGCACAGCCCCGAGGAGATCGCCCGCCAGTACGTGTCGATGGTCCTGGACGGCATCACCCCCCGACACTGAACCGTAAGGAGTGACCATGGCCGAGGCATTCATCGTCGAAGCGGTACGGACCCCCGTCGGCCGCCGCAAGGGCGGGCTGGCGTCCGTCCACCCGGCCGACCTCGGCGCGCACGTCCTGCGTGCGCTGATGGAGCGCTCGGGCGCCGATCCGGCCGCCGTCGAGGACGTCGTCTTCGGCTGCCTGGACACCGTCGGCCCGCAGTCCGGGGACATCGCCCGCACCTGCTGGCTGGCCGCCGGGCTGCCCGAGGAGGTGCCGGGCGTGACCGTCGACCGGCAGTGCGGCTCCTCCCAGCAGGCCCTGCACTTCGCGGCGCAGGCGGTGCTCTCCGGCACCCAGGACCTGGTGGTCGCGGGCGGGGTGCAGAACATGTCGCAGGTGCCGATCGCCTTCGCCAGCCGACAGGCGGCCGAGCCGCTGGGGCTGACCGAGGGGCCCTTCGCGGGCTCCGAGGGGTGGCGGGCGCGGTACGGCGACCGGCCGGTCAGCCAGTTCTACGGAGCCGAGCTGATCGCCGACAAGTGGGGGATCGGCCGCCCGGAGATGGAGGAGTTCGCGCTCCGCTCCCACCGGCGCGCGCTCCGCGCCATCGACGAGGGCCGCTTCGACCGCGAGGTGGTCCCGTACGGGGACGTCCGCGCGGACGAGGGGCCGCGCCGGGACACCAGCCTGGAGAAGATGGCCGCGCTCGCCCCGCTCATGGAGGGCGGCCGCCTCACCGCCGCGCTCTCCTCCCAGGTCTCCGACGGCGCCGCCGCGCTGCTGGTCGCCTCCGAACGGGCGGTGCGGGAACACGGACTGACCCCGCGCGCCCGCGTCCACCACCTCTCGGTGCGCGGCGAGGACCCGATCCGGATGCTGTCCGCGCCGATCCCGGCCACCGCGCACGCGCTGAAGAAGACCGGCATGACCATCGCCGACATCGACCTGGTGGAGATCAACGAGGCGTTCGCGCCCGTGGTGCTGGCCTGGCTGCGGGAGAGCGGCGCCGACCCGGAGCGGGTCAACGTCAACGGCGGCGCGATCGCGCTGGGCCACCCGCTGGGCGCGACCGGCGCCAAGCTGATGACGACGCTGCTGCACGAGCTGGAGCGCACCGGCGGCCGTTACGGCCTGCAGACGATGTGCGAGGGCGGCGGCCAGGCCAACGTCACGATCATTGAGCGGCTGTGAGGGCGAGCGGGGGGCCACCGCTTGACGGACGGAGTCCGGCGCAGACAGCCGAAGCCCGTGAGGCCCCCTGGGGCCGAGCGGTGCGAGGGGGCCGTTGGGGATGGGGGGCGATGTGCGAGGGCGGCGGCCAGGCGAACGTCACCATCGTCGAAGGGCTCTGACGGCGCCCCGGTGCGCCGCGACCCGCCGCCGGATCGGACCCGTGCGCCCCAGCGCACCGCCGGATCGGACGCCTTCGCGTGGCGGGCCCCCGCGGGCCCGCGCATGATGACCGCATGGCGTGCGGATCGACCAGTCTCGCGAACGGTGAAGCCACCTGGTTCTGCTGTGGCAACGCCTGGGGCCCGTGTGCCGCCGCGGGCGGCGGCGCCTGCGGCACCTGCAAGTCCAGCGCCCTGCAAGCCGCCTGGCCCCACGCGTCCAAGGCGTGCTGGGACCTCACCCGGCCGGATCTGTGCGGCGAGAACCTGCCGCGGCGCGGCTGCGGCTCGGCCATCAAGGTGCGCCACCTGTGCTCCGGCGCGTCCGTCTGCGTCACCGTCAGCGACTGCGGACCGCGCACCCGGAGCTTCTGCGGCGAGTCCAGCTGCTGCGACGGCGTCTGCCGCAGTAACCGCGTCATCGACCTGACCCCCGCCGCCTTCTCCGCCATCGGCAGCCTCAGCACCGGCACCCTGCCGGTCTCCCTCTACGAGTGAGGCGCGGGCGATGAGCGCACACCGGATCGCCGACCCCCTCGACCGCCGCCGCTTCCTCACCGCCGCCGCGCTGCGCGGCGCCACTGTCGTCGGCACGGGCGTCATCGGGGCGACCGCGCTGGGTGGTGTGGACGCCGACGCCGTGTTCGCCGCGCCCCTGCGCCGTCCCCTGGACCCGGCGGTCCCCACCAGCGCCTTCGTGGAGGGGCGGATCACCTCCATCGACGGCGGTGTGCTGGAAGTGGCGGGCTCCTACGGCGACTACGCCCGGGTCCGGCTCACCGGCGCCACCAGCGTCTGGAAGGTACGCGCCACCACCGCCGCGTCGGTCGAGACCGGCGACGGGCTCTACGCGCGCGGCGTCCCGATGCCCGACGGCACGGTCGCCGCCGACGCGGTGTGGGTGAACATCGTGAACCTCCACACCACCATCCGCGGCATCGAGAAGACCCGGCTGCACCTGGCGCACGGAACCCACGAGATCGTCGGCAACCTGATCCCGGACACCTCCAGCGCCTCGTACTCCGGCGCCGCGCCCACCGCCGACCTGTCCGGGCTGCGCATCGGGCAGGGCGCCCAAGTGCTCGGCGCCTGGCGGCCGTCCGACGACTCCGTGGACATCGTCCGGGTGGCGGTCGGGCCGGGCGCGGGGCACCGCCGATGAGCACCGCCACCCTCGGCCCCGTCGCCCTCGACCTCGCCGCGCCACTGCTCGCCGGGGTGCTGGGGGCGGCGGGTGCGGGCAAGCTCTCCGGCCACGGCACGGCCCGCTCGGCGCACCGGACCGCGCTGGCCCGGCTGCTGCGCGGTGGCGGCCGCGCGGCGCTCGCCCTGCGCGGCCTCGGCGCCCTCGAACTCCTGCTGTGCGCCGCGCTGTTGGTGCTGGCGCCCTCGGTGGCCGCGGGGGCGGCGGTCGCCGCGCTCGGCGCCGGATTCCTCGGCTACCTCGGCTACGCCCGGGCCGCCGCGCCCGGGGCCTCGTGCGGCTGTACGGCGCGGGACGACGGGCCGGTGGGGGCCAGGGCCTTCGCCCGCGCCGCCGTGGTGGCGGCGGGCGGTGTCGCCGTGGCGCTGGCCCGGCACCCCTGGTGGGTCACGGCTTCGCGCCACCCGGCCGCCACCGGCTGCTGCGCCCTGGTGGCGGTGGCCGGATTCGTAGCCCTCTCCGCCGATCGCCGGTGGCGGACGCCGTGGCGCAGGCTGCGCCTCCGCCTCACCGGAAACCCCCTGACCGGGACGGGGGCCGGGGCGCGGGTGCCGGTGGCCGCGACGGTCGAGCTGCTGGAACACTCGCTCGCCTGGCAGAGCACCTCGCCCCTGGTGCGGTCGGCGCTGCTGGACCACTGGGACGACGGCGGCTGGCGCATCCTCCAGTACGCCGGGGTCCACGCGCACGGCGACGCCGCCCGACCGGTGGTGGTGCTCTTCGCGCTGGACGCGGCGGCGAGCCGGGACGCGGTACGGGAGCCCGCGGTGCGGGTCAGCGTCCTCGACGCCGACACCGGCGAACCGGTCGCGAAGGGCGGTCAGGCACAGCGTCCGTTACGGAGTTGACGCGGCCAGCAGCGCCGTGTCGTCGTCCACCCGGCCCGGTATGTCCAGCAGCCCCAGCGCCCGGTCGATGATCGTCTGCGGGTCGGCGAGAGCGGGCGGGGCGAGCCCGTCGCAGGCGCGCCGCAGCGCCGCCAGGCCGTCGTCGAGGGGCAGCTGGCTGTTCTCCACCAGCCCGTCGGTGAACAGCAGCAGCCCCGCGCCGGGCGGCAGCCGCGTCTCGTGGCCGACCGGGGGTTCGTGCGCGAGGCCCAGCGGGGCGTTGGGGCAGAGCTCCAGGAAGCTCGTCGTCCCGCCCGCCACCAGCAGCGGCGGCAGATGGCCACTGGCCGCGTACCGGAGGCGGCGGGTGCGCGGTTCGTACACCGCGTACAGGCAGGTCGCGAAGTGCTCGACGTCCAGGGAGCGCAGATAGGCGTCCAGCTTGCCGAGCAGCACACCGGGGGAGGCGCGGTCCAGGGCGAAGCCGCGCAGGGTGGAGCGCAACCGGCCCATCACGGTGGCGGCGTCCACGTCATGGCCCATCACATCGCCGATGGTCAGCCCCATCTCGCCGTCGGGCAGCGCGATGACGTCGTACCAGTCGCCGCCGATCTCGGCGCCGCTGGTGCTCGCCTCGTAGTAGGAGGCGGTGCGCAGCCCCGGCATCTGGGGGAGATGCTGGGGCAGCAGGGCGCGCTGGAGGGTCATCGCGAGGTGGCGCTCGTTGCGGAAGCGGGCCGCGTTGTCGTAGGCGAGGGCCAGCCGCCCGGCCACGCCCCGCAGATACTGCCGGTCGGCCATGGTGTACGCACCCTCGCGCCGGGCGACGGCCAGCGCGCCCAGCATCCGGCCGTGCGCGAGCAGGGGCACGGAGAGCATGGTGTCGCCGGTGGCGGGCGCCTCGTGGGTGGCGCCCGCGAGGAGGGTGTCGGCGAGGGCCCGGTCCATGCGGTCGTCCGGCGCCACGGGCTCCCCGGCGGCGTACAGGGGGCGCTCGGCGCGGGGGTCGGCGAGCCGGACCCGTATCTCGTCGGCCAGGGCCGGGATGAGCAGCTCCCGGGCGGTGTCCAGGACCTGCGGCGGATCGAGGGTGTCGGACAGCAGCAGGCTCGCCTGGGACAGCGAGGTGAGCATGTCCGCCTGCCGTCGGCTGTCGCTGAGCACCCGCTCGCGCAGCCGTGACAGCTCCAGGTTGGCGCCGACCCGGGCGAGGAGCTGACGCGCCGAGAAGGGTTTGGCGAGGTAGTCGTCGGCACCCGCGCCCAGCCCCCGCACCGTGGCCTCCTCCCCGGCGCGCGCGGTCAGCATGATGATCGGCAGCCGGGTGGTCCGGGGGTCGGCGCGCAGCGCCCGCACCAGCCCGAAGCCGTCCAGCTGCGGCATCATCACATCGGTCAGCACCAGGTCGACGGGGCGGGAGAGGGCGATGTCCAGCGCGGCCCGGCCGTCGGCCGCGAGGAGGACGTCGTGTTCCCGGCCGAGGAGATCGCCGAGATAGGACCGTACGTCGGCGTTGTCGTCGGCGACCAGCAGCCGCGGCCGCCGGACCGGGGCGGGCTCCTCCGGCGGACCCGGGGCGTAGGCGTCGCCGGGGGCTTCGGGCGCCTCAAGCGGGGTCTCGGGCGGGATCTCGGACGGGGCCTCAAGCCGCGCCTCGACCGGGGCCTCGGCCGGGGCCTGACGCGGCGGGGCCGCCGTCGCCGGGGACTGTGCCGTCAGGGGCTCGGGCGGGGCGGTGTCGAGCCAGTGGCGCGCCTCCTGGGCGTAGGCGGCGGCGCGCTCGGCCTCGCCCGTGCCGCCCCGTACGGACGGTGCCCCGCTCCCCGCGCCCTCCAGATGCGCGGTGCCGAAGGGGATCTCCACCGTGAACTCGGTGCCCCGGGCCGGGACGCTGGTCACCGCGATGGTGCCCGAGTGCAGCTCGACCAGGTCCTTGACCAGCGCCAGCCCGATGCCGCTGCCCTCGTACGACCGGGACCGCGCCCCGCGCACCCGGTGGAAGCGCTCGAAGAGGTGGGGCAGCTCCTCGGGCGGGATACCGGTGCCGGTGTCGCTCACGGTGAGCCGGGCGTGGTGGCCCGCGGCGGCCATCCGTACCGTGACCCCGCCGATGAAGGTGAACTTCAGCGCGTTGCTGACCAGATTGAGGACGATCTTCTCCCACATCTCCCGGTCGACGTGGACCGGCTCGGGCAGCGGCGGACAGTCCACCTCCAGGGTCAGCCCGACCACCTCGAAGGAGGAGCGGAAGATGGCCGCCAGCTCGGCGGTGGTACGGGACAGATCCACCGGTTCGAAGGTGCCCTTGAGCCCTCCGGCCTCCACCCGGGAGGCGTCCAGCAGCGTGTTGACCAGCTTCAGCAGCCGCAGCGCGCTGCGCTCGGCCAGCTCCAGCTGGGACCGCCGCTCGGGGCGGTCCTCGTCGGCCAGCGCCTGCTGGACCGGGCCGAGGATCAGGGTGAGGGGGGTGCGGAACTCATGGCTGATGTTGGAGAAGAACACCGTCTTGGCGCGGTCCAGCTCGGTCAGTGTCTCCGCGCGCAGCCGCTGCTCCTGCTGGGTGTGGGCTGCCGACAGGGCCGCCCCGACGGTGGCCGCCAGCACCTCGAAGAAGTCCTGGTAGGGAGCGGTGGCGGGCAGCCGCGGATTGACGCCCATCACCAGCACGCCCTCCACTGCGCCCGACCGGACCAGCGGATGGGCCAGTGCCTCTTCCCCGGGCATCGAGAACAGCGCGCCCGGCAGCCGGGCCGGTGCCGCGTCGCCCACGACGGCCGCCAGCCGCGTCTCCAGGCTCGCCGCCTCCTCGATCCGGTCCAGCGCAAGCTCCCGGACCGCTTGGGCGGCCTCCGCCGGGACGCCGGCGGACGCGGCGAGCTGGAGCCTGCCGGGCGCGGGCACCAGGTAGAAGGCGGTGAACGGGACGTCTTCCCGGTGGATGTCCAGCATCTCCGCGACCGTCCGGGCGACGTTCTGCGGGGTGCGCAGCCCGGCCGTCCGGGCGCCGAGCCCCGCCAGCAGCCGCAGCCGCCGCTCGCTGAGCACCCGCGCCGTGGTCTCGGTGACCACGCACAGCACCCCGCCGACCGCGCCGTCCTCCAGCAGCAGCGGCTGGAAGGACACATCGAAGTAGGACTGCTCCAGGAAACCGCGGCGCTGGAGGACGAAGGACCGGTCGGTCACCAGGGAGGGCTTGCGGCTCTCCCGGACGGTATCGAAGAGCGGACCGGCGGACAGCTCCCAGTTCTCCGGGAAGACGTCCCGGCCGGACCGGCCCAGCGCCGCCGGATGCTTGGAGCCGATGATCTCCGCGTACCCCTCGTTGTACAGCATCGTGTACTCGGGGCCCCAGAACACGGCCATCGCCTGCTCGGTGAACAGCACGATGCGCAACGCCTCGACCAGCCGTGGAGGCCAGGCGTCAGTGCTGCCGAGGGACGTCGCCGACCAGTCGATTCCGCTCATCACCCTGCCGAGCGCACCGCCCTCGGCGAACAGCTCTCCGGCAGGCGTCCGCTGCTTCCCGGGCCCGTTCATCGAGTCAGCTTTCCTCTCACATTCTGGCACAGTGCCGCCGCCGGGGGAGGGGCCGCCGGACACCGTGGGTTGCACGGGCATCCGCACTGAGTACGCTGGACGATGCGCGACTTACTGGGGCATATCGCATGAACCGGTGGTGGGGGAGTGGGAGTGGCATGTCCGAGCAGTCCCCCGACTCCTCCCGCCACCGTTCGCGGTTCCGGCGGCTGCACCGCCTGTTCCACCGCTCCCCGGCCGGGCGGGGATGGCGCAGGGGCAGCGAATTCGAGCTGATGCACCGGGCGTTGGGCTTCGCCGCGCTCGGCTTCCTCACTCTGGTGCCGCTGCTGATCGTGGTCGCCGCGGCCGATCCGGTGAACCGCCACGGCTTCGCCCAGTGGCTCGCCGAGGGGCTCGGGGTGTCCGCCACCTCACGGGACGAGGTTCTTGACCTGTTCGCCCCGCCGAAGCGGTCGCTGGAGACCACCACCGCGTTCGGTCTGGCCACGCTGGCCCTCTTCGGGCTGACCTTCTGCGGGGCGGTGCAGACCGGCTACGAGAAGGTGTGGGAGCTGCCTCCCGGCCGCTGGCACACCGCGTGGCGCCATCTGGTCTGGCTCGTCGTGCTCATCGTCTACCTCCTGGTGTCGTCCCACCTCGGCCCCGGGCCCACCCGGCTGGCCGTCGCCGTCGTCGGCACGGTGCTCTTCTTCTGGTGGTCGCAGCGGCTGCTGCTCGGCGGGCGGATCAGCTGGGGTGCCCTGCTGCCGGGCGCCCTGGCCACGGGCGTCGGGCTGTGGGGGCTGCGGATCTTCTCCCGGCTGGTGTTCTCGCCGCTGATCGCCTCCAGCGCGGTGTCCTACGGCCCGGTCGGCACCGTGCTCGTCGTGCAGTCCTGGCTGGTCGGTGTCGGCTTCGTGGTGTTCGGCGGCGCGCTCGTCGGCCGACTGCTGCACGAGGAGTATCTGCGGCTGGTGACCTGGCGCCGCAAACGACGGCGTCTGGAGCGCTCCGGCGGCGCCTGAGGCGGCGCCCGACGGGGTGCCTCAGGCGCCGCTCGACGTGGCGTCCGAGGCGGCGTCCGAGGCGGCGCCCGACGCCGCGCCCGACGCCGCGCCCGACGCCGCGCCCGACGCCGCGCCCGACGCCGCGCCCGACGCCGCGCCCGACACCGAGACCATGGCGTCCGACCGGGGCGGATACACCGTCGCCCGGGGCCGGTCACGCCTGGCATGCTGGCGGTGTGAACGGACCGGAGATCCACCTCAGCCTCGCCCCTGAACTGCGGCTTTTCGCCACCTCCGAACGGCGCCGGGCCCGCGTGGCCGTCACCACCGACGGCGCGTCCACCCTCGGCCATGTCGTCGAGTCGTTCGGGGTCCCGCTCACCGAGGTCGGCGCGCTGCTCGTCGACGGCCGGGAGACCGCGGTCTCCCATGTCCCCGGGGCGGGGGAGTCCGTGGAGGTGCACCCGGTGCTCCGGCCGCAGCGCGTCCCGGGCGCGCCGCTGCGCTTCCTGCTCGACGTCCATCTGGGCACCCTCGCGCGCCGCCTCCGGCTGCTCGGCGTCGACGCGGCGTACGAGAGCGAGGACATCGGCGACCCCGCGCTCGCCGCCCGCTCCGCGGCCCAGTGCCGGGTGCTCCTCTCCCGCGACCGGGGGCTGCTGCGGCGGCGCGAGCTGTGGGCCGGGGCGTATGTCTACAGCGACCGGCCCGATGAACAACTGCGCGACGTCCTGGGCCGGTTCGCCCCGTCCCTCGCCCCGTGGACGCGCTGCACGGCGTGCAACGGCCCGCTGGAGGACGCCGACAAGGACACGGTCCACGAGCAGCTGGAGCACGGCACGCGGAGCACCTACGACGTGTTCGCCCGCTGCCCGGCCTGTGCGCGCGTCTACTGGCGCGGCGCCCACCACGCCCGGCTGGAGGCGATCGTGGCGGCCGCGGTGGAGGAGTTCGGCGCCCCGGTGCCGTAGCCCGGTCTCAGGGGGCCTCGGGCGGCCTCAGGAGCCGGAGCGCCACCCCGGCTCGGCCCCCGCCGCCCGCTCGACGAGGATCATCGCCGCGTCATCGGCGAGCCGCCCCTCGGCGTGGTGGACCAGCGCGTGCCGCAGCCGGTCCAGGTACTCGGTCGGGGTGGCGCCCTCCACGGTCTCCATGGCCTGCGGCAGCGGGAAGAACTCGTTGCAGTGGTTGCGCGCCTCCAGCACCCCGTCGGTGTGCAGCAGCAGCCGGTCACCGCCGGCGAACGGGAAGGTCTCGACGCCGATCGGGGGCGGGGTCAGGAACTCGTCCAGGCCGAGCGGCGGCAGCGGGCGCACCGGGCCCAGCGTCCGCACCTTACGGTCGTGCAGCACCAGTGGCGGGGGATGGCCACGGTTGATCAGCTCGATCAGGGAGGTGTCGGGCACCACCTGGGCGAGCAGGACGGTGACGAACTGCTCGGCCCGCTCGTCCCAGTCCTGGAGCCGGGAGCGGTCCAGGAGATCGTATTCGCGGCCCAGCGCCGCCGAGCAGCGCCGCATCACCTCGATCAGATCGTGTTCGTAGTGCACGGCCTCCCGGAACGCGCCCAGGACCGCCGCCGCTGACCGCACCGCGGCCAGCCCCTTGCCGCGTACGTCCCCGACGATCAGCCGCACTCCGTAGCGGGTGCCCACCGCCTCGTACAGATCGCCGCCGATCTGCGCCCCGCGCTCGGCCGCCATGTACACGCTGGCGGTGCGCACCCCGCCCATCCGGGCGGGCAGCGGCCGCAGCACCACGTTCTGGGAGACCTCGGCGATCCGGCGGACCTGGCTCAGCTCCCGGTCCCTGTGCTCGCGGATGGCGCTGCTCGCCACGCTCGCCACGGACACCACGAGCAGCGCCAGCAGATTCGCGTACACCTGCTGGGAGCCCCAGGCGTGGTTGTGGGTGGCGGTGAGCGCGCTGATCCCCGCGGCCAGCAGGACCACGCCCCCGGTGCCGACCGGGCCCATGGTCACCGCGGCCAGCGCCGGGGCCGGGGTGAGCAGGGGACCGGTGTAGAGCACATGCGCGGGCGTCAGCTCGATGGTGACCACCGCCGCCATGACCACGAACGGCAGGCAGCGCGCGATCGCGAAAAGCGTCTGATTGCGACCGCTCGCTCCCGGTCCGGAGCGGATGAATCGCATAACCAGGTACTTTATCCGACTCATGCAAAGTTTTGGTTTTCCTCACCTTCATTTCCGGGCCGTCGTTCCCCGAGCCGCCCTCCGGGGCCGGGCGTAATCTGGCGCTATGCCCGAGCTGCCGGACGTCGAGGGCTTCCGTCGCACACTGGCCTCCTGTGCGCGGGGACGCCGGATCGAGCGCGTCGAGGTGGCCGATCCGGGGGTGCTGCGCGGGGTCACCGCCGGGCGGCTGAAGCGCGAGCTGGAGGGCCGCCGGTTCGAGGCTCCGCGGCGCCACGGCAAGTGGCTGATCGCCCCGGCCGGGGGCCCCACGCTCATCCTGCACTTCGGCATGACCGGCGGGCTGGTGTGCCGCTCCGCGGACGATCCGCCCGAGCGGTTCGGCCGCGTCGTCCTCACCCTCGACGACGGCCATCAGCTCCGCTACCACGACCAGCGCAAGCTGCGGGGCCTGTGGCTCGCCGCCACCGACGCCGACGTCGACCGCATCCTCGGCGAGCAGGGCCCGGACGCGCTCTCGCTGGGCAGGGCGGAGCTGGACACCCTGCTCGAAGGGCGGCGCGGACAGGTCAAGGCCACCCTGACCGACCAGTCCGTCGTCGCGGGGCTCGGCAATCTGCTCGGCGACGAGATCCTGTGGCGGGCCCGGGTCCATCCGAAGAGCCGGACGGGCGACCTGGGCCCCGACGAGCGGCGGCGGCTGCACACCGCGCTGCGCGGGGTGCTGCGCACCTCCGTGCGGGCGGGCCAGGTGCCGCCCCGGCCGTCCTGGCTCACCGGCCACCGCGACGACCCCGATCCGCACTGCCCGCGCTGCGGCCGCCCGCTGCGCCGCGGAAAGATCGTCGGCCGGACCAGCACCTGGTGCCCGCACTGCCAGCCGGAACACTCCTGACCCGGCCGCACCGCAAACGTCGGCGTGTGCGGCGCATCGCCGTACGGGACCCGCCGTACTCACGTCATGGCGGGGTCACTTGACGAAATCCGGGCGGACCCGGGCGGGCCAGGTGCCGACGGTCAGCATGCCCGCCGCGTACGCGCGTGAGACCAGGGCCGCGCGGTTGGGCGCCTTCATCTTCCGCAGCATCGACCCCACGTGGTATTCGACGCCCTGGCGGCTGAGATAAAGCTTGGCGGCCATCTGCACGGTCGAGGCGCCGGTGGCCACGCCCTCCAGTATCTGTGCCTCCAGTGGCGAGAGCAGATTGCGGCGCTGGGCGGGGGCGTCGTCCTCGGCCTTCTCGTCATCCGGCTTGACCAGGACAACGATCGCGGCGGGCGCGTCGGACGGGCCCTGGACGGCCGTACCCGTCAACTCGCCCGAGAACACCCGGCCTCCCGCGCGGTGGCCGACCACGCGCTCGGTGAAGCGGGTCCGGCGCCCGTCGTGCAGCCGCAGGAAGTGCTCCCGCAGGACGGCGGGGGCGCTGGGGTGGAGCAGGTCGAAGAGATTGCGTCCGCACAGCTCCGCCGAGGTTCCGCCGAAGTGCCGGAAGAAGTCCTCGTCCCCGGCGAGGACTTGGAGGTCCAGGGCGAGGGTGGCCATGCCGGTGGCGTTGCGTCCGGTCACGGCGCGGGTCCGGTTTCGGTCATGGGTTAAGCCGGATGATGCCTGTGCGGGCACGCGGCGGGCGGCTTGAGGGGGGTGAGGGTGAGCCATGGAGAGTACCGCTTTCTGTTGTCTCAACAACGGCGTGGTCGTGGGGGAACCGGAAAAGCTGAGGTCAAGGCCCTGCCACCAGCCACCGGACCGGCCCTGGAACCGGGTCGGGCGACGGTTCTAGTGACGGGTGTTAGATGCGCTTCATGGTATATACCAACGTTTCGACTGCTTGCCGCTGCCTGTTTATGGTCAACTTCTGCCCGTTTCCCGCCCGTGTGGTCTGAGGAAAACGGTCAAAGGTGTCGCTGATCGGGGAAAGCGGGCATCGCTCGCGCGGGCGGGCCCGGTGGGCGCGTCCTTGAGGGGACGCGCCCACCGGGCCCGGGTCCCGGGCGGCCGGGTCGACTGTGGTCCGTTGTGGCCGGTTGCGGTCCGCTGTGGTCAGGCCTTGCGGGTCTTGGACGGCGGCGCCATGACTCCGCCGCGCCGCAGCACCGCGTAGCCGACGCCGACGCCCAGGGCCACCGGCCATTCGATGACCTCGGCGACGCCGAGCACGCCGAGCCCCGCGTACAGCGGGAGGCCGCCCTTGGCGGGCAGTACGCGGCGGGCCGCCGCGATCGGCATCAGCGCCACGTTCGCCGCGCTCTTCGCGGCGCGGCCGACGCGGTCACCGTCGACCCGGTCGAGATGGGTCGCGCTCGCGGCGCGGTCGAGCCGCGTCGCGTGTGCCACGTGGCCGAGGCTGGGGATCGTCATGGTGATCCGGTGGTCCCCCTTCTGGGGGGTGGGCTTCGCGGACTTCGCCGCCCTGGCCGTCTTCGACCTCTGTGTGCTCTTCGCCGCCTTCGTCTTCCCCGGCTGCGCGGATTTGGAAGCGGCCGCGGTCTTCGACGGGGCCTTCGACGGGGCCTTCGATGGGGTCTTGCTCTTCGATGTGGCCTGGCTCCGGCCCGACTTGCCGGCGCCGCGCGCCGACGACCGTGCCGTCGCTGAAGTGCTGCGCTTGCGGGAGCTGGTGGGAGTGGTCACTGGTCTCACGTCCACACATGATTGACGTCCGGAATCTTCTGCCTTTTTCAGGGTAATCGGAATCAACCGGACAGGCCGCTCCGCGCGGAAACACGTGGAAACACACGGAAACCGCGCCGCGGACGCCGACACACCGGAGGTCTCACCGATGACGACGCTGCCTGGGCTGCACTTGATGAAACCCTCGATGCCGGACCCTCTCGGCCTCACCCACGGAGTGGCCGCGCGGGTGCGGGACGCCGCCGGGGCGGTCAACCGGCTGGTGCACCCGCCCCGCCGCGGGGTGTGGTCGTACCCGGGCCGCTACTACATCGAGGTGCACGGTGTGCACGGCATCGGCGGGGAACAGGTGGCGAGCCGAGTGGAAGCGGCCCTCGAAAAACATCCCGGCGTGCTGTGGGCACGGGTGAACGCCCCCTCCGAGCGGGTCGTCGTCGCCGTCACCAAACCGCCCCCTCGCGAGGCGGAACTGGTCGCCCGGATCGAGCGCGCGGAGACCCGCGGCCCCGCCGTACCCACCGAGGAGTTCGACGAATGGGCCCCGGAACCACGCCACCCCTCGGGCGGGCCACTGGAGGCCCAGTCCCTCGCCGTGATCGTCGCGGACGTCCTGGGCCTGAGCGTCGCCACCGCCCTGCGGCTGGTCCCGTGGCTCAGGCTCCCGGCCGAGGCGAGCGCGTCCCTGTCCGCCATCCAGAACCACCCGCGGCTGCGGCGGCTGGCCCTGGCCGTCACCCGCGGTGAGCCCACCGAGGCGACCCTGCCGGTGCTGAGCGCGCTGACCCAGGGCGTGGCCACCCGCGGCGGCGGACTCGCACTCGACCTCGCCCAGCGCATGGGCCTGTGGCGGGAGGCCACGGCCGAGGGCGAGGCATGGGCGGCGATGGAGCCGCAGCTGGTGCACGGGCCCCAGGACGTGGCCGCCGAACCCATCGTGGTGGAGCGGCCCGGTCCCCCTCCGAAGGACAGCATGGAGCGGTTCGCGGAGCGGTCCATGGCCGTGGGAGCGGCGGTCGGCGCCCTCACCGTCCCCTTCGCCGGACCGCGCCGCGGGCTGGCCGTCGCGTTCTCGTCCATACCGAAGGCGCCCGGCGCCGGGCGGGAGGGCTTCGCCACCAGCCTCGGCCGCTTCCTGGCGCTGCGCGGCGTCCTGGCCATGGACCGCAGCGCCCTGCGGCGGCTCGGCCAGATCGACACCGTGGTGCTCGACGAGGCGGCGCTGCGCGGCGACCGGTACGAACCCATCGACCTGGAACTCCTCGGCGGCGCCGATCCCGAGCAGGTCACGATGCGGCTCTTCGACCTCTTCGACGCGGACGAGCCCCTGCGGGTCCAGAGCGCCGGCGGATGGGTGCTGGGCCCGCTGGACCGGCTCGAACTGACCGGCCGCACCGGACAGCAGACGGCCGCCAGACTGCGCCGCAAGGGCAGCGAGCGGACCCTCGGTCTGGCCTGCGGACACCGGCTCCAGGCGGTCGCCGGGCTCGCCGCCCAGGCGGTCCCCGGCGCCGAGGCGGTCGCGGCGGCCGCCCGCCGGGCGGGCGCGCGCATCGTCCTGGCCAGTGACCGGACGCCCCCGACGGGCTTCACCTTCGCCGACGCGGTGGCACCGTCCGGCAACCGCCTGGTGGCCTCCGTACGCGCTCTCCAGGCCGACGGCGCGGTCGTCATGCTGCTGTCCGGGAACCGCCGGGCCCTGGGCGCGTCCGACTGCGGCGTCGGGATTCACCACGAGGGCGAGCACCCCGCCTGGGGCGCCCATCTGCTCGTCGGCGCCGACCTGGAGTCGGCCGGAATCATCGTGGACGCCGTCGGCGTGGCCGCCCAGGTGGACCGGGAGAGCGCCCTGCTGTCGGCCGGTGGCAGCGGCATCGGCGCGGTCGCCGCCCTCAAGGCCCCCCGGTCCCAGGCCACCGCGCGCGGCGCGGCGGTCACCACCACCGCCGGGGCCATCGCGTTCGGCCTCGGCAACTGGCGCGCCCGGCAGCTGCTCTCCCGTCCGCTGGTGCCCCCGGTGTCCACCACGCCCTGGCATCTGATGCCCATCCCCCGGGTGCTGGAGCGGCTGTCGGCCGACCCCGACCAGGGGCTGACCCCGGAGGCGGCCGCCACCCGGGCCGGAAAGGCACCCACCCGCACCGGAGAGCCGACCGGCACCAGCCTCCCGGCGGCGTTCATCGAGGAGCTGGCCAATCCGCTCACCCCGGTCCTGGCCGCCGGGGCCGCGCTCGCGGCCGCCGTGGGGTCGCGTACCGACGCCGCCCTCGTCGCGGCCATCACCGCCACCTCGGCGCTCGTCGGCGGCTTCCAGCGGGTCAGGACCGAGCGGGCGCTCGCGGAGCTGTTCGCCCGGTCCGCGGTCGGCGCCCGGGTGCGCCGCGGCGGTACGGAACGTCTCGTCACCGCCGGGGACCTGGTCCTCGGGGACATCATCACCCTGGGCCCGGAGGACGTGGTTCCGGCCGACTGCCGGGTGCTGGAGGCCGACGGCCTGGAGGTCGACGAGTCCTCGCTGACCGGCGAATCCCTGCCGGTGGCCAAGAACCCGGCACCGGTGGTCGCCGCGCACATCACCCAGCGCCGCTCGATGCTCTACGAGGGCACCACCATCTCCGCCGGACGGGCACAGGCCGTCGTCGTGGCCACCGGACCGTCCACCGAGGTCGGCCGCAGCCTGGCCACCGCCCGCCGCGCCGCACCCGTGACCGGTGTCGAGGCGCGGCTCACCGCGCTCACCCGCTCCAGCGTTCCCATCGCTATCGGCTCGGCCGCCGCCGTGTCCGGAGCCGGGCTGCTGCACGGCCTCCCGCTGACCGAGAACCTGGCCTCGGCGGTCAACCTCGCCGTCGCGTCCGTACCCGAGGGCCTTCCCTTCCTCGTCAACGCGGCACAGCTCGCCGCCGCCCGGCGGCTGGCCGACCTCGGCGCCCTGGTCCGCAACCCGCGCACCATCGAGGCGCTCGGCCGCGCCGACGTGCTGTGCTTCGACAAGACCGGCACCCTCACCGAGGGCACCCTCGAACTCGCGGCGGTCAGCGACGGCGGCGGCCCGCTGCCCGCCGACCGGCTCGACACCTCGTGCAAGGAGGTGCTCGCCGCCGCCCTGCGGGCGACCCCGCCCGCCCGCCAGGCCGAGCCCATGGCCCACCAGACCGACCGCGCGGTCATGGCCGGGGCGCGCCGCGCCGGGGTGGCGGTACGCCGGGGCGCACCGCGCTGGCGGCGCACCGACGCGCTGCCCTTCGAACCCTCCCGCGCCTATCACGCCACCACCGGGACCACCGCGCGCGACACCCTGCTGAGCGTGAAGGGCGCCCCGGAGAGCGTGCTGGAGCGCTGCGTCCGGCGACAGCCGTCCGGTACGGCGGCGAGCACCGCCCTGGACGCCGACGGCGTCGCGGAACTGACCGCGGCCGCCGAGGAACTGGCCGGTGCCGGGCGCCGGGTCCTGGCCGTGGCCGAACGCCCCATGCGGGCCGGGGAACAGCTCACCGACGAATCGGTGCGTGACCTGGTCTTCCGCGGGTTCATCGCGCTGGCCGACCCGGTGCGCACCAGCGCCGCCCCCGCGACCGCGCGGCTGCGCGAGGCGGGCGTGCACACCGTGATGCTCACCGGCGATCACCCGGCCACCGCCGAGTCCATCGCGGCCACCGTCATCGACGCCACCGAGCTGAAGGTGCGCACCGGGCCGGATCTGGACGAGATGAAGGACGCGGAGCTGGACGAACTGCTCCCCACGGTGGACGTCATCGCCCGGTGCAGTCCGCACCACAAGGTGCGGATCGTGCAGGCCTACCAGCGCCTCGGCCGGGTGGTGGCGATGACCGGCGACGGCGCCAACGACGCCCCCGCGATCCGGCTCGCGGACATCGGGATCGCCCTGGGGCGGCGCGGCACCCCCGCCGCGACCGCCGCCGCGGACCTCGTCGTCGGCGACGACCGCCTGGAGACGATCGTGTCGGCCCTGATGGAGGGGCGGGCGATGTGGGCCTCGGTGCGGGCCGCGCTCGCCATCCTCATCGGCGGCAACCTCGGCGAGGTCACCTTCAGTGTGCTCGCCTCCGCGATCGCGGGCAGCACCCCGCTCACCGCCCGGCAGATCATGCTCGTCAACCTGCTGACCGACCTCGCGCCCGCGCTCGCCATCGCGGTGCGCGAACCGACCGGGCACACCGGCGAGCGGCTGCTCAAGGAGGGCCCCAGCCGCTCCCTGGGTACCGCGCTGAACCGGGAGATGATGCTGCGCGGCGTCATCACGGCCGCCGGTGCGGGCGTGGCGTGGACGGGCGCGCGGCTGACCGGCCGCAAACGCCGGGCCAGCACGGTGGCGCTCGTCGCCCTGGTCGGTACGCAGCTGGCGCAGACCCTGGCCACCGGAGGCCTGGACCGGCATGTGCTGATCGCCGGAATCGGCTCGGCCGCGGTGCTCGCGGGCATCATCCAGACGCCCGGCGTGAGCCAGTTCTTCGACTGCACCCCGCTCGGCCCGCTCGCCTGGGGGATCACCCTGGGCTCCATCGCCGCGGCCACCGTCATCGGCTCGGTCATGACCCCGCTGGCCCGCGGCGCGGTCGCCCCGGAGTCGCGTACGTGACCCCCTTGCGGTGGCGGGCCCGTTCGATAGTGTTGATTGTCCCGGTTTGGGAATGAGGGGCGGGCCTGTGTGGGAGGAGTGCCTGATGCCGCGACGAGAGAGATATGAGCTGATCTTCGCCGACCCGGTCGCCCCGGCGCCGGAGGCCGAGGACATCGTGATGGTGCACCGCACCGAGTTCAGTGGCCCCGGCGGACACCCCGTCTACGCGGACGACACCGGTATCGTGCGGGCCGAGATCAGCGACCGCGCCGAGGTGCGGATGATCGCCAGTGGCGGGCACCAGGTGCACGCCTCGACGGTCCGGGCCCGGCCGGTGGCATGAGTTCGCAGGTCCGGGGCTTTGTCGGTGCGGCGCGCTAGTTTCCTCCCACGGGAGTCCGCGGAACGGTCTCCGCAGATCGATCGAGGTGCGTCGATGAGTGATGTCGCGGCAGTGGACGGCACGGCCGGTGCCGAGCTCCAGCTGGAGCCGTACCGGGTGCAGCTCACCGGTTACTGCTACCGGATGCTGGGCTCGGCGTTCGAGGCGGAGGACGCCGTCCAGGAGACGATGGTCCGCGCCTGGCGGGGCCTGGAGCGGTTCGAGGGGCGGTCGGCGCTGCGCTCCTGGCTGTACCGGATCGCCACCAACGTCTGTCTGGACATGCTGAACGGGAGCAAGCGCCGGGCCCGCCCGATGGACCTCACCGCCGTGTCCTCGGCGACCCCCGCCACCCTCACCGCGCAGCCGGAGGTCACCTGGATCGGGCCGGTGCCCGACGGGCAGGTGCTGGCCGACGCCGGGGACCCCGCCGAGGTCGCCGCCCAGCGGGACGCGGTGCGGCTGGCGTTCGTGGCCGCCCTCCAGCACCTGGCGCCGCGCCAGCGCGCGGTGCTCATCCTGCGCGAGGTGCTGGCCTGGAAGGCCGCCGAGGTCGCCGAGCTGCTGGGCACCACGGTCGCGTCGGTCAACAGCGCCCTGCAGCGCGCCCGGGCCACCCTCGCCGCGACCGAGATCAGCGACACCGATCCGGTCAAGCCGCTGGACGAGGAGCAGCGCGTGCTGCTCGCCCGCTATGTGGACGCCTTCGAGCGCTACGACCTGGACTCCCTCACCTCGCTCCTGCACGAGGACGCCACCTTGTCCATGCCGCCGTACGAGCTGTGGCTGCGCGGCCACGACGACATCCGCACCTGGCTGCTGGGGCACGGCATCGGCTGCCGGGGCTCCCGGCTGGTCCCTACCGTGGCGAACGGGGCGCCCGCCTTCGGGCAGTACCGGCCGGGCGGACCGGGCGGCGCCCATGAGCCCTGGGCGCTCCAGGTCCTGGAGATATCAGCCGGGCGGATCACCGGGCTCAACTCCTTCCTGGACACCGAGCGGCTGTTCCCCCTGTTCGGCCTCCCCGCCCGGCTCGATCCGTAACGCCGCGGGCGCGGTCAGCACCTCGTCCAGCCCGGCCCGGGCGAGCACCCCGGCCAGCTCGCCGCCCGCGTTCCGCAGCCGCATCCCCCGCCCCAGACGGCGGGCGGTCAGCCGCAGCCGGGCCAGGGCCTCGACCAGAGCCAGGTCCGGCGGATACGCCGCGCCCACGTCCACGGTGACGGGACCGGGAGCGCCGCGCCGCACCAGCTCGCGCAGCCGTTCGCACAGCAGCTCCACCTCGGCGCGGGTCCGTGGCGGCCGTCCGAGGACCAGGACGATCGGGGGAAGCGCGGGAGGGCTCTCGGGCTCGGGACCGGCCAACGTCCACCTCCAGTTGTAGGGGCACGCGGTACCCCGCGCGCTCATCAGAAGGGACCGTCCGCACCGGCAAAAGTCATCGCCCCAGAGGCGCTGGCCGAACAGGGGGCCGGATGCCACGATCGGCACATGACGACACGACGGCTGAGAGCCGGGCGCGAGGAGGAGGCGGGGGCGCTGACCGAGCTGGCGCTGCGGTCGAAGGGCCACTGGGGGTACGACGAGGAGTTCCTGGCTGCCTGCCGGGAGGAATTGACGATGCGCGAGGGCGAGCTGGCGGCCCGTCGGACCACGGTCGCCGAGGAGGCCGGGCGGGTGCTGGGGTTCTCCACGCCTGAGGGCACGGCCCCGCAGGGATGGGTGGGCATGCTGTTCGTCGACCCGCCCGCGATCGGCCACGGCGTAGGGCGGCTGCTGTACCGGAATGTGCTGGAGGCGGCGGGCCGCCTCGGCTTCACCCGGCTGACCATCGATGCCGATCCGTACGCCGAGCCGTTCTACCTGGCCATGGGGGCGCGGCGTATCGGCGCCGCGCCCTCGGGCTCCATCCCGGGCCGGATGCTGCCGCTGCTGGAAGCCCTGCCGTGACGCACGGGGCCGCCGGGCCAAGGGGGCGGTCCGGCGGCCAGGTTGGTGGCGGGCTGGGGTGGGAGGTCAGTTGTTCTGCACGAACTGCTTGGCGAGGCCGTCGCCGACCGAGACCGCCTTGTCGTGGTTCTCGATGGGGGAGACGGAGGAGTTCTTGAAGAGGATGTAGGTCACGCCCGACTCCGCGCCGCCCGTCTCCGGGTCGGGGTCGATGCCGAGCGCGTTGGCCGTGGCGTAGGACGCCTCGCCGATGATCTTGGTCGGGCCGGTGTCGCCGACCACCGCGTACTCGACCTTGTTGTTGTAGACGACGGCGACCACGCCGCCGCCCTTGATGCCGGAACTGCCGTAGTCCCATGTGGAACTCTTGCTGGGCACCACCACATAGGGCAGCTTGTCGGCGATCAGCGGCTTTCCGTTCGACTGGTGGAAGGCCGTGTCGTCCTGGAACCACGGGTCGGTGTCCTCGTTGCACTTGGAGGTCACCTGGCCGTCGCAGTCGACGTCCATGTCCGCCTTCCAGAACACCGCGCCACCGGCGTCGCAGACCGGCACGGTGGCCGATGTCTCGTCGTCGGTGCGGTACTTGCCGTTGGATATCTGCGAACAGCTCTTGACCTTGGCGAGTAACTGGGCGGCCGTGACGGAGCCTTCTTTGACGGAGTCCGCTGTGACCGAGCCGGAGCCGGGGGCCGGTGCGGGGGGCCGGGGGGTGGCCTGGGCTCCGGCGGCGAGGGAACCGGCCAGCAGCCCGGCACCGGCCAGGACGAACGCGAGTCGTGTGCGCATGGGACACTCCTCTGTTAGGAACCTTTCCTAACCTCCCCCGCATCCTGGCGACTTGATAAGGTCATGTCAACAGCCCCCATGCGCCACGCGCTCCGCGGCGTCAGCGCGGCACGGCGCGCACCAGGGCCAGCAGCCGGGTCACCTCGCGGGCCACCGCCTCACGCGCCACCGCGACGTAGCGGCGCGGGTCGACCACCTCGGGATGGTCGGCGAGGTGGTCGCGGATCGCCCGGGTGTAGGCCACGTTGAGGTGGGTGGCGATGTTCACCTTCGTCAGACCCGCCGCGACCGCGCGCGTCAGATCCGGCTCGGGCACCCCGGACGAACCGTGCAGTACCAGCGGTACGGGCACGGCCGCGCGCAGCGCCGCCACCAGGTCCAGGTCCACCACCGCCTCCTTGACCACCATCGCGTGCGAGGTGCCCACCGCGACCGCGAGCGCGTCCACGCCCGTCGCCGCGACATACGCGGCGGCCTCGGCCGGATCGGTCCTGGCCCCGGGCGCGTGCACCCCGTCCTTGCCGCCCACCTCGCCCAGCTCCGCCTCGACCCACACCCCGGCGGCATGGCAGTCGGCGGCCACCGCCGCGGTGGCCGCCACATTGCCGTCGTAGTCGCGTGCCGAGGCGTCGAACATCACCGAGCCGAAGCCGAGGCCGAGCGCCTCCCGCACCAGCCCGGGTTCGGTGGCATGGTCCAGATGCACCGCGACCGGGACCCGCGCGGCGCGGGCGACCTCGACGGTGGCCCGGCCGATCGCGGCCAGAGCGCCGTGATAGCGCACCGCGTTCTCGCTGATCTGCAGGATGACCGGGGCCCCGGCCGCCTCCGCCCCGGCCACGATCGCCTGGGCGTGCTCGATCTGGATCACATTGAACGCCCCCGCGCCGAGCCCGCCCCGTGCGGCCGGTCCGACGATCTCAGCGGTGGCCACCAGCGGCATGGCCTGTCTCCCTTCCCTCGTTCCGCCCGCTCAACTTCCGGCCGCTCAACTTCCGCCCGCTCAACCGAGGATCACCGAGCGGGTGAGGTTCCGGGGCCGGTCGGGGTCAAGGCCGCGCGCCTCCGCGATCGCCACCGCGAGCCGCTGCACCAGCACCAGTTCGGCCAGCGGATCGCGGCCGTAGCCGACGAGACGGCCACCGGGCCCGGTGACCTCCTTCTCCGCCAGCCCGGACGGGCCCTCGCCGAGCCACCACACCACGCTGCGCGGGCCGGTGACGCTGATCGGGCCGTGCCGGTACTCCATCACCGGATACGCCTCGGTCCACGCCCCCGCGGCCTCGCGCATCTTGAGCGCGGCCTCCTGTGCCACGCCGTACGTCCAGCCGCGCCCGAGGAACGTGAACTGGCCCGCCTCCACGAGCCCCTCGGGCAGCGGCGCGGCGAGCGCCGCCGCGCCGTCCTCGACGAGGCCCTCCAGGTCATGCCCCAAGTGAGCCCGCAGCAGGGCCAGTTCGCTGGTCGCCCAGCGGGTCTGCACCACCGACCGCTCATCCGCGAAGTCGAGCACGACCGCCGCGTCCGCCAGGGCGGTGACCGGGGAGCCGGGGACCGCGGTGATGACGGTGGTGGGCACCCGGCCCCGCGTCCGGCCGAGCAGATCCAGCACCTCGGTCGTGGTGCCCGACCGCGACAGCGCGAGCACCCGGTCGTAGGCGCGCCCGGTGGGCATCTCCGACGCGGGAAACGCGTCCGTCTCGCCCTGGCCCCCGGCCTCGCGCAGCGCCGCGTACGCCTGGGCGATGAACCACGAGGTGCCGCAGCCGACGACGGCGACCCGCTCACCGGCCCGTGGCAGCGCCTCGCGCACCGGCCCGTCCGGGTCCCGGGCCAGTGCGATGGCGCGGCGCCAGCAGTCGGGCTGGCTCGCGATCTCGGTCTCGGTATGGCTCATGGGACTCCCCAGCTCCGCTTCGACGAATGTGTCTGGTGAATGTGGATGCTCGAAGATGCTCCTTACAGCCTGATAATGCGCATGATCTTGCAGAAAAGTCCAGAGTGCGGACAGCCGGGGTAGGGTGAGCCGCGACGGAACGACGGGGGTCGAGGAGACGGCGTGAAACGGCCCGAGCGCTGGAATGCCCTGCTGGAACTGCTCGGCAGGGACGGCAAGGTCGAGGTCGAGGAGGCCGCCGCCGAGCTGGCGGTGTCCGCCGCCACCATCCGGCGGGACCTGGACGAACTCGCACAGCAGCAGATGCTCACCCGCACCCGCGGCGGTGCGGTCGCGCACAATCTCTCGTACGACCTTCCGCTGCGCTACAAGACCGCCCGGCGCGCCTCGGAGAAGCAGCGGATCGGCACCGCCGTCGCCCGCATGGTCGAGCCCGGTTCGGTCGTCGGCCTCAACGGCGGTACCACCACCACCGAAATCGCCCGCGCCATCGCCACCCGTGGCGAACTGTCCGGTTCCGACGGCGGCGGCCCGGCCGTCACCGTCGTGACGAACGCCCTGAACATCGCCCATGAACTGGCGGTCCGCCCGCACATCAAGATCGTGCTCACCGGCGGGGTGGCCCGCCCCCAGTCGTTCGAGCTGATGGGACCGCTGGCCACCGGGGTGCTGGCCGAGGTCTCCCTCGACCTCGCCATCCTCGGCGTGGACGCGATGGACCCCGAGCGGGGCGCGGCCGCCCACCACGAGGGCGAGGCCAGCATCAACCACCTCATGGCCGGTCGCGCCGCCCGGGTGGTCGTCGCGGCCGACAGCTCCAAGCTGGGCCGCCGGGCGTTCGCGCGGATCTGCGCGCTCGACGAGATCGGGGTACTGGTCACGGACACCGGCGCCACCGACGAGGCGATCGCCCCGTACACCGAGGCCGGTGTCCGCGTCATCCGGGCCTGACGGGCCTGACGGGCCCGGGGTTTTCTTGCCCGGGTCTCACTTCTTCTTGGCCGCGAGCAGCGTGGCGACCCGCTCCACCGCGAAGGCGTAGCCCTGCACGCCACATCCGGCGATCACGCCACTGGCGAGCGCGGAGACATACGAGTGGTGCCGGAACGCCTCGCGCTGGTGGATGTTGGAGATGTGCACCTCCAGGATCGGCATGTCGTCGCAGGTCGCCAGCGCGTCGCGCAGGGCCACGGAGGTGTGGGAGTAACCGGCCGGGTTGATGACGACGGCCACGTGCCGCTCCCGGGCCTCATGAATCCAGTCGATCAGCCGGCCCTCGTGGTTGCTCTGCCGACAGTCGGTGGTGAGCCCGTGCGGGGCGGCCGTCTCCGCGACCAGCTTCTCGATGTCCGCCAGGCTGTCGGTGCCGTAGATCTCCGGCTGGCGGCGGCCGAGCAGGTTCAGGTTCGGCCCATTGAGAACCATGATCGTGGAACGGTCGCGCACGGGGGTGTTGGCCATGGCGTTGGGGTCCTTCCGTGGTCGTCATCAGCGGATACGGGGAGTCCGACGGTCACGCCGCCCCGCGAGGCATCGTAGATCGCGGCGCCCGCCGCCCGCGCCCGGCGGGCCACGAGGCGACTGCCGGACCGTTGGCGGCCGGGGCCGGAGGGGGCAGAGTGACTCCGGGCATGTGCCCATGGACCATGACCACCGTGGATGAGCGGTGAGCGGACGAAGGGAGACGCCGATGCGCGTGACGCTGCACTCGGTCCTCAAGGAGGGCCAGGAATCAGGCTACGAACGGGAGCACGCCACGGTTCCGGCGGATCTGCTGGAGTCGCTGGGGCGGGCCGGGATCACCAACTGGCGGATCTGGCGCAGCGGACGCCATCTCTTCCACCTCGTGGACTGCGAGGACTTCGCCGCGGCGATGGCGGCGCTGGACGAGGACCCGGTCAACCACCGCTGGCAGGAGTTCATCGGCGCCTACGTCGATCACTTCGAGACCACGGCGGGCTCCCCGGTCGAGGGATCGGCGCAGATGGCATTGGGGGAGGTGTGGGAACTGCGCGCCCAAGCGGCTCAAGCGGCCCAGACCGCCGGGGGCGATGTGGCGAGCGGCGACGAGGCCGACGAGGGCTGAGGGTGCGCAACCGGCGGACCCTACCGCTCCGGATCGCTCGGCGCAGCCATTCATCACACTGTGAGTCATGGTGAGAACGGAGTAAACGCCTCCCGTACTCGGTGGTGGCCCTGCGCGGGGGCGTGGCGGAATGCAAGAGGCGCTCCGCACACGCCCCGCGCCCCCCTACTGGAGGTCAGTGTTGAGCCACCACCGACGTGTGAACAAGCGGACCCTCGCCGTTTCCGGAGCCGCTGTCGTCGCGCTCGGGGCAGCCGCCCTACTGCTGCCCAACGCCAATGCGAGCCAGGACAAGACGACGGACGTGAAGACCTTCTCGTCCCCGTCGGCAGTGAAACTCGCGAGGAGCCTCGCCTCTGACCTCGGTGACAACGGTGCTGGCTGGTACTACAACAACAACACGAGCCAACTCGTCATGAACGTCATGACCGAGGACGCGGCGAAGAGCGTGGAAGCCCAGGGCGCCGTCGCCAAGATCGTGCAGAACAGCATGACCGAGCTGAAGGCCGCCACCAAGACGCTGAGCACCGACGCCTCGGTGGCCGGTACCGCCTGGTCCATCGACCCGGTGACGAACAAGGTCCGGGTGACCGCGGACAAGACCGTGACCGGCGCCAAGTGGGACACGCTGACCAAGGCCACGGACGCGATGGACGGCACGGTGACCGTCCAGCGGACGAAGGGCGAGTTCAAGAGGTTCGACGGCGGCGACCCGGCCCAGCCGGGTGGCAACGGCGATGGCGCGGGTGCCGGTGACGCGGCGGGCGACGCCGCCGCCGACGACGCGGGCGCGGGCGGTGCGGGTGACGCGGCCGCCGGTGGCGCCGGGGACGCGGGCGCGGGTGGTGCGGGTGACGCAGCTGCTGGTGGTGCCGGGGACGCGGGTGCGGGTGGTGCCGGTGATGCCGCTGCGGGCGGTGCCGGTGATGCCGCCGGTGGCGCGGCCGGTGGCGGCGAAGCGGCTGCCGGTGTCGTCGGCGGCGACGCCATCTTCGGCGGCGGCGCCCGCTGCTCCCTCGGCTTCAACGTCGACGTCGACGGAGCTCCCGGCTTCCTGACCGCGGGCCACTGCGGCAACGAGTCCGAGGCCTGGACCGCCGACCAGGCGGGTGCCCAGGCGCTGGGCACGGTCCAGGACACCAAGTTCCCCGAGACCGACTTCGCGCTGGTCATGTACGACGACGCGACCACCCAGCCCGAGAGCGCGGTCAAGCTCGCCGATGGCACCAACCAGGCGATCGGCCGGGCCGTCGAGGCCAGCGTCGGCCTGAAGGTGCAGCGCTCCGGCAGCACGACGGGCGTCAGCGACGGCGAGGTCACGGGCCTGAACGCCACGGTGAACTACGGCGGCGGCGACATCGTCAACGGCCTCATCCAGACGAACGTGTGCGCGGAGCCGGGCGACAGTGGCGGCGCGATGTTCGCCGAGGACGCGGCGGTCGGCCTCACGTCCGGCGGCAGCGGTGACTGCACCCAGGGCGGCGAGACGTTCTTCCAGCCGGTGACCGGTGCTCTGGAGGCCACGGGCGCCGTGATCGGCGCGGGTGACGCCGGTGGCGCGGGCGATGCCGGTGGCGCCGCTGCCGGTGCCGAAGGCGCCGCGAACGCCGGTGCGGGCGATGAAGGCGCCGCGAACGCCGGTGCCGGTGGCGATGCCGCCGCCAACGCCGGTGCGGGTGCCGAGGGCGCCGCGAACGCCGGTGGCAATGCCGCCGCGAACGCCGGTGCCGCCAACGCGGGCGCGGGCGCCGGTGCGGGCGACCAGAGTGGCGCCGGAGCCGGTGACGCCGCCGGTGACGCCGCCAATGGGGCCGGGGTCAACTGACCCGGTCCACCCCCTGATCGAGGCCCCGGGCGCCCTCCTGCCCCAGTGCCCGGGGCCTCTCCTCCCCCTCGGTCAGCCGCCCTCCGGGGCGGTGGCCGGGGGAGCGGCGGGCGGAGGCAGCAGCCCGGCCGCCTCCGCCGCCGCGCCGAGCACATCGCGCAGCACGGCCGGAGTGAGCCGACCGGTGAAGGTGTTCCGCTGGCTCACGTGATAGCAGCCGAACACATGCAGCGGAGCGCCGCCGTCGGCGGCCTCCAGCGTGATCCGCGCGCCATGCCGGAAGGCGGGCCGCGGGCGGGGCACGGTCCATCCGGCGGCGTTCAGCGCGGGCAGGGCGGCCTGCCAGCCGAACGCCCCGAGGACCACCACCGAGCGCAAGGTCGGCCGCAGCAGACGCAGCTCCCGCTCCAGCCACGGACGGCAGGTGTCCCGCTCCTCCGGAGTGGGGCGGTTGGCGGGCGGGGCACAGTGCACCGGCGAGGTGATCCGGACCCCGCGCAGTGCCAGACCGTCGCCACGGTGAGTGGCGGTGGGCTGGTTGGCCAGGCCGACCGCGTGCAGCGCCGCGTACAGGAAGTCGCCCGAGCGGTCGCCGGTGAACATCCGGCCGGTGCGGTTGCCGCCGTGGGCGGCCGGGGCGAGACCCACCACGGCGAGCGCCGCGTCCGGCGGGCCGAACCCGGGCACCGGCCGCGCCCAGTAGTCCCAGTCGGCGAAGGCCGCCCGTTTGGTACGGCCCACCTCCTCCCGCCACGCGACCAGCCGCGGACAGGCCCGGCACCCGCTCACCCGGTCGTCCAGCTCGGCGAGAGTACGGGCTCCGGGCGCCCGGCGGGCGGGCTCGGCAAGAGCGTCACGTGGCGTCATGCGTCGCGCGGGTGCCCCGGACCCTTGCGCAGGAAACGCCGCAGCCGGGCCAGCGGCCAGGTGTTGATGACATCGTCGGTGGTCAGCCAGGCGCGCTGGGCCATGCCCACCCCGTACCGCGGATTGGCGAGGTCCGGCGTCGAGTGGGCGTCGCTGTCGATGGCGAACACCACGCCGTACTCCTTCGCCCGCAGGATGTGCTCGTCCGACAGGTCCAGCCGGTTCGGATGCGCGTTGATCTCCAGGGCGGTGCCGGTGCGGGCACACGCGGCGAACACCGCGTCCCAGTCGGCGTCGACGCCGGGCCGTTTGCCGAGGATGCGGGTCGTCGGATGGCCGATGATGTTGACGTGCGGGTTCTCGCAGGCCCGCAGGAACCGCCGGGTCATGGTGTCCCGGTCCTGGCCGAACTGCGTGTGCACCGACGCCACGCACAGATCGAAGCCGTCGAGGAAGTCGCCGGGCCAGTCCACCTCGCCGTCGGCGTCGATGTTCAGCTCCACACCGTGCAGCAGCCGCGTGTCCCGGCGCCCGCGCCCGTGGTCCATGGCGCGCAGCCGCTCCCGCTGGGCGAGGATCTTCTCCTTTGTCATCTGCTGCATGTACAGCTTCGGCGCGTGGTCGGTGACGGCGTAGTACGCGTAGCCGCGCCGCTCGGCCGTGGCGACCATGTTCTCCAGCGGTTCGAGGCCATCGGTGAGATCGGTGTGGGTGTGCAGATCGCCGCGCAGCTCGGATTCCCCTACCAGGGTGGGCAGTTGGCCCTCCAGTGCGGCCTTCACCTCGCCGCGGTCCTCGCGCAGGGTCGGCGGTATCCAGTCCATGCCGAGCCGCGCGTAGACGTCCTCCTCGCTGCGTGAGGCGATCTTCTTTCCGCTCTTGGTCTCGAAGAGGCCGTATTCGGAGAGCTTGAGGCCGTGGCGCACCGCGATCGCGCGGACGCGGATGTTGTGGGCCTTGGAACCTGTGAAGTACAGCAGCCCCGCGCCCCAGGAGTCGAGCGGCAGCACCCGCAGATCCACCTGGAGCCCCTTGGTGGTGCGGATGGAGGTCTTCTTCTCGCCGTGCGCGATGACCTCGGTGGTGTACGGGAGCGAGGTGAACGCGTCCATGAACGGGGCCGATCCGGCCGCCGCCACCAGGATGTCCACATCGCCCACGGTCTCCCGCATCCGGCGCAGCGACCCGGCGTACGCCACCCGCTCGCAGCCCGGCACCCCGGACAGCGCGGCCACGATGTCGTCGGCGACGTCCATGGCCTCGTCCAGCGGGACCCGGCCGCCCGCGGCCTTCAGCAGCCCGATGCCGTGCGCGATGTTCTCCTCGGACTTCGGCCCGAAGCCCTTGAGATCGCGCAGCCGGTGTTCCTCGATCGCGGTGGCCAGCTGCTCGACCGAGGCGATGTCCAGCTCCTCGTACAGCACCATGGCCTTCTTCGGCCCCAGCGCCGGGATCGCGGTCAGCTCCCGCACTCCGGCGGGGATCGCGGCGCGCGCCTTCTCGACGGCGGGTACGTGTCCGGTGCGCAGATACTCGACGACCTTCTCGGCGATCGACTTGCCGACGTTGGGGATCTCCCGCAGCCCCTTCACATCGAGCCCCGCCACATCGGCGGGATGGCCGCCGATCGACCGTGCGGCCTTCTCGTAGGCGCGTGCCCGGAACGCGTCCCCGCCCGTGATCAGGAGGAGATCGGCGTACTCGCGCAGAAGGGCTTCGACCTCCTCGTTGGAGCGAGCCATGGCACAAATTCTAGTCGCCGTACGGGCATACGGCCGGACGGCCCTGGCGATCCCGGAGAGCTGGAGGGATGCTTGGTTCGTGAAGCGCCCCACGCGGCCGAAGTGGCGCGGCCCCGGGCGGCCGAAGTGGCGCGGCGATCCGGACGCCCGTCCGGGTCGTGTGTTTCCCCGGTTTCCCCGGTTTGGGGGAGGTCATGGACGTTGGATTCCTGAAGCCGTTGTTCGATCGTCCCGGTCCGTGGGCGTGCGTCTACCTCGACACCTCGCGTTCGACGGAGGACGCCCCCACGCGGCGCCGGCTGCGGGAGCGGTTCGTGGCCGGTCAGCTGACCGCCCAGGGCGCCGACCCCCGCACCCGGGAGGCGCTGGTGAGCAGGCTGGCCGGCGAGCGGGCGGCCACGGCGTCCGCCGGACGGGCGCTGTTCGCCGCGGACGGCGCGGTGGTGCTCGACCTGCCGCTCGCCGCGTCCCCGGGCGACGTCGTGACGTCCTGGTCGCCGCTGCCCCGGGTGGCGCCGCTGGCGTCGCTGCGCGGCGAGTGGCCGTCGTGCCTGGTGGCGTACGTCGACAAGGCGGGCGCCGACCTGGAGCTGCGCGACGAGGGCGGGGCCCGTCCGGTGTGCCGCGCCACGGGTGGGGGGCCGCGCGGCCGCGGCCACCGCTCGGTGCCCGCCGACCGGTACGAGTGGCACTACCGCAACCGGGTCGAGAAGGGCTGGGAGCAGACCGCGGACCTCGTCGCCGAGGAGCTGGTGCGGCAGTGGCCGGACAGCGGGGCGCCGCTGCTGGTCCTGGCGGGCGATCCGCGCGAGCGCAGGGCGGTACGTGACCGGCTGCCCGAGCCGCTGCGGGACCGGGCGGTGGAGGCGCGGCACGGCAGCCGGACGCCCGGATCGGCCCGGGAACTCCTGGAGGCGGAGATCGAACACGCCCGGGCGGACCACGCCCAAGCCCATCTGGAAGCCGTACTCGATCTCTTCCGCGCAGGGCGCGGCCGCCCCGGCGGGCACGTCGCGAGCGGCCACGACGGCTCCGCGCCGAGCGGAGCGGCGGAGGGGGTGCCCGCGGTGGTGGAGGCGGTACGCAGCCATCAGGCGGCCACGCTGCTGCTGGGACAGGTGGGCGGCGACATGCGCCATGAGGTGTGGGTCGGCCCGGGCGCCGACCAGGTGGCGGTGCAGCGCGCCCAGGCGCGGGCGCTGGGCGTGAGCACGCCCGAACCGGCGCGTGCGGACGACGCGCTGATGCGGTCCGCGGTGGTGGCCGACACCGAGGTGCTGCTGGTGCCCGAGGGCGTGCCGGGACCGGCCGGTGGGCTGGGCGCGGTGCTGCGCTGGCACGGGCAGGGCTGAACACGGGGGGCTGGACACGCGCGGGGGCTGGACACGCGGGGCCGGACACGCCGGTCTGGCATCGCTTTCTGAGAAATTTCTGAAATCGTGCCGAAAGCTATTTTCTCGGCGAGTCAGTCACATGGGGAAAGTTCACACTTTTGTATGCTTTCTTCAGCGCGTCGTTCCCCCCTGTCGGACAGTCACTGTCCGTACGGTCACGAAAGGGGCTCCATATATGCAGACGATGGAGGTTCGCCCACCAGTACCCAGTCGTTCGAGTAGTAGATGGCGTCGATACGGACGGCTCGCCGCCGCGAATTTCGTGCGGGGCGCGTCGTATGCATCCGGCACCGCGGCCATCGGCCTGATGGCGTGGTGGGTGCAGACACACTAGCCCCGCTTGGTTGTCCCTGGTTGTCGCGACAGCCGCTCGGGGCGGCTGTCGCGGCGGCTACGGCTGCGGATGGGGTTGTTGACGGAACCGGAAGCCGTGATGTGTCTTGCGGGGCGCGTGGCCTCCGAGCCGGGAACGCAGCTGAATCCCGTGAATGACCTCGATGATGCCCAGAACGATCAGCCAGACACCGGTCACCAGGGTGAGCGCGGCGATGGAGCCGAAGGGCGACACGATCAGCACGATTCCGGCCAGGGCACAGATGAGGCCGAGGAAGATCTGCCAGCCGCGGGCGGGGATGTCCTCGTCCTGGACAGCCGTGGCGGTGTGCATGACCCCCCGCAGCAGCCAGGCGAATCCGATCCACAGGGCGAGCAGCAGGATCGACTGCGCCGGACCCCGGAAGCAGATCAGGCCCAGGAACACGCTCACCGCGCCGCTGATGAAGCCGAGCACGCGCATCGACCGCGGGACATGGGCCCCGAAGGCCGCGACCAGCTGGAAGATGCCGCTGATCAGCAGGTAGACGCCGAACAGGGCGCCGACCACCGCCAGGGTGGCCGTCGGCCATACCAGCACCAGCAGCCCCAGCACGATCGCGACCAGGCCCGCGGTCAGCAGGACCTGCCAGGCGGCGTCCGAGAGGGTGCCCAGGAGTCCGGGGGAGGCGCCGCCCTCCGGGCCGGTAGTGGGGCGCTCAGCGTGCTCAGCGCGCCCGCTCGGCTGGTCGGAGTGCTCAGGGCGGCCGCCGGGCTGGTCGGCGTCGCGCGAATGGTCCGAGGGGAACGTCATCGTCGTCCACCTCCTCGAGGGAACAGTGACACCACCATCCTCGCTCTCCGCGCGCCGTATCGCCCGGCGACGGCCGGTGGTGCCGGGGTCAGCCGCCCGTCGCGAAGCCGGGGAAGAGGGTCATCCCGCCGTCCACGTACAGCGTGGTGCCCACCACGTAATCGCACAGGTCGGACGCGAGGACGACCGCGGTGTTCGCGATGTCCCGCGGGTCGCCGACCCGGCCGTAGGGGATCAGCTCCAGCAGAGCGGTCTCCGCCTCCTGGGTGTCCCACGCGTCGCGGTTGATCGGGGTCTTGATGGCGCCCGGCGCGATCGCGTTCACCCGGATCTTCCGGGGCGCCAGCTCCTGGGCCATGGTCTGCATCATCATCGCCACGCCGCCCTTGGACGACGCGTAGTTCACATGACCGGCCCAGGGGATGGTCTGGTGGACCGAGCTGACGCAGATGACCTTCCCGGCCGCCCGCGACACCTCCGGTACGACACCGCGCCGCTGGAACTCCTTGACCGCCTCCCTGGCACACAGGAACTGACCGGTGAGGTTGACGGAGAGCACCTTCTCCCAGTCCGACAGGGTCATCTCCACCGTCGGGGCGTCACGCTGGAGACCCGCGTTGGCGACCAGGATGTCGATCGTGCCGAGCCGGTCGACCATGGCGGACACCATGCCGACCACCTCGTCCTCCCGCGATACATCCGCCTGGTGGGCGTAGGCGCGCACACCGTGGCCCTCGATCTCCTTCACGACGGCCTCGGCGGCGGGCCGGTCGGAGACATAGTTGACGACCACATCCGCGCCGGAGGCCCCCAGGGCGATGGCGGTGGCCTTGCCGATGCCCGAGTTGGCGCCGGTCACCAGCGCCTTCTGGCCCCTCAGAAGCTTGAGGCCGGACACCGTGGGCGGGCCTTGGGTGGTGGTCACGGGCGTTCTCCTTCGCTGGGCGTCCGGGGCTTCGGTGATCCGCGCCCCGACCCTCGCAGCCCGGAGCGGACACCGCCGCTCTCCACGGCGCCACGGTCACCCGCTGAGGCGATGCACATCGTTCCAGCGGCGCAACGCGGGGGAGTGGCGGACGGCGCGCCGGTCAGCTGGCGCCGGCCTCGGCCATGGCCTGGGCGCGCAGCGTCGAGCAGGTGCGGTTGATGAGCCGGGAGACATGCATCTGGGAGATGCCCAGCTGCTCGGCGATGCGGCTCTGGGTCATGTCGCAGAAGAACCGCAGGTAGAGGATCTGGCGCTCCCGGTCGGGCAGCCGTCCGAGCCCGGGGCGCACCGCCTCGCGGTCCACCACCCGGTCGTACGCGGGCTCCTGGCCGCCGAGCGTGTCCGCCAGCGAGTAGCCGTCGTCCGCGCCGGCCAGCTGGGCGTCCAGGGAGAGCGGGGTGAAGCTGCCCATGGCCTCCATGCCGACGCGCACCTCCTTCTCGGTGAGGCCGGTGCGCTCGGCGATGGCCTGGGTGGGCACCGTGGCGTCGTCGAGCGAGTGGGACAGCTCCCGGTGTGCGACGCGCACCCGGTTGCGCAGTTCCTGGACCCGGCGCGGCACGTGCAGCACCCACAGGTGGTCACGGAAGTGGCGCTTGATCTCGCCGACGATGGTGGGCACCGCGAAACCCGCGAACGCCGTGCCGTGTTCGGGGTCGTACCGCTTGACGGCCTTCACCAGGCCGAGCGCGGCCACCTGCTCCAGGTCCTCCAGGGACTCGCCCCGGTTGCGGTACTGGCGGGCCAGCCGCTGGGCCATCGGCATCCACGCCTCCACCACCCGCTGCCGCAGCGCCTCCTTGCGGGGACCCTCGGGGAGGCGGGCCATCTCGTGGAACTCGGCGCTGGTGTCGGGGGCGTCGTCATGCGGGTGCTTCGAGGAGCCGGAGCGGGGACGTGCCGTGTGCTGCGCTGCGGTCGTCATGTCACACACCTCCTGCAGTGGGCTGACGGGTCGCCTGGGACCGTGGTCGCTTGATGCGGGAGCGTGCGGGATACGGACCGGAGGGCCGTGTCCCGGAGCGGTCAGAGCGCTCCCACGGTGCGTGCCTCCGGTCCGAAGCACGAATAATCGCCTGCCCGGGGCCTTCTGGGGTAAACCCAACCCGCCACGGGACACCGGGCCGTCAGCCCAGCAGCGCCGCCACTGTGATGAGCACCGGCGCGGCCAGCACGGTGGACAGCAGGATGGATTCGCGGGCCAGGATGGTGCTCGTCTCGTAGCGCACGGCGTAGGTGAACAGGTTCTGCGCCGCGGGGAGCGCGGAGGTGACGACGGCCGCGAAGAGGGCGGGGCCACCGAGCCCGAAGACACCGGCCGCGATGGCCCATGCCACCAGTGGCTGGCCGAAGGACTTCAGCGCCACCGACAGCAGCACCGGACCGCGCTCCTCGCCACGTCCGGGCAGCTCGCTGCCGGGCAGCGAGATCCCGAAGGCCAGCAGCACGGCGGGTACGGCCATGCTGCCCACCAGGGCGAACGGTTCCATGACGGGCCCGGGCAGCCGCCACCCGGTGGCGGCCACCGCGACCCCGGACAGCGAGCCGATCACGATGGGGTTGCGGAACGGGGTGGTGACCCGGCGCAGCACCGAGGTCGGGTTTTCCGCGGGGCGGCTGAGGTCGATGACGGTCAGCGCGATCGGGATCATCACCAGCTGCTGGAACAGCAGCACGGGGGCGACGAGGGACGCGTCGCCGAGGACGTACACGGCGACCGGGATGCCGAGGTTGCCCGAGTTCACATAACTCGCGCACAGCGCGCCGATCGTGGTGCGGCCCACGCTCCACTTGCGTACCGCGCCGACCGCGACGAACGCGCCCGCCACCACGAAGGTGCTCAGGGCCGTGACGAGCAGCGGGGTCGAGACGATGACGGAGAGGTCGGCGCGGGCCAGCGTGGTGAACAGCAGCGCGGGGGAGGCGACGTGGAAGGAGAGCCTGGTCAGGACCTCCCGGCCCTGCGCGCCCAGCGCCCCGCGGCGGCCGAGCACATAGCCGGTGACGATGATGCTCGCGATGACGCCGAAGCCGGTGATCACACCGCCCACGGGACCTCCGCCCGGCCGGGGTTCCGGGGGGCCGCGAGGTGTCGCGGGTCGGGGTGGCTTCTCGGGATGCGGGGCGAGGGGCAGGGCGCGGCGGTCATGGGTGGTGTCTTCCCGGGCTGGAGTTGTCAGCATGCACCCTACAAGTAACCCGGTATGTCTGTGCAGAATACGGGATGCCGTCCCACTATGTGATCGCCAGGGTGCGTTCACTCCTCGCCAGCGAGCTGTTTCCCGCGTAGATCCGGATCTCGCCCTTCTCCACCGTGAACGTGCCGTCCCGGTCATGGGTCCAGAAGCCCAGGTCCTCGGCGCCCAGCCGGAAGCGGACGGTGGTGGACTTCCCCGCGCCGAGGGTGACCCTGCGGAAGCCGCACAGCCGCCGCACCGGCTGCACGAGGCTCGCCACCGGGTCGCGCAGATACACCTGCACCACCTCGTCGCCCTCACGTTTTCCGGTGTTGCGCACCGCGACCGCCACCTCCACCGTGTCGCCCCGGCGCAGCGCGTCGGCCGAGATCCGGCTGACGGACAGCCCCGGCTCGCCGATGTCGAAGGTGGTGTAACCGAGACCGTGGCCGAAGGCGAACTGCGGGCCGTCGGCGAGGTCGAGGTACTTGGAGGTGTACTTGTCGTCCGGGTCGTAGGGTCGCCCGGTGTTCTCGTGGTTGTAGTAGATGGGGATCTGCCCGACCGAGCGCGGGAAGGACACGGGCAGCTTGCCGCCCGGGTTCACGGTGCCGAACAGGACGTCCGCGATGGCGTTTCCGCCCTCGATGCCCGGATGCCACGCCTGGAGCACGGCGGGTGCCGAGTCCAGCCAGCCGCCCATCGTCAGCGGGCGTCCGCTGACCTGGACCACCACGAACGGCGTGCCGGTGTCGGCGATCGCCGCGATCAGCTTCTCCTGCTGTCCGGGCAGGCTGATGTCGCTGCGGACCGCCGCTTCCCCGCTGAGCGCCGAGGCCTCCCCGACCACGACGACCGCCACCTCGGCGGCCCGGGCCACCGTGGCGGCCTTCGCGATGCCGCCGGTGTTCTTACCTGCCGGGTCCACACCGGGCGCATGGGTGACCCGGGCCTTCGGCGCGGCGTCCTTGACCGCGTCGAGGACGGTGACCGGGGGAAACGCGTCCGCCCAGGGTCCGGCCCAGGAGCCGCGCAGATCGGTGGAGTCGGCGAAGGGCCCGATGACGGCGATGGAGGAGGCCGACGGGCTGAGCGGGAGCAGCGCCGACTTCCCCTTCCCGGCCGGGGTGTTCTTGAGCAGCACCATGGTGCGCGCGGCCGCCTCGCGGGCCGCCGCCCGGGACGCCTTCGTGGGCTCCTCGATCGCGGCGTCCTCCTCCGCGTAGGGGTGTTCGAAGAGCCCGAGCCGGAACTTGAGCCGCAGGATGCGGGCCACCGCGTCGTCCAGCCGGGCGGTGGTGATGTCACCGCCGCGCAGCAGCCGCTTGCCGTGGTCGGCGAGGGTGGTGCTGACCATCTCCATGTCGACCCCGGCGTTCAGCGCCTGCCGTCCGGCGTCGGCTTGGTCGGCGGCGAAGCCGTGGACCATCAACTCCTGAACGCCGTTGTAGTCGCTGACGACGACGCCGCCGAACTCCCACTCGTCCTTGAGGATGTCGGTGAGGGTGTGCCGGTTGCCATGGGCGGGGACCCCGCTGATGGTGTTGAAGCTCGCCATCACGGTGGCCACCCCGGCGTCCACGGCCGCCAGGAAGGGCCCGAGGTAGAGGTTGCGCAGCCGGGCCTCGGAGACGTCCACCGTGTTGTAGTCGCGCCCGCCCTCGGCGCCCCCGTACGCGACGAAGTGCTTGGCGCAGGCCGCGAGCCGGTCCTTGGACGCCAGGTCCTCGCCCTGGTAGCCGCGCGTCTTGGCGGCGGCGAACGCGGCCGTCAGATGCGGGTCCTCGCCGCTGCCCTCGGAGATCCGCCCCCAGCGCGGTTCGTGGGTGACGTCCATCATCGGGGAGAAGGCCCAGTGCACCCCGACGGAGCGGGCCTCCTTGGCCGACACCTCGGCGTCCCGTTCGGCCACCGCCGGGTCGAAGCTCGCGGCCTGGGCCAGCGGGATGGGGAAGGTGGTCCACATGCCATGGATGACATCGAGCCCGAACACCAGCGGGATGCCCAGGCGCGACTCCTCGACGGCGATCCGCTGGAGCGTGTTGGTGGTCTTCGCGCCGTAGATGTTGAGAACGGAGCCCAGCCGCCCCTGGCGGGCCGCCTTCTCCGCCTCGGCGGTCTGTCCGCCGCCGGGCCCGGTGTCGCCGGCCCAGGCGAGCTGCTGCAGCTGGCCGAGCTTCTCCTCGACCGTCATCTTCCCCAGCAGGGCCTGGACTTTGGCCTCGTACGGCGCGGGCTCCGCCGCGGGCCGCTCGCCGGGGCCCGGGCGCTCCCGGGCGTGGGCCGTGCCGGTCGCGGCCTTGCCCGCGATGGCCGTGCCACCGGCCGCGGCGAGCACCGTTCGTCTGCGCACACCATTCATGTTCTTCGCCCCTTGAAGAGTATTGAAGGGTTCTGCGGGTGTTTGACGGTCCGATCTTTCAAAAGTTGAACCGAAGTTACGGAGGGGTTTCCGGGGCGTCAAGGGTGCCTATTGACGGGCGTGGTGCGGGCTTCCATACTCGGCGCCACCGTTAACCGTGAACGGTTAACCGAAATCCCGGGCAATGAGGACGAGAGCAGGAGAACCACATGACCTCACCCCACGCGTCTGTTCAGCTCCGCCGCACCGTGCTGTCGAGCTTCATCGGCAACACCATCGAGTTCTACGATTTCCTGCTCTATGGCCTCGCCAGTGCGCTGGTGTTCGGCGATCTCTTCTTCCCGAGCCTGAGCCCGTTCGCGGGCACCCTGGCCTCGTTCGCCACCTTCGGCATCGGCTTCATCGCCCGCCCGCTCGGCGGCTTCGTCTTCGGCCACCTCGGCGACACCATCGGGCGCAAGACCACGCTGATCACGACGTTGTGCGGAATGGGCGCCGCCACCTTCGCCGTCGGTCTTCTGCCAACGTACGACACCATCGGCATCTGGGCACCGGTGCTGCTCGTGGTGCTGCGCTTCGTCCAGGGCTTCATGGTCGGCGGCGAATGGGGCGGCGCCATGCTGATGGTCGTCGAGAACGCCCCGGCCCACCGCCGTGGCTTCTTCAGCGCCTGGCCCAACACCGGCGGCTTCTCCGGCCAGCTGCTCGCCACCGGAATGTTCGCGCTGATGGGCATCCTGCCCGACGCACAGTTCCAGTCCTGGGGCTGGCGGGTGCCGTTCCTGTGCAGCGCGGTGCTGGTGGGCGTCGGCCTGTGGATGCGTGGCCGACTCGGTGAGTCCGAGGTGTTCGAGCAGGTCAAGCAGGAGGAGGGCAAGGCCAAGGCGCCGCTGCTGGACGTGTTGCGCCACGACTGGCGGAGCGTGCTGCTGATCATGTCGCTGCGGTTCAGCGAGAGCGTCCCGTTCTTCCTGCTGACCGTCTTCGCGGTGTCCTACGGCCCCGAACACCTCGGCATCCCCAAGGCCACGCTGACCACCGCCATCATGGTCGCCTCGGTGCTCGCCTTCCCCGCCCACGGCTTCTTCGGCGCGCTCTCCGACAGGGTGGGCCGCCGCCCGGTCTACGTCTACGGCGCCCTGGCCGCCGCAGTGCTCGCCTTCCCGGCGTTCTGGCTGCTGAAGTCCGGCTCGGCGGTGCTGATCGTGCTCGCGTACTGCCTCGTCATCAACCTTGCCCACAACGCCTGCAACGCGGTCCAACCCGCCCTGTTCACCGAGCTGTTCGGCTCCAAGGTCCGCTACAGCGGCGCCTCGGTCGGCGCCCAGCTCGGCGCCATCGTGGCCGGTGGCCTCACCCCGTTCATCGCCACCGCGCTCACCGGCGGCGGCGACAACTGGGTCCCGGTGGCCGCGTACGCGAGCGCCGTCGCCCTGGTCTCGGCCGCCGCCGCGTACTTCTTCACCCCCGAGACCTCCCGCCGCGACCTGGTCGACACCAGCTCCGCGATGGCGGCCGGACCCGAGCCCGCACCGGACATCAAGGCTGACACCACGGCCGCCGAGGTGCCGGAGACCGGCGCGGTCGCGCCCTGACAGGAGCCACCCATGACCGTCCACCGCGAGTTCGTCCTGCGCGACGACCCCCGCTTCGGACACTGCCACGCCGCCACCCTGCTCCCGCTGCCGGACGGCGAGGTGCTCGCCGCCTGGTTCGCCGGAAGCCGGGAGGGCGCGGGCGACGTGGCGGTCTGGCTGGCGCGGCGGACCGGCGACGGATGGCGGGAGCCGGTGAAGGTGGCGGACGAGCCGGGGCTGCCGCACTGGAACCCCGTCCTGTTCGCCACCGGCCACGGAGAGGTGCTGCTCTTCTGCAAGGCCGGCCATCGCATCCCCGACTGGCGCACCCGGGTACTGCGCTCCCGGGACGGTGGCCGGAGCTGGTCCGCCCCCGCCGAACTGGTGCCGGGCCCGGAAGGCGCGGGCGGGCGCGGACCGGTGAAGAACAAGCCGATCCGCCTGGCCGACGGCAGCTGGCTGGCGCCCGCGTCCGTCGAGGAGCCGCGGAGCGCCGGTGGCCGCTGGGACGCCTTCACCGACCGCTCGGCCGACGGCGGCGCGAGCTGGCGGCGCTCCGCGCCGGTCCCCCTGGACCGCCCGGCGTTCCCCGGCGCCGGGGTCATCCAGCCCGCGCTGTGGGAGAGCGCTCCGGGCGAGGTCCGGATGCTGCTGCGCAGCTCCTGCGGCCGGGTCTGCCGCAGCGTCTCGCACGACGGCGGCGCGACGTGGTCGACCGCGCGGCCTTTGGACGTCCCGAACAACAACAGCGGTCTGGACGCCGTACGGCTCGCCGACGGGCGGGTGGTGCTGGCACACAACCCGGTGGCCGCCGAGTGGGGCGCGCGCACCCCGCTGGTGCTGTCCGTCTCCGAGGACGACGGGATCACCTGGCGCCGGGCGGTGGTGCTGGAGGATCGGCCCCTCTCCCGCCCCGGCGCCATCGTCCCGGACGAGACGGGCGTGCGGACCGACGGCCACCGAGAGTTCTCCTACCCGGCGATCGTGCCCTGGGCGGACGGCGTCGCCGTCGGCTACACCTGGCAGCGGCGCGGCATCGCCTTCGTCACCGTTTCCGAAGCGGCCCTGAGGAGGAATAATGAGTCAACGGTTAACCGTTGACTGAAGGACGTTCCGCCCCCCAGAAGGAGCCCGTCGGTGCCCATCACCTCGCTACAGCAGCAGTCCCTCGGCGATCTGGTCGCACACGAGCTGCGCGTCCTCATCATCTCAGGCCGGCAGCACCCCGGCACCCATCTTGTCGAAGGCGCCCTCGCCGAGCAGTACGACGTCAGCCGCGGCCCGGTCCGCGACGCGCTGCGCCAGCTGGAAGCCGAGGGGCTGGTCGAGTCCCGCCGCCGCGGGGTCTTCGTCACCGGGCTCACCGAGGACGACGTCGACGAGCTGTACACGCTGCGCGAGTCCCTGGAGACCCTCGCCCTCACCCTTGCCATCGGCCGGGCCGAACCCGGCGACTGGGACCGCGCCCAGGGCTTCGTCGGCCGGATGCGGGACGCCGCCGACCGCTCCGCGCCCAGCGACTTCGCCCTCGCCGATCTGGAGTTCCACTCCCAGTTCTATGTGCTGTCCGGGCACCGCAGGCTGGTCGCGGTCTGGGAGCAGTACCGCCCCACCTTCGGTGTCGTCCTCGACGTCACCAACGCCCAGGACGTCGATCTGCACCCCTCCGCCGAGGCCCACGCCGACCTGCTGGAGACCGTGCGCGGCGGTGAGACCGAGACCGCCGTCACCACTCTGCGGGAGCACCTCCTCGGTGCCCGGAACCGGCTCCGCTCGGCGCTGCGCTCCGCCCGGGCCGGTGCCGACGGCTGACCGCATCCGTCCCGCCCCGCCCCTGGTCAGCGGCCCGGCGCCGGGGCCGGGACGGTCAGTGGCCGCGCTCGTCCATGCCCTTCATCAGGGCTTGGTGGCTGGCGCGTACATGCTCGCGCATCACCCGCTCCGCGCCGTCGCCGTCCTTGGCCTGGATCAGGCTGAGGACGCGGTGATGCTCGGAGTCGGACTCGATGAGCCGCCCGGGGCGGGACAGCGAGGTGCGCACCAGCCGCGCGTAGGCGAGCTGGTTCATCAGGGTGCGGTAGTGCCCCTCCAGCTTGCTGTTGTCCGCACCCCTGACGATCAGGTCGTGGAACTCGTGGACCAGCGCCGCGTACCGTTCGGCGTCGCCGTCCCTCACCGCCTGGTCGGCCGCCCGCATGCTGGCGTCCAGCTGCTCCACTTCGGGCACGTTCCCACGGAAGGCGAGCAGCCGCGCGGCGGCGCCCTCGAACAGCTCCTTCATCTGGAACAGCTCGGTCAGCTCACGCCGTGACGGCACGGCGACGAAGGTGCCGACCCGCGGCCGGACTTCGACCAGCCCCTCTATCTGGAGCTGCTTGAGGGCCTCGCGGATGGGCGTCCGGCTGACTCCGAACGTCTCGGACAGCGCCATCTCGGACAGGCTGGAGCGGGGCGGCAGTTCACCACTGATGATCATCTGCCGCAGCTCTTCGGCGACCCTGGCCTGCATGCTGGTCTGCTGAAGCCGCTTCCCTGTGGGTTGTTGCATGGCACGGAACCGTATGCGGGGCGCTCTGTCCCCGTCAACCTTCCCGTCGGTCAAGGGCGAGCCCGTGTGACCTGCCATACAAGAGCGCTCCCGTCCGGGCATACGTCACGACTTGAGGATGAACGGATCACCGGCGGGCTCCTCGCTGGTGTTGATCCACACGCTCTTCAGCCGGGTGTACTCCCGGATGACCTCCGTGCCGTGCTCGGTGCCCATGCCGCTGTCCTTGAAGCCCGCCCGGGGCGACATCGGTGACATCGAACGGTAGGTGTTGGCCCACACCGTGCCCGCCTCCAGCCGGGAGGCCATCCGGTGCACCCGGTTCACATCCCGGGTCCACACCCCGGCCGCGAGGCCGTATGCCGAGTTGTTGGCGATGGAGAGGGCCTCCTCTTCGGAGTCGAAGGGCATGACGGTGGCCACCGGGCCGAAGATCTCCTCCTGGCAGATCCGCAGCGTGTTGTCGACGTCGGTGAACACGGTGGGGGAGTAGAAGTAGCCGTTGAGGCCGGTGTCCGGCCGGGTCCCGCCGCAGACCACTTTTCCGCCCTCGGAGCGGCCCAGTTCGACGTACGACTCGACCTTCTCCAACTGGTCGGCGATGGCCAGCGGGCCCAGCTCGGTGGCGTCGTCAAGGGGGTCGCCGATCGCGATGGTGGCGGCCCGTGCCGTCACCCGCTCCAGGATCTCGTCGTACGCCTCGCGGTGCACCAGCACCCGGCTGCCCGCCACACAGGTCTGGCCCGCGGCGGCGAACACCCCGGCGATAACGCCCATGGCGGCCGAGCGCAGATCGGCGTCCGGGAAGATGATGTTGGGTGATTTGCCGCCCAGCTCCAGGGTGCAGCGGATCAGCCGTCCGGCGCAGGTCCGGGCGATCCGGCGGCCGGTTTCGGTGGAGCCGGTGAAGCTCACCTTCGCCACGTCCCGGTGCTCGGTCAGCGGGCCGCCCGCCGTTGCGCCGAAGCCGGTGACCACGTTGACCACGCCCGGCGGGAACCCCGCCTCCTCGAAGAGCGGGGCGAGCGCCAGCAGTGAGGCCGAGGTGTGCTCCGAGGGTTTGACGACGATGGTGTTGCCCGCGGCCAGCGCCGGGGCGAGCTTGGTGGCGGTGAGCAGCAGCGGGGAGTTCCAGGGGGTGATGGCACCGACCACGCCGACCGGTTCGCGCAGGGTGTAGTTGAGCAGTTCGCGGCTGCCGCCCGGGACGACATCGCCGTGGATCTTGTCGGCGAGCCCTGCGTAGTAATAGAAGTACTCGGGCAGGCCCGCGAGTTGGGCCCGCATCTCGCGCAGCAGCTTGCCGTTGTCCAGGGACTCGGTGCGGGCCAGCTCCTCGGCGTGTTCGCCGATCAGATCGCCGAGGTTCCGCAGCAGCCGGCCGCGCCGGGTCTGGCTCAGATCGCGCCAGCGCGCGTCCTCGAAGGCGGCGCGCGCGGCGCCCACCGCGCGCTCCACATCGGCGGCGGTGCCGTCCGCCGCCTCGTACCAGGGCTCGGCGGTGGCCGGGTTGACACTGGCGAAGTAGCCGCCGTCGGCGGGGGCGGTCCACTCGCCCGCGATGTAGTGGTCATGGCGCGGCAGGCGGTTCATGAGCTGTGGCACTCCTGATGTCCGGTGTGGGTGAGGATCGCGTCGGTGAGTCGCTCCGGGCACTCCAGCGGCAGCAGATGGCGGGCGCCGGGCACGATCACCGCCCGGCCGCCGGGAATCCGCTGTGCGAGCCGGAGCGACATGGCCGGGGTCGAGCCGGGGTCGTTCTCCCCGGTCACCGCGAGGGTGGGGGCGCCGATCCGGGGCAGCAGCGGCCACAGCCCGGCGTCGGCGGTCGCGAAGACGTCATAACAGGCGAGGTAGGAGACGGGGTCGTTGGCCAGCAGCGTGTCCAGCACCCGCCGCGCCAGGAGGGGTTCCTGGGCGCGCCAGCCGGGCGAGAACCAGCGGTCGACCGCCGACCACGCGGACGCCCCGAAGTCCCGGGCCGCCACCTCCCGCCGCCGCGCCACCGCCGCGCGCTCCTCCTCCGACCGCCCCGCCACCGAGCTGACGAGCGTCAGCGAGGCGGTGAGGTCCGGCCGGTCGAGGCCGAGGTGCTGGGCGACCAGGGCGCCGAGCGAGAAGCCGACGATGTGCGCCGGTCCGCTCAGCAGGGCCGCCACATCCGCGGCCAGCTCGGCGAGCGACACCCCGGGGGCGGCGGCCGGGGAGGTGCCGTGGCCGCGCAGATCGACCAGCGTCACCCGGTGCCGGGCCGTGAGCGCGGGCAGACAGCGCTCCCACATCCTCCGGTCGAGCCCGACACCGTGCAGCAGGACCAGGCCGGGCCCGGTGCCGTGTGTCTCGTGCCCCAGCGCCACCGGCGTGGCGGGGCCGGTCCCGGCCGTGCCCAAGGCGCTCACTGCTCCGTGGCGAGCGGGGCCAGCCGGGCCTGGGGGCGGCCCTGGGCGGCGGCCGCGAGCCCGACGACGATCTCGTCGGCGCGTGGTCCGTCCGCCACCCGCACCTCGATGCTCTGGTGGTGCGAGCGGATCGTGGCGTCGGTGATGTGCTTGAGCGGGATGTCGAAGACCGCGCCCGCGGCCGCGCGCTTCTCCACGGCGGGCAGCAGGGTGGTCGCCTTCGCGGCCTGCCGGAAGTGGTCGCCGAACTTGAGCGTGTGGATCAGGCCGGAGCCGTGCTCGATCTCCCCGTCCAGGCCCACGATGGCGGCCTTGCCGTAGGCCTCGACCGGCGCGCCCAGCGCCTCGACCACCCGCGGCGCCAGCAGCTCGCCGAGCTTCGGCGCCACCTCGTCGATGCCCGGCAGCAGATCCGCCACATAGCCCTGACCGGCCCAGGGGTTCTCGATGATGGCGAGCACCACCGCGGTCCGGGCCGGGGGATCGACCGGGCGGCCGCCTTCGCTGTGGATGTCCTCGGTGAAGGTGATGATCTTGCGGACGTTCACTTCACGGTCTCCATGTTGATCGGGTCCATCGGGTCCATCGGGTCTTCGCGGTCTTGGCGATTTTCGAGATCGGCGAGGCGGATGAGGGGATCGGTGGCCCGGTCCCCGATCCGCGCGTTGGGGCGGGGGCCGGACGCACCGGCCGCGATGACGACGATCTCGTCCGGCCGGGGCGCGTCGGGGATGCGGATCTGGCACGTCTGGTAGTGCGAGCGGGTCGCGGCCGCCGTCTTGTGCCACAGCGGCACGGTCAGCGGCTCACCCGCCGGAAGCCGGTCGTCGCTGAACACGATGATCGAGGTGCCCTCGGTCAGCTCCCGCAGGACGTTGCCGAAGAAGGGGGTGTGGATCAGCGCCCCGCCGTGTTCGATCTCCCCGTTCAGGCCGACGATCGCGGCCTTCCCGAACGACTCGACGCGCTCCACACCGCCCAGCGCCTCGCTCACCCGGTCGGTGAGCAGCCGGGCCAGCCCCGGGGCGATCCGCTCGACCTCGGGCTGCAGGTCGGGGACCAGGCCCAGACCCGCCCAGGGGTTACGGATCACCGCCGCCGCCGCGGCCCGGCGCACCGGCACGGCCACCGGCCGCCCCAGCTCCAGCAGCAGTTCGTCGGTGACGCCGACGACCTTGCGCAGGCCCAGGTCAGTCATGGCTGCCGCCGCCGGTGAACCGCGGCATGACCTTCTCCGCGAACAGCTCCAGGCTGCGCATCGCCTTGCGGTGCTCCAGACCGGGGTGGGTGGTCCACAGCAGCAGATGCTCCAGGCCCACCTCGTCCCGCAGCTCGGCGATCTTCTCGGACACGTACTCCGGGGTGCCGACCAGCAGATTGCGCTCCGCCAGGAAGTCGAAGGACAGCTCGTGGGCGTCGGTCAGCTCCTCGCCCGCCTCCATCAGATTGCCCAGGCCCCGGAAATGTGTGATCCACCCATAGGTGGTCATCAGCGCTTCCTCGAAGTCGGCGCGCGCCTGCTCCATGGTGTCGGCGACGTAGACGTCCCGTACCAGGCCGATGCCCTCGCCGAGCGCGTATTCGCGGCCCGACGCCTGGCTCGCGGTGTCGCGGTACAGCTCGAAGCGCTCCTTGAGCGCCGAGACCGGCGGCAGCCAGAACATGCCCTGAACACCGTCGGCGGCGGCCGCCTTGATCGACCGCGGGCTGTCGATGACCTGCCACAGCGGCGGATGGGGGCGCTGCAACGGGAACGGCGTGACCTGCATCTTGGTGATGACCCCGGCCTCGGTGTAGTCCGGGGTGGCAGGGGAGAGGGGGTGGTTCCACTTCACCCCGGGGGCGGGGAACTCGTGGAAGCGGCCCTTGTGCGAGAAGAACTCGCCGCTCCAGGCCTTGCGCAGGATCTCCACGGTCTCGTCGTACAGCGCGCGGTTCTGCTCCTGGTCGCGCGGATCGGCGAGCGCGTTGAGATTGAGCGCCTCGCGCCCGTACAGCCCGCGGCCGAGGCCCACCTCGACGCGGCCGCCGGAGAGCTGGTCCAGCATCGCGATGTCCTCGGCGAGCCGCAGCGGATGCCAGAAGGTGGCGATGTTGGCGGCCTGGCCGATCCTGATGTTCTCGGTGCGGGCGGCGATGTCGGCGCCCATCAGGACCGGGTTCGGGGTGATCTCGATCGCCTCGTGGCCGAAATGGTGCTCGGTGTACCAGGTGGACCAGAAGCCCGCCCGGTCCGCGGCGACCGCGAACTCCCGGGCCTCGTCCATGACTTCGGCGTAGGAGCCGAGCCGGCCCGGTGCTCCGAGGTTGTGGAATATCGAGAATCGCATGCAGCGTCCGTCCTGTTCTTCCGGGTCGCGCTGTGCCATGGCAGTGAGGCTAGGAGTCCGGTTCGGGGCCGTCAAGGGTTAACGTTCGGGCAACAACCTTGACCTGTGCATTTGGTGGGAGACCGGTTCTTTCCCGGCTCATTTGGTCCAAGGTGTTGACAGTCATTGATGACGTTCCTACCGTCCTCTGCCATACAAGAGCTGAATGAGGGATCAGTCATGACGCACACTCTTGACCGCACCACCCGCATCCGCTCCGCCTGGCAGGCCGCCTGGGATCAGGGCCGGGTGGAGGCACTCGACGAACTGCTCAGCCCCGGTTACATACGGCGCCGCGGCCTCGCCGCGGCACCCCAGGACCGCGAGCAGTTCAAGAGCTCCGTAACTGCCATCCGCGAGGCGTTCCCCGACCTGCACACCGAGATCGAGGAGATCGTGGAGGACGGTGAGGGGCTGGCGATCCGCTGGCGCAGCACCGGCAGCCACACCGGCGACTTCCTCGGCGTGCCGCCCACCGGCCGCCCGGTCGAGGTCTCCGGCGCCACCTTCACCCACTTCGACGACGGTGTGATCGCCGAGGAATGGGTGACCTGGGACCCCCGCCAGCTGCTGGAGGCGCTGGGGATCATCACCACCACCCAGGAGGCCGCCGTCGACGCCGATCTGGTGCGCGGGGTGCACCGCAAGTTCATCACCGGTGTGACGGTGGTGACCACCGACGACGCCGGTACGCCCAGGGGGCTGGCCGTCAACGCCTTCTCCAGCATCTCGCTGGACCCGCCGATGGTGCTGGTCTGCGTCCAGCACAGCTCCACGACCCACCCCGCGCTGCACCGGGCCACCCATCTGGGCATCAACATCCTCGCCGCGGGCCAGCTCGACGTCGCCAAGGTCTTCGCGTCCAAGTCGGACGACAAGTTCGCCGGACTGTCCTGGACCCCGGGCGATTCCGGCGTCCCCCTGATCGACGGGTCCTGCGCTCAGCTGGAGGTGGAGATCGGCGAGCGGCTGGAAGCGGGCAGTCACACCGTCTTCACCGGCCGGGTGGTCGCGGCCCGTCACGAGGACCTGGCACCTCTGGTCTACAGTGGTGGCGGGTTTTTCGATATCTCGAACACAGCGCCTTTGCCGTGGTGAGACGCCTCCGGCCGCGCCTGGACCCACCCCCCACTTCGCACACCGTCACTCCTTGACGCCCAGATCTCCCCCTGCCCCAGGAGCACGCCCATGACCCACGACGATGCGGCGCCGGTCTACGGCAGCGCCGTCACCAAAGTGGAACCCTTCGGGGTCGACCACATCCCCGACAACGAGCGGCACGGCAAACCCAGCTCGCAGTTCTTCGTCTGGTTCGCCGCCGGCCTCAACTTTCCCATCATCCTGCTCGGATTCAGCGCGATCAGCCTGGGCCTCAGCTTCACCGGCGCGGTCGCCGCGATCGTCGTCGGGGCCGGGGTCGGCTCGGTGCTGATGGCCGTGATGTCCAAGATGGGCGTACGGCTCGGGGTGCCGCAGCAGATCCAGGCGCGCGGGCCGCTGGGCTTCTTCGGAAACTTCCTGCCGGTGGCGTACATCAATGTGTTCGCCGGGGTCGGCTGGGCCTCGGTCACCGTGATCCTCGGTGGCAAGGCGATCTCCGAGCTGACCCATCTGCCCTACTGGCTCTGTGGCATGCTGCTCACCGCCGTCGTGCTGGTGGTGTCCATCTTCGGCTACAACATGATCAACTTCCTTCAGCGGGTGCTCACTTATGTGCTCACCCCGCTGTTCGCGATGATCACGGTCGTGGCCCTGGTGCGCGGCGCGGGCACCTTCGACGCCAACCCGAAGGCGTCCGGCTACATCGGCGACACGGGCGGCTGGATCACCTTCTGCGGCTGGTTCCTCTCCTTCCTGGTCGCCTGGGCGCCGTTCGCCTCCGACTACTCGCGCTATCTGCCGGACACCCCGGCCGTGGTGAAGCGCACCGCCTGGTACACCGGGTTCGGCAACTTCGTCACCATCTGCTGGCTCGGCATCCTGGGCGTCCTGGTCGGCTCCAACGCCAACAGCACCGACTCCATCACCGCCCTCCACGAACTGGCCGGGCCGTTCGCCGTACCCGCGCTGATCGCGGTCGGCCTCTCGGCGCTCGCGCAGAACTTCCTCAACGTCTACGGCGGCGCGATCTCCGTCCAGACGCTGAAGGTGCCGGTCACCCGGACCCAGGCGGTCACCGTCATCTGTCTGCTGGCGTATGTGATCAGCCTGTGGGGCGAGTCCGGGATCGAGGAGAAGTTCTCGGTGTTCCTCAACCTCACCGCGTACTTCATCGCGCCCTTCGCCGTCGTGCTGCTCCTGGACTACGGGCTGGGCGGCCGCTCCGACCCGGCGCGGATCGCCGAACTGTACGACCGCGGGCGGGTGCTCTCCTGGGGCTTCGTCGCGTGGGCGGGCGGTGTCCTGGCGTCCATACCCTTCTGGGAGTCCAAGGTGTACACCGGGGCGTTCGCCTCGGCGTACCCGAGCGCGGGTGACCTGAGCATGTACGTCGCCGCGGGTGTCTCCGTGGTGCTCTATCTGCTGACCTACCGGCTGAAGCCGCTGTGGGCGCGTGCCGGTGAGGACGTCCCGGCCGGGACGTCGGCGGAACCTGCGGCGGTGGCGGGCTCCTGACGGGACCTCGGCGAACGGGCGGCATCGCGGTGGCGGTGCCGCCCGTTTCCGTCTGTCGCGGGCGGGCGCCGGTCAGGCGGGGCGGCCGAGCCGGTCAGGCGGGGCGGCCCAGCTCCTTGCGGAACAGGTCCAGCACATTGCCGCCCAGGATCTGGTGAACCGCGGCCTCCGAGAAGCCCCTGCCGAGCAGCGCCTCGGTGACCAGGGGAAGGCCGCGGGGCCCTTCGAGCCCCGGCACGACCAACTCGGCGTACTCCAGGTCCTCGCAGCACGGCGGGCTGACATCGGCGCTGACCTCCTTGATGAAGTCCGGCCCCAGCCCCACCCGGTCCGGCCCGGCGACCTCCGCGATATGGGCGATGTGGTCGGCCAGCCGGTCCACCGTGCGCTCGTCCGGATCGGTGGCCAGGAACTCGCCGAGGAAGTTCACGCACACCATGCCGCCGGTGGCCACGATGCCGCGGATCTGGTCGTCGGTGAGATTGCGGTGATGGTCGAGCAGCGCACGCGCCGACGAGTGGGTGGCCAGCACCGGGCGGGTGGCCAGCTCCAGCACATGGGCCACGCCCGACGCGCTCAGATGCGAGACGTCGAAGAGGATGCCCAGGCGCTCCATCTCCCGCAGCGCCTCGACCCCGGCCGCCGTCAGCCGGCTGCCGGTGGCGTCCTCGCCGCTGCCGTCGGCCAGCGCGGTGCGCCCCCAGTGGGCGATGGAGGCGACACGAACGCCCAGGCGGTGGACGGTGGGGATCAGCTCGACGTCGGCGTCGAGGCCGGGGGCGCTCTCCAGCGCCAGCACCAGCGCGATCCTGCCCTCCGCCAGCGCGGCGTCGATGTCGGACCCGTCCAGGCACAGCCGTACCTCGTCCGGATTGCCCTCGGCCAGCATATGCGCGCACTCGATCATGCGGAGCGTCTCCCGCAGCGCGCCTTCGGGCCGGAACCGGTCCTCGATGAAGACCGGCAGCACCTGGAGGTCCACACCGCCCTCGCGCAGCTGCGGCAGCCACCGCTCCCGGAAGAAGGACGCCCAGCGCCTCGGCGGGCGGGCGGCGACGGCGACCAGCAGATCGTTGTGGGCGTCGGCGACGACCGCGCGGTGATGGAGTTCGCGGGACACGTGCGGCATTCCTCCACGGCTCAGGGGGCGTTACGGGGCGGAGCCCCCCGAACCTAACGGTGCGGTGGCGGTACGGAAAGCGGTATACGGCCGGAGTTCCGGCCCGCTGTTTCCTCACCTGTTTCCCGGGCACCGGGAAGGGCACCCGAACCGCCCGGAGGTGGCCGAATGGCGGACGGCGACGAGACCACCGGTGACAGCGGGCTGGTAGCGACCGCCCTCGCGCTCACCGTGGCCACCGGTGCGATGGATGCGATCAGCTTCCTCGCCCTCGGTGGCGTCTTCGTCAGCGTCATGACGGCCAACCTCTCGCTCCTCGGCATCTCGGCGGGTGCCCAGGACCCGCAGCGGGCCCTGGACGCCGCCGTCGCGGTGGCCGGATTCATCGTGGGCGCCCTGCTCAGCGCCCGGATCGCCCGGGGCGAGCGGCCGGTACGGCGCGTCCGCTGGGCCCTCGGCGTGGAAGTGCTCGCGCTCGGCGGGCTGTGGGCGGGGTGGGCCACGGCGGGCGGCCACCCGGGCGGGGGCGTGCGGCTGGGGCTGCTCGCGGTGGCCGCGCTCGCCATGGGCGGCCAGAGCGGTCTGGTGCGCGCCGTCGGACCGCCCGGGATGTCCACCACCTACCTCACCGGCACCCTGACCGGTCTGCTGGTCGACGTGGCCCGCGACGGCCGGGTGCGCTGGGTCAGCGCGGCGCTGCTCGCCGCCCTCGTCGCGGGCGCGGCGCTCGGCGCACTGCTGGTCACCCACGCGGCCCCGGCCGCGCCCGCCCTGCCGACCGGGCTGGTCGCGCTGGTCCTCCTGGTGTCCCTCACCCCACCGGCCCGGGACGTCACCCACCTCAAGTGGGCGTCGAGTCGGGGACGTTGAGCGGTGGAACGCCCTTCCGGCGGGCGGGTCCGGGTGACAGACTCCAGCCGTGACCGACTTCGACATGCTTGTCATCGGATCAGGCCCGGGCGGTCAGAAGGCCGCCATCGCGGCGGCCAAACTCGGCCGCCGGGTCGCCGTCGTCGACCGGCCGGAGATGGTGGGCGGGGTGTCCCTGCACACCGGGACCGTGCCGTCCAAGACGCTGCGCGAGGCGGTGCTCTACCTCACCGGGCTGACCCAGCGGGATCTGTACGGCCAGAGCTACCGGCTCAAGGACGAGATCACGGTCGCGGATCTGACGGCGCGCACCCGGCATGTGGTGGGCCGCGAGGTGGATGTCGTCCGCAATCAGCTCTCCCGCAACCGGGTCGCGCTCTTCTCCGGCACCGGACGGTTCGTGGACGACCACACCGTGGCCGTGACGGACACCTCCGGCCAGGAACAGCTGCTGACCGCGCGGCACATCGTGATCGCCACCGGCACCCGCCCGGCCCGCCCGGCGAGCGTGGAGTTCGACGAGCGCACGGTGATGGACTCCGACAGCGTCCTGAGCATGGAGCGGGTGCCGCGTTCCATGGTCATCGTGGGGGCCGGGGTGATCGGCATCGAGTACGCCTCGATGTTCGCCGCGCTGGGCAGCAAGGTCACCGTGGTCGAGCAGCGCGACGGCATGCTGGACTTCTGCGACGTCGAGATCGTCGAGGCGCTCCGGTACCGGCTGCGGGACCTCGCCGTCACCTTCCGCTTCGGCGAGACGGTCGCGGCGGTGGAGCGGCATGAGCGCGGCACTCTGACCGTGCTGGAGAGCGGGAAGAAGATCCCGGCCGACGCGGTGATGTACTCCGCGGGGCGGCAGGGGCTCACCGAGGAGCTGGACCTCGCCAGGGCGGGGCTCGCCGCCGACCGGCGTGGCCGGATCACGGTGGACGAGCACTACCGTACGGCCGTGCCGCACATCTACGCGGTGGGCGATGTCATCGGGTTCCCGGCGCTGGCCGCGACCTCCATGGAGCAGGGCCGCAGCGCGGCGTACCACGCGTGCGACGAGCCGGTGAACCCGATCCACGATCTTCAGCCCATCGGGATCTACTCCATCCCCGAGATCAGCTTCATCGGCCGGACCGAGGACCAGCTGACGGACGCCAGGGTGCCGTTCGAGGTCGGGGTCTCGCGCTACCGCGAGCTGGCCCGCGGCCAGATCGTCGGCGACGGGCACGGCATGCTGAAGCTGCTGGTGTCCCCGGAGGACCGGCGGCTGCTCGGGGTGCACTGCTTCGGCACCGGCGCGACCGAGCTGATCCACATCGGCCAGGCGGTGATGGGCTGCGGCGGCACCGTCGACTATCTGGTGGACGCGGTGTTCAACTATCCGACCTTCGCCGAGTCCTACAAGGTCGCCGCCCTCGACGCGACGAACCGGATGCGCGAGGTCGACCACCTCGGGGACTGATTCCGCCCCGCCGCCCCATACCGCGTCTTTTGGGATACTGGGAGGCGTATCGGGAGGTGGTTCGACATGACCCGCGCAGTCGGTATCGACCTGGGGACGACGAACTCCGTGGTCTCGGTCCTCGAAGGCGGTGAGCCCACCGTCGTCACCAACACCGAAGGCGCCCGGACCACCCCCTCGGTGGTCGCCTTCGCGAAGAACGGGGAGGTGCTGGTCGGTGAGGTGGCCAAGCGCCAGGCCGTGACCAACGTGGACCGCACCGCCCGGTCGGTCAAGCGCCACGTGGGGGAGGAGCGGTGGCGCTTCCCGGCCACGGGCGATGTGGACGGCAAGCGGTACACCGCCCAGGAGATCTCCGCGCGGGTGCTGCAGAAGCTCAAGCGCGACGCGGAGGCCTACCTCGGCGAGGACGTCACGGACGCCGTCATCACCGTCCCCGCGTACTTCAACGACAGTCAGCGCACCGCCACCAAGGAGGCGGGCGAGATCGCCGGGCTGAAGGTGCTGCGGATCATCAACGAGCCCACGGCGGCCGCCCTCGCCTATGGGCTGGACCGGGAGAACGACCAGCGCATCCTGGTCTTCGACCTCGGTGGCGGCACCTTCGACGTCTCGCTGCTGGAGATCGGCGAGGGGGTCGTCGAGGTCAAGGCCACCAACGGCGACACCCACCTCGGCGGCGACGACTGGGATCAGCGCGTCGTCGACCACCTGGTGAAGCAGTTCAAGAATGCCTACGGGGTCGACCTGGCCAAGGACAAGATGGCGGTGCAGCGGCTGCGCGAGGCCGCCGAGAAGGCCAAGATCGAGCTGTCCGCGGCCACCGAGACCACCATCAACCTGCCCTACATCACCGCGTCCGCCGAGGGCCCGCTGCACCTGGACGAGAAGCTCAGCCGCTCGCAGTTCCAGCAGCTGACCGCGGACCTGCTGGAGCGCTGCAAGGCCCCCTTCCACCAGGCGATCAAGGACGCCGGGGTCAAGACCTCCGACATCGACCACGTGATCATGGTCGGCGGTTCGACCCGGATGCCCGCGGTGTCCGGCCTGGTCAAGGAGCTGACCGGCAAGGAGCCGCACAAGGGAGTCAACCCGGACGAGGTCGTGGCCATCGGCGCGTCCCTCCAGGCCGGTGTGCTCAAGGGCGAGGTCAAGGACGTCCTGCTGCTGGACGTCACCCCGCTGTCCCTCGGCATCGAGACCAAGGGCGGCATCATGACCAAGCTGATCGAGCGCAACACCACGATCCCCACCAAGCGCTCGGAGGTCTTCACCACCGCCGAGGACAACCAGCCTTCGGTGCAGATCCAGGTGTTCCAGGGCGAGCGCGAGATCGCCGCGTACAACAAGAAGCTCGGGATGTTCGAGCTGACGGGGCTGCCGCCCGCGCCGCGCGGGGTGCCGCAGATCGAGGTGGCCTTCGACATCGACGCGAACGGCATCATGCACGTCTCCGCCAAGGACCTGGGCACCGGCACGGAGCAGCGGATGACCGTGACCGGCGGCTCGGCGCTGCCGAAGGACGACATCGACCGCATGATGCGGGAGGCCGAGAGTTACGCGGAGGAGGACCACCGGCGCCGCGAGGCCGCCGAGACCCGCAACCAGGCCGAAACCCTCGTCTACCAGACCGAGAAGCTGCTGCGCGACCAGCCCGGGAAGGTGCCGCAGGACGTCCGGGAGGAGGCCGAGACGGCGGTCGCGGAGCTGAAGGAGGCCCTGAAGGGCGAGGACACCACCGCGATCCGGAACGCCACCGACAAGACCGCCGCCGTCGGGCAGAAGATCGGCACCGCCCTCTACGCCCAGGCGCAGCAGCAGCCGGGGACCCCGGACGGGGGCGGGGGCGGCGACGGAGGCCAGGGCGGGGCACACGCGGACGCCGACGAGGTCGTGGACGCGGAGATCGTGGACGAGGAGAAGCCGAAGGGAAGCACCGGCTGACCGCCCCGGAAGGTGAGCGCCGGAGGGTGAGCCCCGGAAGGTACGTCCCGGAAGGTGTGCTCCGGCCATGGCGCCGACCCGGAATACGAGGACAATGGGGGTGACGTGGGGTGACGTGGAGAAACCCGGGGAGGTGTCCGTGAGCAAGGGGACCGGCGACACCGGCTACCGGAACATACGGCTCGACCGCACCGGTCAGGCCGAGGCCTTCGACGCCATAGGCGACCGCTACGACGAGGCGTTCCCGCACAAGGAGGGCCAGCTCGCCGCCGGCGAGTGGCTCGTCGGGCTGCTCCCGCCCGGCTCCCGGGTGCTCGATCTGGGCTGCGGCACCGGGCTCCCCACCGCGCGCCAGCTGACCGGCGCCGGGCTCCGGGTCACCGGAGTCGACCTGTCCGCCGGAATGGTGCGGCTCGCCCGGTCCTATGTCCCCGGCGCCGACTTCCACCAGCTGGACATCGCCGATCTGCGCCCCGGAGGCCCGGCCGATCTGGGCCGGTTCGACGCGGTCACGGCGTTCTTCTCGCTGCTGATGCTGCCCCGTGCCGAGATCCCGCTCGCGCTGGGCACCATCCGTCGCCTGCTGTCCCCCGGCGGGCTGTTCGCCCTGTCGATGGTGGAGGCCGACGTGGACGACTTCTCGATCCCGTTCCTCCGCTCCACCATCCGGGTCACCGGCTATCTGCGGGACGATCTGCGCGGGGTGATCGAGGCGGCCCGCTTCGAGATCGTCGACGAGGCGTCCTACAGCTACGCACCGGCCTCCTCGGACGTCCCGCCCGAGGAACAGATCTTCCTCCGGTGCCGACGAGGCGGCTGAGGAACCGGCTCACCGGGGGAAGATCTCCAGCCGGGACGGCGCCGGGAGGTCCGGCGGCGGCAGGGCGAGCGGCCGCCGTCCCGGGGTGATCGAGCCCAGGACGCGGGGGTGCCGGGCGCCGGTGCAGCTCGGAACCGTGCCCACCAGGCCGTGGGCGGTCAGGAAGCCCAGGACGGCGAAGGCGTACGCCTCCTTGGCCGCCGCCGGAAGCCCGAGGTCGTCGGAGACCCGCAGGGCGATGCTGCCGAGCGTGCGGCGCAGCGCGGCCATCAGAGCGGGGTTGCGGGTGCCGCCGCCGGAGGCGATCACCTCGGTGGCGTGGACGGAGCGCGCCGCGTCGGCCACGGTGCGGGCGGTCAGCTCGGTGACGGTGGCGATGACGTCGTGGCCGTCGACCGGGCCGGTGGCCGCCAGCGCGGTCCGCAGATAGGGCAGATGGAACAGTTCCTTGCCGGTCGTCTTGGGCGGGGAGAGCGCGTAGTACGGCTCGGCCAGCAGCCGTTCCAGCAGCCCGGGGTGGAGAGTGCCGCGTGCGCCGAGGGCGCCGTCCGCGTCGTGGTCGAGCCGTCCGTCCGTCAGATCCCGTACCGCCGCGTCGATGAGGGCGTTCGCGGGGCCGGTGTCGAAGGCTCGCGGCTCACCGGCCCGGGGGACCACGGTGAGGTTGGCGATGCCGCCCAGGTTCAGGGCGGCGCACACCCCGGGCCGCCCGCGCAGCCACAGCGTGTCGACCAGGCTGACCAGCGGGGCGCCCTGGCCGCCCGCGGCCACGTCCCGGCTGCGCAGGTCGGAGACGACCGGGACGCCGGTGGCCTCGGCGATCCAGGCGGGCTGGCCGAGTTGCAGCGTGCCATGCACCCGGCCGTACTCGGCCCAGTGGTACACGGTCTGGCCGTGCGAGCTGATCAGATCGGCCCGTCCGTCGCACAGCTCCCGGTCGGCGCGGACGGCGAGCCGGGCGAACGCCTGGCCGATACGGGTGTCGAGCGCGCACACATCCGCCATGGTGGTCGCCGCCGGTGGCAGCGCGGCGCTCAGGGCCGCGCGTAACGTGTCCGGATAGGCGGCGCCGATCAGGCCCAGCGGGGCGAGCACCAGCGTGTCGCCGTCGAGGGCCAGATCGGCGGCCGCCGCGTCCACCGCGTCATGGGATGTGCCCGACATGAGTCCGATCACGCGCATGGGGTCTCCTCCTCGGTCTCGTCCCGGGGCGGGTGCGGCTCCTCCTCCCGCAGCGTGCCCCGGTGGGTGTCGCCGCGCAGGGTGGCCAGGGCGATCAGGCTGAGAGCGCCGGTCGCCGCCACGTAGTACGCGGGGATGTCCGCATCGCCGGTCCGTTTGATCGCCTCGGTGATGATCAGCCCGGCGCACCCCGAGAACACGGCGTTCGACAGCGCGTACGCCAGCCCGAGCCCGGTGTACCGGACCCGGGTCGGGAACATCTCGGCGAGCATCGCCGGTCCCGGACCCGCCATCAGCCCGACCACCGCGCCCGCCACCAGGACGGCCACGCCCCGGACGAGGGCCGAACTGGCCGGATTCTGAAGGATGTTGAGCAGCGGGAAGGCGAGCACGGTCACCAGGGCGGCACCGGTCAGCATGACCGGGCGCCGTCCGATCCGGTCGCTGAGCAGCCCCGCCGGGAGAATGGCGGCCGCGAAACCTGCGTTGGCCACCACGGTGGCGACCAGCGCCTGCTGAAAGCTCGCGTCCAGAGTGGCCTGCAGATACGAGGGCATGACGACCAGGAACGTGTACCCGGCCGCCGCCCAGCCCATGACGCGCCCGGCGCCCAGGCCGATGGCGCGGGCCAGCTCGCGGCGGGAGGCGACCGGGAGGGCCGCCGCGCCCGCCGTCCCCGTGGCGCCCGTGGCGCCCGTGTCCACGTGCGTCCTGCGGAACGACGGGGTCTCCTCAAGTCTCAGCCGCAGCCACAGCGCGGTCAGCCCGATCGGCAGGGCCAGCAGGAACGGCACCCGCCAGCCCCAGTCGTTCAGCGCCTCCTCGCTCAGCGCGGTGGCCAGGACGGCGGCGGTCCCGGCCCCGGCGAGCAGCCCCAGCGCGACGGTGAACGACTGCCACGCCCCGTACAGCCCGCGGCGCCCCGGCGGAGCGAACTCCGTCATGACCGACACCGTGCCGCCGAACTCCCCGCCCGCGGAGAGCCCCTGCAGAATCCGCGCCAGGGTGAGCAGCCACGGGGCGGCGGCGCCCACCGTGTCGTACGTGGGCAGCAGGCCGATGAGCGTGGTGGCGCCCGTCATCAGCGCGAGCACCAGGATCAGGGTCGGGCGCCGTCCGATCCGGTCGCCGGTGCGGCCGAAGACGGCGGCGCCCAGGGGCCGGAAGAAGAACGCGAGCCCGAACGAGGCATAGGTCCTGACCAGGCCCTCGATCTCGCTGCCGCCCTCGGGGGTGAAGAAGTTCGTGGCGATGACCGTCGCGAAGAAGCCGTAGACACCGAACTCGTACCACTCGATGAAATTGCCGACCGAACCCGCCAGCAGGGCGCGGCGCACGGCCGGACCGGGGAGAGAAGCGCTCACATCCGCAACCCGTACCCGCCCGGGGCGGGTATGTACCGGAAGTACCGGGCCACAGGAGCACCGGAGGGGCTACCGGCGCGGGCCGTTCAGTGGCTGCTCGGCCCAGATGGTCTTGCGGTCGCCGGAGTAGCGGGTGCCCCAGCGCTGGCTGAGCTGGGCGATGAGGAACAGGCCGCGGCCGCCCTCGTCCATCCGTCCGGCCCGGCGCAGATGCGGCGCCGCCGCGCTGCTGTCGGAGACCTCGCAGATCAGCGACTGGTTTCTGACCAGCCGCAGTTGGATCGGGCTGCGGGCGTGCACGATCGCGTTGGTGAGCAGCTCGGTGACCACGACCTGGGTGGTGGCCACGAGATGGCCCAGCTGCCACCGTGACAGCTGGCGCGCCACCTGGGCCCGGGCCAGGGCGACGACTTCGGGCTCGGCGGGCAGGTCCCAGGCGGCGCAGCGGTCGTCGCTCAGCGCCCGGGTACGGGCCACCAGCAGCGCCACGTCGTCGGACGGATGGCCCGGGATCAGCCGGGAGACGACGGTGTCGCACACCGCGTCCAGTGACAGATCGCGGCAGCCGTCGTCCAGGGCGCGGCGCAGCCGGTCGAGCCCGGCGTCGATGTCGTCGTCGCGCGACTCCACCAGGCCGTCGGTGTAGAGCACGAGCAGGCTGCGGTCGGGCAGCTCCACCTCGGTGGCCTCGAACGGCAGCCCGCCCACGCCCAGCGGCGGCCCGTTCGGCGAGTCCAGGAACGAGGCACGGCCGCCGGGGGTGACGACGGCGGGCGGGGGGTGGCCCGCCCGGGCGAAGGTGAGATGCCGGGTGATGGGGTCATAGACCGCGTACACGCAGGTGGCGCCGAAGGCCCAGGCGTCGATGGCCGGTTCGGACGAGAAACCGGCCGCGGGGCCGGTGGCATCGCCGGACTCCTGGTTCTCGTCGGCCTGTTCGGCGACCAGCCGCCGCACCTGGTCGTCGACATGGGCCAGCAGTTCATCGGGCGGAAGGTCGAGATCGGCCAGGGTGCGGACGGCGGTGCGCAGCCGCCCCATGGTGACGGCGGCCTTCATCCCGTGGCCGACCACGTCCCCCACGACGAGCGCCACCCGGGCGCCGGACAGCGGGATCACATCGAACCAGTCGCCGCCCACCCCCAGCCGGCTGCCGGCGGGCAGGTAGCGCGACCGGGCCTCCACCGCCGCCTGGGTGGGCATCCGCTGGGGGAGCAGGCTGCGCTGGAGGGCGAGGGCGGTGCCGCGTTCGCGGGTGTAGCGGCGGGCGTTGTCGACGCAGACCGCGGCGCGGGCCACGATCTCGTCGGCGAGCAGCAGATCGTCCTGTTCGAAGGGGTCGGTGCGCTGCCGCCGCAGGAACACCGCCACTCCGAGGGTGCTGCCGCGTGCCCGGACCGGCACCACCATCCAGGAGTGGATGCCCCACCGCTTGATGCCCTCGGCCCGTTTCGGATCGTCGGCGAGCCAGCCGGGGACCGCTCCGGGGCCGTTCACCGATTCCAGGACGGAGGTGCCGGTGGCCAGGGCACGGGCGAAGGGGGAGTCCGGGGCGGACGCGTGGACGTCCACGTCCTCCACGTCGGCCACCGCCTCGGGGATGCCGGGCACGATGGACTGGTGCGCGGCGCGCCGGAACACGCTCTCGCGCGCCACCGCCCCGGTGGGCGGCTCCTCGCCCTCGAAGACCGAGTCGATGAGGTCGATGCAGGCGAAGTCCGCGAGCCGGGGCACCGCCACGTCCGCCAGTTCCTGGGCGGTGTGCAGCAGGTCGAGGGTGGAGCCGATGCGGGCGCTGGCGTCGTTCAGCACCGCGAGCCGCTCCCGGGCGCGGTGCCGTTCGGTGATGTCGAGCACCGCGTGGCAGACGGCGAACACCTGGCCGGAGCGGTCCTTGAGCGGGAAGACCGAGTTGGACCAGACGCGCTCCCGGCCCGGGTCGGAGGGCACCCGGCCCCGGATCTCGATGTCGGCGACCGCGACGCCCTGGCGGAGTACCTGGGTTTGCATCGCCTCGATTCCGGAGGTGTCCACCCGCGAGACCGTCTCGCCCAGGGTGCGCCCCAGGCGCTCCTCGTCCCGGACGCCGCTCAGCCGGCGCAGCGCGGCGTTCTGCATCAGACAACGGCACTGGTCGTCGTAGACGCTCATGGCGACGGGTGCCGCCAGGCCCAGTCCGTCCAGGAGTGCGCGGCCGATGTCCTGGCGCCGCACCGACGCCTCACGGGTGGCCTCCAGCAGCCAGTGGGGGCGCCCGTCGCCCGGGGACCACGGCTGGGCCCACAGGACGGTGCGGATCTCCTCGCCGTCGCGGTGGCGCAGCACCGCGGGGCGGCCTCCGGCGGCGGTGTACGCGTCGACGCGGGGCGGCTCCGGGCCGCCGGGGGCGAACAGCTCGGCCACCGGGTGTCCGACCACGTCCTCGGCCCGGTATCCGAGGAGATTTTGCGCGCCCAGGCTCCAGCCGGTCAGCACGCCCCGCTCGTCGACCACGAGAGCGGCCTCCGAGACCAGGTCGGGGAGGTGGTGGGGCCATCCGCGGTAGGTGCTGTCGCCCATTGCATGCGCTCTCGCCTCGTATCGGCACGTGCAGCGAATTTTACTCCGCCGGACTCGGACGCCCCCTTGGCGTCGATCATTAATTCATATTTAATATCGGCCGTGAAGCCTTCTTCTTCCGCTCAGGGGTCCGCTCCGGGGCCCGCTCAGGCCGCTCCGGGGTCCGGTTGCGTGATCGTCACCGGCGCCGCGGGCGGCATCGGCGCGGCCACCGCCCGCCGGCTGGCCGCGGACGGCGCCGGGGTGCTGATCGCCGATGTGCTGCGCGAGGAGGGCGAGGCGGTCGCCCGGGAGATCCGCGACGAGGGCGGCGCCGCCGTCTTCCAGTACTGCGACGTGGCCGACGAGGCCTCCTGGGACGTGGCGGTGCGTACCGCGACCGAGGCCTACGGGCCGGTGTCCGGGCTGGTCGGCAACGCGAGCGCGGTGCGGATCGGGCCCGCCGACGAGATCGGACTCGACGAGTGGAACCGGCAGCTGTCGGTCGGCCTCACCGCCGCCTTCCTCGGCTTCCGGGCCTGCCTCCCCGGCCTGCGGGCCACCCGGGGGAGCGCGGTCCTGGTGTCGTCCGTGCACGCCCTCGTCGGACTCCCCGGCCGCCCCGCCTACGCGGCGGGGAAGGCCGGGCTCACCGGGCTGACCCGTCAGCTGGCGGTCGAGTACGGCCCCGGGGTGCGGGTCAACGCCGTGCTGCCGGGCCCCGTCCTCACCCGCGCCTGGGCGGGGATCAGCGAGGAGGACCGGCGCAAGAGCGCCGAGCAGACCGCCGCCCGCCGCCTCGGCCGCCCGGAGGAGGTGGCCGGGGCCATCGCCTTCCTGCTCGGCGGCGATGCCTCGTTCGTCACCGGCGCCTCGCTGGTGGTCGACGGCGGGTGGAGCGTGCTGAAAACCAGTTCCTGAGGAGCAACCTGTGATCATCACCCGTGTGGAGACCTTCGCCGTCCCGCCGCGCTGGCTGCTGTGCCGCGTGGAGACCGACGAGGGCGTCGTCGGCTGGGGCGAGCCGGTGGTCGAGGGCCGCGCCGCCACCGTCCGCACCGCCGTCCACGAGCTGTCCGAACTCCTCGTCGGCAAGGACCCCAGCCGGATCGAGGACCACTGGCAGCTCATGACCAAGGGCTCCTTCTACCGGGGCGGCCCGGTGCTCTCCAGCGCCGTCGCCGGGCTCGACCAGGCGCTGTGGGACATCGCGGGCAAGACCCTCGGTGTGCCCGTACACGTCCTGCTCGGCGGCCCGGTGCGGGACCGGGTCCGCGCCTACAGCTGGGTCGGCGGCGATGAGCCGAGCGCGATCGGCGAGGCGGTCGCCGCCCAGGTCGAGGCGGGATTCACCGCGGTCAAGATGAACGCCTCCGGGCGGATGAACCGGCTGCCCACCGTCTCCGACATCGACGACGTCGTGGCCCGCGCCGCCGCCGCGCGCGAGGCCCTGGGGCCGGACCGGGACTTCGCGGTCGACTTCCACGGCCGCTTCACCGCCGCGGGCGCCCGCCGGACGCTGCCCCATCTGGCCCCGTACAACCCGCTGTTCGCCGAGGAGCCGGTCCTTCCCGAGTACACCCATCTGCTCGGTGACCTCGTCGCCGCCTCGCCCGTCCCCATCGCCACCGGGGAACGGCTCTACTCGCGCACCGACGCGCTGCCCGCGCTGCGGGCCGGGGTCGCCGTGCTGCAGCCCGACCTCTCGCACGCCGGGGGCATCTCCGAGGTGCGGCGCATCGCCTCGCTCGCCGAGGTCTTCGACATCCCCCTCGCCCCGCACTGCCCGCTCGGCCCGGTCTCGCTCGCCGCGAGCCTGCAGATCGCCTTCGCGACCCCCAACTTCCTGATCCAGGAACAGAGCATCGGTATCCACTACAACGACGGCGCCGAAGTCCTCGACTACGTCGTCGACCCCGAGGTGTTCCGCTTCCACGACGGCCACATCAACCGGCCGACCGCCCCCGGGCTCGGCATCGAGGTCGACGAGCGGGCCGTACGCGCCGCGGACGGGACCACCCCCGACTGGCGCGGCCCGATCTGGCGCCACGCGGACGGCTCGTTCGCCGAGTGGTGACCGCGTCCGGGCGTACCGGCAGGTGAATGTGCGCTCAGCCGCGCAGTACGGCGTTGCACTCCCGCTGGAGCGCGATGTCCTGCCACATCGGGTGCTGCGGCGCGGCGTTGGAACACACCACCGCGCCCCACGCCCCGACCCGCGCCGCCTCGGCCACGGCGCGGCGGCAGAACGCGGCCCCCACCGGGCCCTCCTCGAACGTGCCGTGCAGCGGCGTGTAGCCGATCCAGCCCTCGCCGAAGACCAGCGGCACGCCCGTCTCCGCCGCCCAGTCCGCGGCGGCGTCGATCCAGGTGGTCAGCTTCTGCTCCATCGCCAGCCGGTGGGTGGCGTACCGCTCGTACAGCCAGGCGTCCCACTTGGCCGGATCGCACCAGTCGTGGACGTAGATCTCCCGTGGCCCGACCGTGGTGGCCGCCAGCCGCCACCGGTCGCGCTCCGGCGGCACCCAGTCCGCCAGATCGGGCGCGCCGGGGCGCAGCAGTTCCCGGCGGGCCCGCGGCTGGGGGAAGGGCCGGGCGCGGTCGCGGATCGCGAAGGTGTCGATCAGCTCGCCGAGCACGCCGTAGACGTACGGATGGAAGACGGCGACGTCGATGTCGCGGGGCACCCCGCGCAGCGAACCGACCGGCACCATGGCGTAGTTGACGGTGACCGGACGGTTCGGGTGGCGCTCCCTGAACCGGGCGAGACCGCGCTCCAGCCGCGGGCGCAGCGCGACGACCCGGTCCTCGCCCCGCAGCCCGTCGGTGAGCCGGGTCCCCTGCACCTCGTTGTGCAGCTCGGTGAAGGCGATCCGGTCGTCCAGCCCGTGCACGACGAGGAAGTCGATCAGATCGGCCAGCGCGTCCGCGAGCGCCTCGGCGCGCCGCTCGGGATCGACCGCCATCAGGGCGTCGAACCAGGCGCGGTCCTCGGCGAACGACGGGCTCTGCTGGTACTCCCAGCTGGAGAGGATGACGTAGCAGTCGTGCCGCAGGGCCGCCTCGAACAGCGCCCGCAGCTGGGCGAGTCCGTCGATCTCGGCGACCGAGCCCACGTCGTACCAGCGCATCCGCTGCCCGTAGTCGCCGCCCAGCGGGCGCAGCCGCAGCCGGGTGGTGTCCAGTCCCGAGCCGAAGAGCAGATACGGCATCGCGCAGACGCGTACCGTGTTGTAGCCGCGGGCGACGGCGTCCTCGAAGGCACGGTCCAGATCGGCGAAGGGCTCGCCCGGGCCGGTACGGGTGTACCAGCTGAAGTCCCACAGCGAGATGGTCAGAGTGGCCGGGAGATGGGCGTGCGGCGACTGCGTCACAGGGGGCTCCCCGCGGTCGGCGTGCTCGTCGGTGAGGTCGGTTCATCGTCCGGGCGGGCCTGGGGGGTGTCAAGATGTATTCATAAATAATGCCCAACGCCCCTTTCCCCGAGGAGAAACCCCATGGCGTCCTACTCCGGCCGCGGTGTGCACGGCCAGGTGGTCCAGCGGCTGGGCGCCCGCATCGTCGGCGGCCACTGGGCCGAGGGCGACACCCTGGACGTGCGGGCCCTCGGCGACGAACTGGACGTCAGCCTCACCGTGATGCGCGAATCCCTGAAGGTCCTGGCGGGCAAGGGGCTCATCGACGCCCGGCAGAAGCGCGGCACCTACGTCCGCCCCCGCTCCGCCTGGAACCTCCTGGACGCCGATGTGATCCGCTGGCGCATGGCGGGCGGCGACGGCGAGCGGCTGATGCGCGACCTCACCGATGTGCGCTCCGTCGTGGAACCCGCCGCCGCCCACCGCGCCGCGCTGCGCCGCACCGACGCCGACCTGACCGCCCTGGACGAGGCGCTGACCGCGATGGAACGCGCCCGGGGCGACCTGGCCGCCGAGGCCGACGCCGACGCCGCCTTCCACCGGGCGCTGCTCGCCGCCACCGGCAACGAACTCCTCGCCCGGTTCGAGCTGATCCTGGAGCCCGGGCTGCGCGAGCGCGACCGGCTGGTGCACGCCCACGGGGACGCCGACGACCCGGTGCCCAGCCACCGCCGGGTGCTGGACGCGGTCCGCGACCGGGACGCACCGGGCGCGGAGCTGGCCATGCTCGACCTGCTCGCCAAGGCGGCCGAGGACGTCGGCGCCGCCGCGTCCCGGCCGCCCGGTGATTAACCGTTCAGCGACGGTTCCGGCCGGACCACGCGGGTTCCACCGCCTTCCACTCCGTGTCCCAGCTCGCGTACCGGCGCCGGTCCAGCACGTACCGGACCCGGGCCCGCCCCGCGAACGCCGCCCCGGCCACCACCGCGGCGGTCAGCATGCCGGTGAACCAGCCCATCGTCCGCGCGGTCGAGGCGGAAGTGGGCGGCTGGGCGAGATCCCCGTCCGAGCCCACCCACACCCGTACCTCCGTACCCGAGTCCGCACGGCCGGGCACCGTGGCCACACCGATGTGCCGGGCGCCGTCCCCGCCGGTCCAGCTGACCTTCGCCATCCTCAGCTCGGTGGCCTCCGACTGGCCCGGCCCGCCCTGCGGGGACTCGGCGAGCCGCGCGGTGACCTGGTGCCGCGCCGCGGCCTGGTCGTGCACGACGCGCATCTGCGACGCGTACGCGGCGTTCCCCGCGCCGACCGCGGCCATCGGCAGGCCGATCGCGAGGACCAGCAGAAAGAGCACGGTGCACCAGGACTGGACCCGGTCAGTCCGCCTGCGCAACGGGTTGCGCCCCCTGGCCGGACGGCCCAGCAGGGGCGGATGGGGTCCGAAAGCGCCCCGCGGTCCGTGGGTGTTCATGGTCTCAAGGCCTCCAGCGAGTGCTGACGTCGTCGCGCGGCGCGCCATGCGCCGGGGGTGCCCCATGGCGCGCCACGCGACGGGCAGTGGGTCAGGTGCGAGGAGCGGGCTGATACGCGCCGGGCACCATCCGGGCGCTGATCGCCGTGCGGTTGTACGCGTTGATGACGACCGCGGCCCAGATCAAGGCCGCCATCTGCGGTTCGTCGAACACCTCGGACGCGGCCCGGTGGACCTCGTCCGGGACGTGGCCGTCGCTCACATCGGTGACGGCCTCGGTCAGGGCGAGCGCGGCCCGCTCGCGCTCGGTGAAGAACGGGGTCTCCCGCCAGGCGTTCAGGGCGTAGATGCGCTGCTCGGTCTCGCCCTGGGCCCGGGCGTCCTTGGTGTGCATGTCCAGGCAGAACGCGCAGCCGTTGAGCTGGGAGGCGCGGATTCTGACCAGTTCGAGCAGCTCGGGCTCGACCTTCGCCTCCTGCGCCGCCTCGACGGCCGCCGCGTGCAGGGCACCCATCGCGGCGGACACCTTGGGGGCCAGCTTCTTCAGCTCCAGCCGGGCGGTGGTGGTCCGGGGGCCGGGTGCGGTCGCGGTCATGGGTGAACTCCGTTCGTCGGCATGAGGACATCGGCACAGCTGTCGAGCCAGCTCTGCCAGGAAGCGGCGCGCAGGGCCGGTCCCGCGCGCAGCGGACGGCCGAGCCACGCGGCCACGGGACGTATCCCGTGCAACGCGTTGACCAGCCACACCTCGCGCCCGTCCAGCTCCTGGACGGGACACCGGCGGTGTTCGGTACGGACGCCCAGCTCCGCCGCGTGCTCCTGGATCAGGGTCGTGGTGACGCCCGCCAGCAGCGGCAGGTCCGGCGGCGGCAGGCACAGGACGTCGTCCTCCCACCACAGGACGTTCGCCGTCGTCCCCTCCAGCACCAGACCGGAGGGGGTGGTGAGCAACAGCTCCTGCGCGCCGCGCTGGGCGGCCCGGTGGCGCAGATGCGCCAGCAGGGACAGATCCGGTCCCTTGCGGCGCGGATGGATGCGCGGGTCGAACTCCTCGGTCAGACAGACGGCCACATCGGCCGTCCGGGGCGGTGCGGGCCGTATCCGTAAGTAGAGCCGGGCGGGCTCCGGACCGGCCAGTTCGACCCGGGGGAACCAGCGGCCGGTGCGTGGCAGCGCCGCCACCGCGTCCTGCCAGAAGCTCTCGATCCGGGCCGGGGAGTCGCCCGTCGCCTCGGCGCACGCGGCGGCGAACCGCCGGTGGTGGTGGCCCAGCGCCCGCGCCCGCCCCTCGTCGACCAGCCAGGAGTCGGCGGCCAGCAGCGCGCTGTCGGGCACCGGGCGCGACGGCATCAGCCCGCCGTCCTCGCGCCACATCAGCGTCCACTGCTGCTGCTCCGACGGCTTCCCCCGGCCGGTGTCCCGGGCCGTCGCGACCCGGTCCGTGCCCGTGTTCGTGTCCCTGGCCGTGTCCGTATCCGTGTTCACGCGTTCGTTCCCTCCACCGTCAGTACTTCCGCGCCGCGTCGGCCTTCGGGCCGCCGCGGGGGCCGTACGGGGCGTGCTCCAGCCACGCACCGCACCGGGGGACCACCGGGGCCAGCGTGGCCGCCGCGCGCTGGGTCATCCGCCCCCAGCGGCGGGGCCGCATATGGTCCAGGGCCGCCCCCGCGGCCACGCTGTTGAACAGCGCGGCACGGCGACGGGTGGAAGCGAACTCGCCGATGGCCACGGGTGCCCGCGTGGGGTCGGAGCATGCCGTCGAAATCGCGTCGGCCGCCGCGACCGCGTCCGCGATCCCGCTGTTCATCCCGCGCGCCCCGAAGGGCGGGAACAGATGCGCCGCCTCGCCCGTCAGCAGCACCCGGCCCGCCGGATCGGTGAACGACGCGGCCACCTTGCGCAGGAAGTGGTACCGGGACACCCACAGCACATGGTGGGCGCAGTCCGCGCCCACCAGCCGGGGCAGCCAGCGGCGCACCGCCTGCTCGGTGTCGTACGTACCCGGCGGGTCGTCCGCCCGGCACTGCAAGTCGATCTGGAAGCCGCCGGTGAACGGCACCCGCAGCACGGTGCGGCCGCCGGCGGCGGGGTGCTCGTAGTGGAAGACCCGCTCGAACGACATCTCCCCGCCCGCCGGGTCCGCCACGTCCACCACCACGTGATAGCCGTCGGAACGGGTGCCCTCCAGCGGGATGTTCAGCGCCCGGCGCACCCCGGAGCGGGCGCCGTCGGCGGCGATCGCGTGCCCGGCCGTCCAGCTGTCGCCGTCCGCCGCCGTCACCGTCACCCCGGTGCCGGTGGCCTCGACCCCGGTCACCTCGGCGTCGAAGCGGAAGTCCACGCCCGCCTCCAGGCACGCCTCGAACAGAAAGCGCTCGGTGTCCACCTGGCGCAGGCTCGCGAAGGCGGGCAGCCTGTCATCGCCGCCGCCGTTCGCGGCCTCCGGATAGGTCCGCGCGAACACCTGGCGCCCGCGGTAGAGGGTGCGCCGGGTCCGCCAGGTCGTGCCGTACGCCGCGACGCGCTGCCCGAGCCCGGGGCGGGCCCGCTCCAGCAGCTTCAGCGACTGCCGGTGCACGAACAGCGCCCGGCTCCCGGGCCGCACCCGGTCCTTCGCCCCCGACTCCAGCACGGTGACCGGCAGTCCGCGGGCCCGCAGGGCGAGCGCCGCCGTCATCCCGACCGGCCCGGCACCCACCACCAGGACCGGCCGCGCGATCTCCGCCGGGTCAGCCATGGGCCCGGACGGTGGACAGCGTGGGCAGCCCGCCCTCGGCCAGCAGCCGGCTGATCTCCAGCCGCTTGATCTTCCAGGTGCCGGTGCGGGGCAGGTCCTCGAAGCGGCACTGCACCGGATCGGCCAGCGGCGGCAGGTCCGAGGTGGCCGTACGCCAGCGTCCGGCGTCCAGCGGCAGGTCCCCGCGGGTGCACACCACCGGCACCGGCTCCAGGCTGGGACCGTGGACGATGACCACCTCGCGGAGTTCGGCGACCCGGGACAGCAGCTCGTCCTCGACCTCCAGATTGGAGTCGACCGTGGCGTGCTGGTCGACCTCGCGGTCGAGCAGGTACAGCGCGCCCCAGCGGTCGCGGTAGCCCATGTCGCCCATCCGCCACCAGCCGCGGTCCACCTGCTGGGCGTACTGGTCGGGGGCGCCGAGATAGGTGAGAATCCGGCCGCGGGTACGGGCCTCGATGGCCCCCGGCTTGCCCGGCGGACACGTCCGGCCCCGCTCGTCCACCACCCGTATCCGGGTGAACCCGGGGATGCCGGTGCCCACCCGCCGCCCCTGCACCCGGTCCGCGCCGCGCCGGGTGTACCAGCCGAAGGCGATCGGCCCGGTCTCGCTCTGCCCGTACAGCTGCACCAGCCGCGGGTCCCGGCGGCGGGACGCGCCGAGCAGCCGCTGCACGGTGCGCGGATGGATGGCGTCGAAGGTGGAGCCGTACGCCCGTACGTTGGCCAGCGGCATCCCGGGCGCGTCGGTCAGGTCCTCCCACAGCACGAAGGTGTTGGGGTGGGTCTCCACGATCCCGGGCCGGTACTTGGCCAGCAGCGGGCCCGCGTGGGCCGGGTCGGGGTCGAGGAGCAGCAGCAGCGGGCTGCCGAAGTGCAGCAGCACACCCAGCAGATGGTAGAAGCGGGAGTGCACGAACGACATGTGCAGCGCGGCGGACTCGCCGCGGGTGGCCCGCCCGAGCGCCTGCTGCGGTACCAGCCGGTTCCACATGGTGTGCGCGCAGTGCACCGCCAGCTTGGGGATGCCGGTGGTGCCCGAGCTGTGCGTGATCAGCGAGGGTTCGCGGGGGTGCAGCCGGATGGGCGCGCGGCGCGGCACCCCGGCGTACACGGCGAGCGGGATGGCGTTGCCGTTGCCGGGCGCCTCGTCCACCGTGAGCACCCCGCGGGCGAGCCCGGTGTCCAGACCGCTCAGGGTGGATTCCAGCGCCGCCCGGTCGGTGATCAGCCAGGGCGCGTGGAGCCGGTCGAGCAGCACCGCGGCCACCCCGCCGTCCAGCGACGGCGACAGCAGGGCGGGCACCGCGCCGATCCGGGAGACGGCGCAGGCCAGCAGCACGATGTCGACGTTGTCGCTCTTGTGGATCGCCACATGCTCGCTCGGCCGCACCCCCGCCGACCACAGCCGGGCGGCCAGATCGTCGACCAGATCCGCCAGATCGGTGTACCCGAGGTCCGTACCGGCGTCCGGTGCGACGTCCAGCGGCCGGTCGAGCGTCACCCGGACCCTGCCGTACCGGGCCGCGGCCTCCTGGAACATCTGCCCGAGGTAGAACCCGCGCTCGGGGAGTAGCCGCTCCAACATATCCAGTACCTACCGTTCGGAATCGTTCACGAGAGGGTGCGCGCGGGGGCGGCGGGACGGTGTCCGGCGGGAAGACGGACTGTCACCAGGCGCCCGTCCGTACGACATGGCGGCGCAGCTTGCCGGTCTGCGTGCGGGGCAGGGACGCCACCACCCGCACCGTGCGCGGCGCCTTGAACGCGGCGAGCCGCTTGCGGGCCAGCGCGATCAGGTCGTCCGACAGGGCCCGCTCGTCGACGGTCCGGCCACCGGCCACCGGCGCGGTCGGCACCACGAAGGCGTGCAGCCGGGTCGCGCCCCGGCTGTCGGGGACGGCGGCCACCGCCACCTCCCGTACGTCCGGGTGGTGCCGCAGCACCTCCTCGACCTCCAGCGGGGACACGGTGATCCCGCCGACCATCTCCAGATCGTCGACCCGGCCCAGGTGCTGGTACGTGCCGTCCGGGTTGCGCCGGACCCGGTCCCGGGTGGCGAGCCAGCCGTCGCCGGCCGGGCGGGTGGCGGCCACCGTCGGCCCACGCACCCACAACTCGCCCTCGGCCGCCTCGCCTTCGGCGGCGGCCACCACGGCGCCCTTGCCGTCCCGCAGCTCCAGCTCGTAGCGCGGCACCGGGCGGCCCAGGGTGCCGGGGGCGTTCTCCCAGACCGTGTTGGCGCAGAAGGCGTGGCCCGCCTCGGTGGAGCCGATCTGCTCCAGCACCGGGGCGCCCAGCATTTCGGCGACCCGTTCCCCCAGCCCGCGGGGCAAGCTCTCGCCCGCGCTGACGGCCGCGCGCACCGAGGCGAAGCACGGTGTGTGCCCGGTGCCGCGCTCGTCCACCAGGGCGGCGTACGCGGACGGCACCGAGTACAGCAGGGTCACCCGGTGCCGGGCCACCAGGTCGTCGGTGAGGCCGGGGCCTGGACGCTGCGCGCTCAGCACCGCGGACGACCCCGAGAACAGCGGGAAGACGAACGCGTTCCCGAACCCGTAGGCGTAGAACAGCTTGGACACCGAGAACGTCACGTCGTCCGGGCGGATGTCCAGCACGTCCCGGCCCACCAGGTCGTAGTACGCCGCCACATGGCCATGGGTGTGGGTCACCGGTTTCGGGCGGCCGGTGGTTCCCGAGGTGTACTGGATGTACAGCGGGGCGTCGGCCGTCACCGGCTCGGCTTCGCACGCCGCGGCCGCGGCGTCGACGCCGTCCGGGCCCGTGAGCGCCGACAGCTGGTCGGCGCCGAGCCAGCGCGCGGTGTCGAAGTGGTCCTGGAGGCCGGGGCCCGAGACACACAGCGCGGCCCGCGAGTCCTCGGCCATGAGCCGGTGGTCGTCGGCGGTGAGCCCGGGGTTGACCAGCACCGCCACCGCCCCCAGCCGGGCGACGGCCAGGAAGGTGGCCACCCACATGATGCCGTCGGGCAGCGCTATCAGCACCCGGTCCCCGGCGCCCACCCCGCGCCCGGCCAGCACGGTGGCGGCGCGGGCGGCACGGTCGTGGACCTCGCCATGGGTCCAGACCCGGTGCGCCTCCAGGAAGGCGGGCCGGGCCGTCCAGCCGCACCGGTCGGCGAGCGCCGCCAGATGCGCGGCCACGTTGGCGGACACCGACGGGACGAAGACCGACGGGCCGGACGACGCGAGCCCCGAGTGGCCGAGGACCGGGTCGACGAGGGCGGACTCCGAGCCATGTGAGAGGCCCGGGAGGCCCGGGAGGCCCGGGAGGTCGGACAGATCCGAGAGGGCGGTCACCGTTCCAGCTCCTTCGCGGGGGAGTCCGGCAGCGACGGGGCCGCCGCCACCAGCAGGTCGTCCAGCTCACCGGCGGGCCGCTGTTCCGAGACGTCGTAGGCGCGCATCGTCGCCGCGGTCTTCAGCAGCATCTCCTCGTACTCCTCGGCCGGATCGGAGTCGAGGACGATGGCGCCGCCCGCGCCGATGTGCATCCGGCCGCCGGTGAACACCGCGGTGCGGATCACGATGCTGAGGTCGGCCGCGCCGTTGCAGCTGAGGAAGCCGAGAGCACCCGAGTACACACCGCGGGCCTCGGTCTCCAGCGAGTCGATGATCTCCATGGTGCGCAGCTTGGGGGCGCCGGTCATCGAGCCGCCCGGGAAGCAGGCCCGTACGCAGTCCACGGTGCTGGTGTCCTGGCGCAGCCGCCCGCGCACGGTGGACACCAGCTGGTGCACGGTGGCGTACGACTCGGTGTTCATCAGCCGCGGGACGTACACGCTGCCCGGTTTGCACACCCGCCCCAGGTCGTTGCGGAGCAGGTCGACGATCATCAGGTTCTCGGCCCGGGGCTTGGCGCTGGTGGCGAGGGCGGCCAGCGCCCGGGCGTCCTTGTCGGGGTCACCGGAGCGCGGCGCCGTGCCCTTGATCGGCTTGGCCTCGGCGATGCCGTCCGGGGTGACGCGCAGGAAGCGCTCGGGGGAGGCGCACGCCACGTCGGTGTCGCCGAACCGCAGGTAGGCGGCGTACGGGGCCGGGTTGCAGCGGCGCAGCGTCCGGTAGAAGGTGTACGAGTCGCTCGGCGCGGGCAGCCACGCGGAGTTGGTGAGGCAGACCTCGTAGCTCACCCCGGAGCGCAGCTCGCGCAGGCTCGCCTCGATCGAGGCGAGGTACTTCTCGCGGTCCCGGACCAGCCACGGTTCGACGGCGGCGGTGGTGGTGAGCGGCGGCGGCGCGGGCAGGGGTTCGTTCTGGGCGGGCACCCCGGTCAGCACGGTCACGGTCGCGTCCAGCCACTCCTTGGCGTCGCGGTGGCCGTCGGGGGTGTCCTCGCTGAGACTGCAGATGTAGGTGACGCCCTCCTGGTGGTCGACGGCGACGAAGCGGTCGGCGAAGAGCCAGCAGGCGTCCGGGGTGGCGGCCTCGTGGCGGCCGGGGGCGCCGCAGTCGGCCTTCATCTCGTAGCCGAGGTAGCCCACGTAGCCGCCGGTGAAGTCGAACGGCAGGTCCGGGGCGTGTACTTCGCGGGCGGCCAGCTCGCGCTTCAGGTAGTCGAAGACGCTGCCCTCGTACGTGGTGGCGGGCTGCCCGGGGCGCTCGATCTCGCACACCTTGGTGGCGGTGTCATACGCCACGAACTCGGAGAGGGGCCCCTGTCCGTCGCCGAGGAAGGAGAACCGCGCCTCGCCGGACTGGGTGCGCGAACTGTCCAGCCAGAAGGCGCGCGGCGCGTCCGCGTACAGCCGGGTGAAGGCCGCCTCGGTGTCGGTCGCGTCGGCCAGCCAGCGGGCGTGCAGCCGGTAGGAGCGGGCCTTCGTGGCGGCCGCGGCCGGGGCGCTCGTCACCACCGGCTTCGCGGGGCGCGGGGCGCGGGGCTTGCGGGGCCCGCCGGGGGAGGCGATGGACGTCACGGAGTCGCCGTTGGCGTGCTCGATGGTCAGATCGCGGAAGTTGCTGAACATCCGGTGGCCGTATCCGGTGAGCACCGACTCCGGGTGGAACTGCACACCCCACAGCGGGCGGGCCCGGTGGCGCAGCGCCATCAGGACGCCGTCCTCGGACCAGGCGATGCCCTGGAGCCCCAGCGGCAGCGGCTCGGCCACGCACAGCGAGTGGTAGCGGACGGCGGTGAAGTCCTGGGGGATTCCGCGGAAGATGCCCTTCCCGCCGTGCTTGATGCGGGAGAGATGGCCGTGCCGCGGCTCGGGGGCGGGCACCACCCGGGCCTGGGCGCCGAGCGCGATGCCCTGATGGCCCAGGCACACGCCCAGCACCGGAATCGTGGCGCGCTCGATCAGCCGGGCGGCACCGGCGAAGTCACGGGCGTCGGCCGGATGTCCGGGGCCGGGGGAGACCACGATGTTGTCGAACTCGGAGAGGTCGATGCCCGCGCATTCGGGCGCGTCGTTGAGAAGCACCTCCGGTTCCTCACCGTTGACCTCGGTGAGCAGATGGAAGAGGTTGTACGTGTACGAGTCGTAATTATCGACGAGGAGCGTCCTCAGCGATTCCATCCGGATTTGCCTCCTTGCTTCGGGCCGTCCACCGCCATGCGCCTGTGACGTCCTCGGATCGACTGAAGCGGCGGGTAGAGCCACTTCTTGAGGAGCCGCTGCAGGCGCGGCATGACGAGCCAGGTCACCATCGCGGTCACGCCAAGACACAGAGCCAGGGTCCGCAGCAGGAAATTGGTGCCCTCGAGGAACGGGATCACCAGCACGTTGAAGATGAGGACCGGAGGGAACACGGCGCTCAGGTTCACCAGCCAGAGTTTCCATTTGGGGGGCGGCGGCAGCGGCCGCACCGGACCCTTCAACCAGTTCTGCAGTCCTGAGGTGCGCTGAGTTCCCTTTTCTTGTACGAAGGGCCCGGCCCGAGTCGCCAACCGGGCGCGCTCGAGCGAGGTTTCCCATGCCTGTGCGGATACTTCCCTGTCGAACCGGTAGATGACGTGCCACTCGGAGGACGCCTGACCGGAGCCCATGACGCCACCCCCCAGGTATCCCGGAAGACTTGCCGCGGCATTGAGCATCTCAATCGCCCAGCCATAGAACTCGCTTTCGCGGCCGGACTCCACCCGGTATGCGGCCGTCACCGTGACCGGTTCCGTGTCCACTCCAGCCGCAACTCCTTCCCGCACCCTGCACGCTCGCCTTCTCAACCCATGCTGACCTGCAAGGACTTCATACTCTCCGCCGGGTCTTCCCAGCGAGTTGACAGGAAGTGTTCCACATCGGGAGATCCGCAACAGTCGAATGCTCAACAACGTACATAAAAACTCGATAAGTGGGCCGTGACCTGCGCGTTATCTACGGTTCAGGGGGCTCGGACGGGGCCTCGAAAAAGAATCTCCGAGACGCATTGAACATGACGAAGCGCCGGGCCGTATGGAACGTAATGCGGCCCGGCGCTCAAAGTCGCCGTCGGGTTGGTTTCGGGCTGTGCGGGGCCCGTTTCGATCAGGTGCGCGGTCTCAGCCGAGCACCTTCTCCAGTGATGCCAGCGACGCTTCCAGTTCCTCCCGGGAGATGGTCAGCGGCGGCGCCAGCCTGATCGTCGAACCGTGGGTGTCCTTCACCAGGACGCCCTCGCGCAGCAGTCGTTCGCTGATCTCGCGCCCGGTGCCCAGCGCGGGGTCCACATCGACCCCGGCCCACAGGCCGCGGCAGCGGTGACCCACCACGCCCTTGCCGTGCAGCGCGCTCAGCCCGGCGTCCAGCACCTCGCCCAACTCGGCGGCGCGGCACTGGAATTCACCGGTGCGCAGCAGATCGACCACGGCCGAGCCGACGGCGGCGGCCAGCGGATTGCCGCCGAAGGTGGAACCGTGCTCGCCGGGGCGCAGCACGCCCATCACCGCGCGGTCGGCGACCACCGCGGAGACCGGCACGATTCCGCCGCCCAGCGCCTTGCCGAGCAGCAGCACATCCGGCCGCACCGCCTCGTGGTCGACCGCGAGGGTGGTGCCGGTGCGGCCGAGTCCGGACTGGATCTCGTCGGCGATGAACAGCGCCCCGGCCCGCCGGGTGAGTTCGCGTACGCCGCGCAGATAGCCGTCGTCCGGGATGAGCACGCCCGCCTCGCCCTGGATGGGCTCGATCAGCACGGCCGCCGTGGTCTCGTCGACCGCCGCCTCCAGTGCGGCGAGGTCGTTGTACGGGACGACGCGGAAGCCCGGGGCGAACGGGCCGAACCCCTCGCGGGCCACCGGATCGCTGGAGAACCCGACGATCGTCGTGGTGCGGCCGTGGAAGTTGCCGTCGGCCACCACGATCGTCGCCTGGTCGGGGGCGACGCCCTTGACCTCGTACGCCCATTTGCGGGCCAGCTTGATGCCGCTCTCCACCGCCTCCGCGCCGGTGTTCATCGGCAGCACCATCTCCAGGCCGGTGAGGCGCGCGAGCCCCTCGGCGAACCCGGCGAGCCGGTCGTTGTGGAAGGCGCGCGAGGTGAGGGTGAGCTGGTCGAGCTGGCGGTGGGCGGCCTCGACGAGCGCCGGGTGGCGGTGGCCGAAATTGAGGGCCGAGTAACCGGCCAGCATGTCGAGGTAGCGGCGGCCCTCGACGTCCCACACCCAGACGCCCTCGGCGCGGGAGACGACCACGGGCAGCGGATGGTAGTTGTGGGCGAGCGAGGACTCCTCGGCGTGGATCAGCTCTTCCGAGGAGCGCGCGGGTCGGCCGTCGGCGGCGGGGGCGGTGTGTGCGGTGCGTGCGGGTGCGGTCATCAGCGGATCTCCTGAGTGCAGCACTTGATGCCCCCGCCGGCCTTGTGCAGCTCCGACAGGTCGACGGGGACGGGGACGTAACCGCGTTCGGTGAGCTGGGCTATGAGGCCGGTCGCGCGCGGCGCGACGAACACATGACGGCCGTCGGAGACGGAGTTGAGCCCGAAGGCCATGGCGTCGTCCCGGGTGGCGATCAGCGCGTCCGGGAAGAGGCGCTCCAGGACCTCACGGCTCCCGGGGGAGAACGCCCCCGGGTAGTAGGCGATGTTCGCGCCGTCCTCGCCGGTTCCGCCGTTCGCGCCGTTCTCGTCGTCGAGCGTGAACAGGGCGGTGTCCAGGTGGTAGAAGTACGGGTCCACCAGGAGCAGGCTGATCACCGGCACCCCGAAGAACTCCTGCACCTCCTGGTGGGCGGCGCGCGTCGTGCGGAACCCGGTGCCCGCCAGCACGAACCGCCCGGCGGGCACGAGGTCGCCCTCGCCCTCGCACACCGCCTCCGGCGGGTGCACCTCGAATCCGGCCGCCTTGAACCAGGACGTGTAGGCGAGCTGTTCCGGACGGCGCTGGGGCGCGTGGAACCGGGAGCCGAAGACCCGGCCCGCCAGGACCAGGGCCGAGTTCGCCGCGAACACCATGTCCGGCAGACCCGGCACCGGCTCGGCGGTCTCCACCCGGTGGCCATGATCGCGATAGGTATGGATCAGGGTCTCCCACTGGGCCTGGGCGAGCGCGGTGTCGACCACGGTGTCCTCGCGCATCCAGGGATTGATGGCGTACCGCACGTCGAAGAATCTGGGCGGACAGGTCAGATAGCGCCGGGGGCGCGGCACACGGGTCTGGGGCACGGAGCAGTCCTCTCGCTTCCGCGGGCGACCGGGGGAATGATTCAACGGTAGAAAGCGGACGAGAGGGGACACAAGAAAGGAAAATTGCGCAATGACGCAGCGATGTTGCGTCTTCGACGGGTTCAGCGAGTGTTCATTGCGTCCAGCTCACCGGGGGGTGCGGCGGGGCTCGCACCAGCCTCGGCGCTGCCCGCTATCAGATGCGACAGCACCATGTAGCTGACGGTCTTCCGGATGAAGGGCTCGGTCCGGATGCGCTCCAGCACCTCCTCGAAGTGCTCCACATCCCTGGCCATGACGTGCAGCAGGGCATCGGCGCCCCCGGTCACCGTCATGGCCGCGGTGATCTCCGGGTAGCTGCGCACCACCTCCGCCAGCCGCCGGGGCGGGGCCGCGCTGTCGCAGTACACCTCCACGTACGCCTCGGTCCGCCAGCCCAGGGCGGCGGGCCGCACGGTCGTGGTGAAGCCGGTGATCACGTCGTTCTCCCGCATCCGGTCGACCCGCCGCTTGACCGCGGACGCCGACAGCCCGACCGCGGCGCCGATCTCCGTGAAGCTCGCCCGGGCATTCGCGACCAGAGCAGCGACGATCTTGCGGTCCAGGTCGTCGAACGGTGCGGACTGGTTCGTCATGTGGGGTCCTTTCGGCGGCCGGTGATGAACAGTCGAAATGACATACCGATGAGATGCCCGCAAACCGCTCTGTTTTCCCTTGGTTTCCCCGGTTTTCAGGAAGTTTCTGCAAGAGGGGGCGTGCGCGGGAACGCGGGGCCCGATAGCGCGGCGGTGGTGTGCTCTGGGCGCCGGGCGTACGAATCCGGGCACCGTGCCTGTTGTTTCCGCCTCGGTGATACGGCACAACCTTCCGGCGGTCCTTACCGCGGCGTAACGTCTTCTAATCCGCAATCGTTTCCGAGTGATGATCAGGTGGTCGTCATGACAACTATTATCAGCTTCAGGAGGCCGCGATGAAAAGACCGCGGGACGCCGTGGTCACCGGTCTGGGTTTCTGCCTGCCGGGCGACGCCGAGCCCGTATTCACCGCGGGACAGGTATGGGATATGGCCTCCCACGGCCGCTCCGCCCTCGTACAGCGGGACATCGCCTACGGTGCGGTGAACCTCACCCCAGAACATTTCGGAGAACGGCTCCCCGAAATCCCCGAGTTCTTCTCCCGCCACTACACCAGCGTCCACCGCCTCGGCCTGGTGTCCCTGGTGGAGGCCTGCGCCGACGCCGAACTGGACCTCCAGGCGGGTGATCTGGGCGAGGCGGCCCTCCTCGTCGGTCGCGGCGGAGTGGACACCAATGTCGGTGTCTATCTCTCGCTGCTGAACACCCAGTCCGATGAGGCCACCGCGCTGGACGGGGTGGAGATGTTCGTCGCGGCCGGGCTCGGCTCGACCCCCTCCGACGTCGCGGTCGTCCAGTCCGCGGTGGCCCGCTCCACCGGCCCCTGCTACACGGTCACCTGCGGCTGCTCGTCCGCCGCCGTGCAGATCGGCAACGCCCGCCGGCTGATCGCCACCGGAGAGGTCGAGATGGCCGCCGTGACCGGGGTCGACGCCTTCGACCTCGGCCTGATCCAGCACGGCCAGCGGCTGCAAGTGGGCGCGCAGCGCGCCCACGAGGCGATGGACGCCGCCGCCATGCCCGACCTCCTCGCCTCGTTCGACTCCCTCATGCGCCCCTACGACCGGCGCGCCGAATGCATCAACCACGGCGAGGGATCTGCCACCGTGATCCTGGAGAGCCGGGAACACGCCCTGCGCCGCGGCGCACACCTCTACGGCCAGGTGCTCGCCACCGCCATGACCCGCGACGGCCTCGACAACCCCCTCGCCACCGACGCGGGCGGCACACAGCTCGTCCGGGCCGTCCGCGCCTGCCTCGGGGACCGGTGGCGGATCGAGCAGATCCCGTACGTCAACGGCGCCTGCGACGGCGGCGCGGCCGTCACCGCCCTGGAGGCCAACGCCATCCGGGAGCTGTACGGGCCGGACAGCTCCGTCCTGGTGACCACTCAGGAGGGCTGCTTCGGCCACCACGGCTCACCCATCGGCTGCGTCGGCGCGGCCCTGACCCTGATGATGATGGAACAGGGCGAGGTGTGCCCCACCGCCAACTGCGAGGAACCCGCCGACGGACTGCCCTTCGACCCCGTCCCCGGCACCCGCACCCGGCCCCTCGACTTCGACTACGCGCTGAGCTTCAACTACCAGATCGGCGGCGTGAAACACGCCATGCTGCTGGGCAGCCCGGACGCCACGTAACGGGCGTCCGCCAAGCCCCGCCGGGCCCGCGCGCCCGCCACCCTCCCCGTGTGATCGCACGCTCCCGGCCACCGCCGGGAGGTGCCCCCGCCACCGCGGGTTCACCCGCCGCGGCTCTGCGGACATCCGTTGCGGACCTCCTCTGCGACACCCTCGGCGGACACCCTCAAAGCCCGCCCCGCTCCCTCCGGCCTCCCACCCCATAGGCCGAAACACCCTCACGGAGACCCTGATGCGTCAGAACACCCCTGCCTCCGCACGCCCGCCGACCCGCATAGCGGTGGTCGGCATGGGCTGCCGCCTCCCCGGCGACATCGACTCGCCCGCCGCCCTGTGGCGCCTGCTCGCCGAGGCGCGGGACGCGGTCGCCGCGGCCCCCGCCGAGCGCACCGCCCTGTGGGGGCCGCCGCCCGCCACCGGCCCGGCGGACGGCTCCGGCCTGCCCGCCGTCGGCGGCTATCTGCGCGAAGTGTCCGGCTTCGACGCCGACTTCTTCGGCGTCTCCGGCCGCGAGGCCGACGTTCTCGACCCGCAGCACCGGCTGCTGCTGGAGGTGGCCTGGGAGGCCCTGGAACACGCCGGAACACCCCCGGACCGGCTCACCGGCACCGCCACCGGCGTCTTCACCGGCCTCAGCTACAACGACTACGCGGACCGCCTCGAGCGGCACACCCAGGAGCAGCAGGGCTCGGCCCTGTCCAACGCCCACTGCGTCGCCGCCGGCCGGATCTCCTACCTCCTCGGCCTCCAGGGACCCTGCCTCGCCCTGGACACCGCCTGCTCCTCCTCCCTGGTCGCCGTGCACCTCGCCGCCCAGGCGCTGCGCACGGGCGAATGCGACCTGGCCCTCGCCGGTGGCGTCACCCTGATGTTCGAACCCAGAGTCACCCGCTCCTTCGACCGGATGGGCATGCTCTCCCACACCGGCCACTGCCACGCCTTCGACGCCGCCGCCGACGGCTTCGTACGCGGCGAGGGCTGTGGCATCGTCGTCCTCAAACGCCTCCCCGACGCCATCCGCGACCGGGACCGTATCCTCGCCGTGCTGCGCGGCTCCGCCGTCAACCAGGACGGCCACTCCGACGGACTCGCCGCGCCCTCGCCCACCGCCCAGCGCGCCCTGTACGAGGAGGCGCTCGCCCGCGCCGGAATCGACGCCCGCGACGTCGGAATGGTGGAAACCCACGGCACCGGCACCCCGGTCGGCGACCCCGTCGAATTCGGCAGCCTCGCCCAGGTGTACGGCACCGGCCGCGACCGCTGCGCCCTGGCGTCCGTCAAAACCAACCTCGGCCACCTCGAACCCGCCGCCGGGGTCACCGGCCTCATCAAGGCCATCCTCTGCCTGAACGAGGGCCTCATCCCGCCCAATCTGCACTTCACCCGATGGAACCCGGCCATCGACGCCGACGCCACCCGCTTCTTCGTTCCCCGGGAACTCACCCCCTGGCCCGTGCGCACCGGCCCCCGCCTCGCGGCCGTCTCCTCCTTCGGGTTCTCCGGGACCAACGCCCATGTGGTGCTGGAACAGCCACCCGCCACCCCGGCCCGCCCCGGTGTGCGGCGGCCGCGCCACACCACCGGCGCCACCGACCCGCACATCGTCCTCCTCCCGGCCGGGTCCCCCGCCGCGCTGCCGGTCGCGGCGCGGCGCATGGCCGACTGGCTGGAGGGCGACGGCGCGGCCGTACCGCTGCGCGACATCGCCCACACCCTCGCCCTGCGCCGGGCCGCGGGCCGCGGGCGGCTCGGCGTCACCGCCACCACCCACGGCGAACTCATCCAGGCCCTGCGGGCGTTCGCCACCGGCCAGGCCCACCCCGCGGTGGTGACCGGCGCCGTGGGCGCCGAGGTGTCCCGGCGGCCGGTGTGGGTGTTCTCCGGACAGGGCTCGCAGTGGCCCGGCATGGGACGCGGACTGCTGGAGCGCGACCCCGCTTTCGCCGCGGCGCTGGCCGAGGCCGATGAACTCATCGCCGCCGAGACCGGCTTCTCGGTGCTCGACATCATCCGCGCGAGCGAGCCGGTGACCGGCTGCGCCCGCGTCCAGCCCGTGCTGTTCGCCCTGCAGACCGCCCTCGCCGCCACCTGGCGCGCCCACGGCGTCGAACCCGCCGGGGTCATCGGCCACTCCATGGGCGAGGTGGCGGCCGCAGTGGTGGCCGGGGCGCTCTCCCTGGCCGACGGCGTCAAGGTCATCTGCCGCCGCTCCGCGCTCCTCACCCGGATCGCCGGAAACGGCGCCATGGCCACCGTGGGCCTGCCCGCCGACGAGGTGCGGGCCGAACTCGGCACCGCCGAAGGCCGCGTCACCGTCGCCGTCATGGCCGCGCCCGGCTCCACCGTCGTGGCCGGGGACACCGCACACGTGGAACGCCTCGTCGCCGACTGGGAGGCCCGTGGCGTCCCCGCGGCCCTGGTCGCCGTCGACGTCGCCTCGCACTCCCCGCAGGTCGACCCCCTGCTCCCCGAACTGCGCACCGTCCTGGCCGATCTGACACCCGGGCGGCCGCGCATACCCTTCTACACCACCGTCCTCGACGACCCGCACGACCTGCCCGCCTTCGACGCCGACTACTGGTGCGCCAACCTCCGCCGCCCGGTCCGCTTCTCCGCCGCGCTCGCGGCCGCCGCGGCCGACCGCCACGTGGTGTACGTGGAGATCTCCCCGCACCCCGTGGTCACCCACCCGGTCACCCGCACCCTCGCCGAGCTGACCCGGGACCCGGTCGTCCTGCCCACGCTGCGCCGGGGCGAGGACGAGGCCACCACCTTCCGCACCCAGCTCGCCGCCCTCCACTGCGCGGGCGTCCCCGTCGACTGGGCGCGTCTGTACGGGGACGGCGACCTCGCCGACGTCCCCGTCATCACCTTCGACCGCACCCCCCACTGGGCCATCCCCGCGCTGCCCGAGCCCGCCCCCGGCACGACCGGCGGGCGCGCCGGTGAACTGCCCGGCAGCCACACCGAAGTGCCCGGCGAAGCCCTCCGCCACTCCTGGCGCGCCAGCACCGGCACCGCCACCCTGCCCTGGCTGGACGACCACCGGGTGCACGGCACCCCCGTCCTGCCCGGCGCGGGCTACTACGCGCTCGCTCTCACCACGGCCTGCCAGGTCTTCGACGCCGCCCCCACCGAGGTCGAGGTCACCGATCTGCGCTTCCACGAGCTCCTGACCATCGCCGACCACACCGACCTCAGCACCACCGTGACCGTGGCCGCCGCCGACCGCGCCACCTGCGAGATCTTCGGCCGAGGCGAGGACGGCACCTGGATCAGGCAGGCCGGTGCGGTACTGCGCCGCCTCGCCACACCCGCGCGGCCCCGCCCCGCCTCCGTACGCACCCTGGCCCTGCGCCACCCCGTCCCCGTCGAACCGGCCGTCCTGTACGCCAATCTGCGGGCCCGGGGCATCGAACACGGCCCGGCGTTCAACGGAATCACCGAGATGCACACTTCCCGCCTCGGCAACAGCTTCTGGGCCCGGGTACGGATACCCGACGCCGCCCGCACCCCCGGACACGCCCTGCGCATCCACCCCGTCCTGGTCGACCTGTGCGCCCAGCTCCTGGTCGCCGGGCTGCTGAAGGACGCCGATCAGGGGCTGGTGCTCCCCGTCGGAATCCAGACCGCCCGCGTCCTGGGCGACCCCGCCACCGCCGTCTACTGCCACGCCCGCGTGACGGCCGAGAGCACCGCCGGGGTCCTTGTCGGCCATATCCGGCTGCTCGACGGGGAAGGCCGCCCGATCGTCGCCATCGACGGGCTGCGGATCGCCCGCCGCGCCGCGCGGCAGAACACCGAGGTCGACCAGTGGTTCCTGGAGGTCGGCTGGAAACGCGCCGCGCTGCCCGCCCCGGACTCCGCACGCCCGCCCGGCCACTGGCTCGTCGTCGGCGAGGGCGACGGCTCCGCCCACGCCGCGTCCGACGCGCTGCGTGCCGCCGGAGCCACCACCCGGGTCTGGGACCCGCCCCTGGACGACACCCGGCTCGACGACCTCCGCGACGACCTCATCGCCCGGCTGACCGGCCCCGGCGCCCTGCCGCGCGGCGTCGTCGTCCTGTGCGGCACTCCGCCGCGTTCCGACGGCGACGACAGTGGCGACGGTGGCGGCGGCGACGCGCTGCGCCGCACCCGGCGGCTGCTCGCCACCGCCCAGGCCCTCGCCGCCGGTCCAGCCGGTTCCGCCGGTCCCACCCGTTCCGCCGACGCCGCCGATCCGCCGCGCCTGTACGCCGTCACCCGCGGCGCCCGGGCCGTAACACCCGAGGACGTGCCCGACCCGGCGCAGAGCGCGCTGCGCGGGCTGGTGCGGGTGCTCGCGTACGAACACCCGGAGCTGCGCGCCACCCTGGTCGACACCGACCCGGCCGCACCGCTCGACCTCGTCCCCGAACTCCTCGCCGACGCCACCGAGGACGAGATCGCCCTGCGCGGCGGAACCCGCCACACCGCCCGGCTCGCCTACGCACCCCTGACCGACACCGAACGCACCACGGCCGCCGCCCGCACCGTACGCTGCGGCACCGACGGCTTCCGGCTGCGGGCGGGCCGCCTCGGCGACCTCGGCACCCTGGAGCTCGCCACCGCCGGGCGGCGCCCGCCCGGTCCCGGCGAGGCAGAACTGCGCGTCCTGGCCGCGGGCATGAACTTCCGCGACGTCCTCACCGCCATGGGCCTGCTCCCCGGCGAAGGGGACGTCCGCTACCGGCTCGGCTTCGAATGCGCCGGTGAGGTCACCGCGGTCGGCCCCGGCGTCGACCACCTCCGGGTCGGCGACCGGGTCGTGGCGGCCGACGCGCGCGGCGGCACCTTCAGCTCCTTCGCCGTCGTACCCGCCGACTGCACCGGCCCCATCCCCGAAGGCTTCGACCCGGCCACCGCCGCCGGACTGCCCCTCGCCTTCCTCACCGCCTGGTACGCGCTGCGCCACATCGGCCGGGTCACGGCGGGCGAGCGGGTGCTGATCCACTCGGCCACCGGCGGCACCGGGCTGGCCGCCATCGCCGTCGCCCGGCTGCTGGGCGCCGAGGTGCTGGCCACCGCGGGCAGCGAGGAAAAGCGCCGCTATCTGCACTCCATGGGCATCACCCACGTCATGGACTCCCGCTCGCTCGACTTCCGCGACGAGGTCATGGCGGCCACCGGCGGCGAGGGCGTCGACATCGTCCTCAACTCCCTGTCCGGCGCGGCCATCCGGGCCGGTCTTGAGTCACTGCGCCCCTTCGGCCGCTTCATCGAACTCGGCGTCCGCGACATCCTCTCCGACGCCCCGCTCGGCCTCTCGCCGCTGCGCCACAACATCACCTTCAGCGCGGTCGACCTGGTGGAACTCCAGACCTCCCGCCGCGAGGTGTTCGCCACCGCGCTGCACGAGGTGCTCGACGAGTTCGCCGCCGGACGCCTGAAGCCCCTGCGGTGCACCACCTATCCGCTGGCCGACGTCACCGAGGCGTTCCGGCAGATGGCGGGCGCCCGCCACCTCGGCAAGCTGGTGCTGACGCTCCCGCAGCAGGGCGAGGTCGGCGCCGTCCTGCCCGACGGGCCCGCCCCGGTGCGCGAGGGCGGCACCTATCTGATCACCGGGGGGCTGCGCGGCCTCGGCCTGGCCACCGCCCGCTGGCTGGCCGGCCAGGGCGCGGGCCACCTCGTGCTCAACGGCCGCACCGCACCCACGGGTACCGACGCGCAGACACTCGGCGAACTGTCGGCCACCGGCACCAAGGTCACCGTCATCCTCGGCGACATCGGACGCCCCGGCACCGCCGACCGGCTGGTGGCCGCCGCCACCGCCGACGGGGCACGGCTCGACGGCGTCGTCCACTGCGCCATGGTCCTCGACGACGCGGCGGTCACCAACATCCGCGAGGACCAGCTGCGCCGGGTGTGGACACCGAAGGTCACCGGGGCGTGGCGGCTGCACCGCGCCACCGCCGGAACGCGGCCCGACTGGTTCGCGGTGTTCTCCTCCATGGCCTCGCTGCTCGGCAACCCCGGGCAGGGCGCCTACGCCGCCGCGAACGCCTGGCTGGACGGCTTCGCCGCCTGGCGCTCCGCCCAGGGCCTGCGCACGCTGACCGTCAACTGGGGCCCGTGGGGCGAGACCGGCGTCGCCACCGGCTTCGCCGAGCGCGGCTACGACACCATCCCCACCGACCAGGGGCTCCGCGCGCTCGGCACCCTGCTGGCGTACGGGCGAGTGCACACCGGTGTCATCCCCGGCGAGCCCACCAGCTGGATTCCGGCCGCCGGGCGCCACTCGTCCCTGTTCGGCCTGCTCGTCCCCGGCGACGGCCACCCGGCCGACACCCGGGAGGACACCGGCGACATCCGGGCCCGGCTGACCGCCGTCCCGGCCGGACTCGCCCGCCGCGCCGCCCTGGAGGCGTATCTGACCGACCACATCCGGGTCGTCCTGCGGCTGAGCAGCACCACCCTGGACCCGCAGACCCCGCTGAAGTCCCTCGGCTTCGACTCGCTGCTCGCCATGGAGCTGCGGGTACGCCTGGAAACCGGCCTGAACATCAAGCTCGCCGCGAACTTCGTCTGGCAGCACCCGACCGTGGCGGCTCTCGCCGTCGGCCTGGCCCAGCACATGGGCCTGGAACTGACAGCACACCAGGAGCGGTTGAGCGCCTAGTGTGCCGTCCGGGTGGCGGGTGCCGGGTCAGCGAGTCCACCGTGCGCTCACACCGGCACCACCTCCGCCGTGGCCACGGGCTTTCCGGTGACAAACGATTCATTCGCGGCCAGACCGGTGACCAGGGCCAGCGCTCCGTCCGCCTCGGTGGCCCGCTGCTTCGACGCGTCGGAGGCGTCGGCGGAAGGCGTCCCGGTGGCCGCCGCCGAGACCGCCCCGTCCAGGGGGCCGTACAGCGCCGTCAGCATGCGCTCGTCGCCGCCACCGTGCCCCGCGTGGTCGAATACCGGCAGCTCCACCTCGCGCGGCGGCTCCCACAGCGGGCGCAGCACCACCCGCGGGCCGCCCGCGTTGGCGAGCGCCTCGTCGCCGTGGATCGTGCCCCGGCCGGAGGTGGTACCCAGCACGGGCGGCTGCCACCGGCTCTCCTCCACCTCCAGCTCCAGCCTGCCGCGGGTGCCGTTGAACATCACCCGGTAGCCCTCCCAGGGGGAGTACGCGGTCAGGTGGTACGTCATGGTGGCGCCGGTGTCGTAGCGCACCAGCAGCGACATGTCGTCCTCGATGGTGATGCCGTCGCCGAACACATTGCGGTCCCGGTGGTAGCCGTCCGCCCCCTCGGCGTCGAGGTACAGCGAGCGCAGCGCGTCGTTGTCGGCCAGCTCCAGCGCGAACGGGTCGTCCTTCGCGGCGGACGCGCCGTGGGCCCGCTCGTACTCGCGGCGGTAGCCGCTGCGGTCGCCCGCCTCGCGGCCGTAGAAGCCGAGCCTGCCGTAGCCGAAGACGTCCCTTGGACGGGCCCCCAGCCACCAGTTGACCAGGTCGAAATGGTGGCTGGATTTGTGCACCATCAGCCCGCCGCTGTGCTGCTTCTCGCGGTGCCAGCGGCGGAAGTAGTCCGCGCCGTGCCGGGTGTCCAGCAGCCACTCGAAGTGCACCGACAGCACCTCGCCGATGGCGCCCGAGGACAGCTGCCGGTGCACTTCCTCGTGCACCGGGTTGAAGCGGTAGTTGAAGGCCACCGCCAGATGGTTGCCGGTCTCCTCGACGGTGCGCAGGATGCGGCGGCACTTGGCGGCGTCGGTGGTCATGGGCTTCTCGGTGACCACCCGGCATCCGGCCCGCAGCGCGGGCACGATGTAGGCGTCGTGCAGCGCGTCCACGCAGGTCACGACGACTTCCTGGATGTCGTCCGCCCGCAGCCGCCGCTCGAAGTCCTCCGGACTCCAGGCGGCCGCCTCCGGCTCACCGGCCTCCTTCAGCAGCCGCTGGTGGTGGGCGACGCGCACCGGGTTGGGGTCGCACAGCGCGGCCACCCGCAGCCCGGGGCGGCGCGCCAGCGCCGTGGTGAACATCTGCGCACGGGAACCGGTGCCCACCACCACGGCCCGGGAGGGAGTGTTGCCGACGGTCATGCGTCCTCCATAGGAAGTCGATCAACGCGTGCGCAGGATAGGCCGATCCCGGGCTCACCACCACGGGTCCGGCACCTTCCCCTGGAAGTCGGCGATGCGGGCCCACATCACCGGCGGGTTGGAGTACATGGGGAAGTGTCCACAATGCGGGATCTCGGCGAGCTCGACGCCCGCCGCGGCGAGCCGTGGCAGATAGGACAGGGATGCGTTCTGGTCGCCGTACATGAACATCCTGGGAAACGGCAGCCCCAGGAACGTGGTCATGAGGTCTGCGTGGTCGCTCAGCTCGACCATCGACGCGAAGATGCCGCGGACCGCACCGGCGCGGACCTTGTGGGGCAGGCCGGAGGCGAACAGCGGGGCGGCGTAGGCGGGCGAGCGCCGGTTCCGCTCGATGAACCCGTCGAGGAAGGCTTCGTCGTCCGCTGCCGGGTGGGAGACGATCTGCCTGCTCAGGAAGGTGTCCTCGGGCGCCACGTTGCCCTCGATGTCGACGAAGCTGAGCACCCGGCCGGGGTGGCGGGAGGCCAGCATCAGGGCCGTGAGCCCGCCCATCGAATGCCCGACGAGATGGAAGCGCTCGATGCCGAGCCGGTCGAGTACGGCCAGCGCGGTGTCCACCAGGAATGGGATCGAGATAGCCGTCAGATCACCGCAGACGGTGTCGCCGCAGCCGGGGGCGTCGTAGGCCACGACCGGGTGTCCGTCGAAGACGGGGTGGCGCGCGATGTCGGTGTAGTCCTCCTTGGTCGAGCCGAAGCCGTGCAGGAACAGGACCGGAGCCCGTGTCCCGGAGCGGTGTGCGGTCGCGACGTCGAGTGCCACACCGCCGACGGTCAGCTCCTGCCGTGTCCAGGTGAAGGCGTTGCTTGGCTGCATGGTGTGTTTCTCTTTCTCAGGTTCTCTGTGCGGGCAACGCGTGCCGTACGAACTGCGCCACCAGCGGGCTGGGGTCCGTCGCACGCCGGACACGGCCGGCTCGACGAGGCGGGCGCGGGGTACGAAGGCCACGCCGGTTTCGTCGGCGACCTCACGGGCCTCGCCGACATCGCGGCAAGCCCCGTCGGCCACCACGCCGCGTACCCCGCGCAGGGAGGGGGCCCAGGCTCAGCAGTCCGCCCCAGCAGGACACGTCCGTGCGCCCGCCGCCCGCGATCACCAGGATGTCCTCGGGGCCGCTGATGGCCACGGCCGAGGTGGCGATGTGCGCCCCGGAGGGGCCCGGGGTGCCCGGCGCGAGTGTGAAGCTCCTGATGTGTATGGCGGCGATACGCGGAGCGACTTGATCAGGATTCATTCCAGCCCGCCGCGCTTCACGAGCTGGTTCGCGATCACATTCCGCTGGATCTCGTTGGTGCCTTCACCGACGATCATCAGCGGTGCGTCGCGGAAGTAGCGTTCCACGTCGAACTCGGTGGAGTAGCCGTAACCCCCGTGGATGCGGACGGCGTTGAGCGCGATCTGCATGGCGGTCTCGGAGGCGAACAGCTTCGCCATGCCCGCCTCCATGTCCACGCGCCGTCCCGCGTCGGCCTCCCGCGCCGCGTGCAGGGTGAGCTGCCGGGCGGCGGTCAGCGACGTGGCCATGTCGGCGAGGTAGTTGCCGATCGACTGGTGCCGCCAGATCGGCTTGCCGAACGACTCGCGCTCCTGCGCGTAAGCCAGCGCGTCCTCGAACGCCGCCCGCCCGACGCCGAGCGCGCGGGCGGCCACCTGGAGCCGGCCCGTCTCCAGGCCCTTCATCATCTGGGCGAACCCCGCGCCCTCCACACCGCCCAGGACCGCGTCGGCCGGGGCGCGGTAGCCGTCGAAGGAGAGTTCGCAGCTCTCGACGCCCTTGTAGCCGAGCTTGGGCAGGTCGCGCGAGACCGTCAGGCCCGGCCCGTGCTCCACGAGCAGGATGGAGATGCCCTGGTGGGCGGGGGTGGCGCCGGGGTCGGTCTTGCAGAGCAGGGCGATCAGCCGGGAGCGGCGGGAGTTGGTGATCCAGGTCTTCGACCCGTCGACCACGTAGCCGTCGGTGTCCTTCCGGGCGACGGTGCGCATCGCCTGAAGGTCGGAGCCGCCACCCGGTTCGGTCAGCGCCATGGTGGCCCGGACCTCCCCGGTGGCCATCTTCGGCAGATAGCGGCGCTTCTGCTCCTCGGTGCCGAAGTCCAGCAGCAGTTTGGAGACCACGGTGTGGCCGCCCATCGCGCCCGCCAGACTCATCCAGCCCCGGGCCAGCTCCTCGGTGACCAGGACGTAGCAGGGAGTGGAGACCGGGGTGCCGCCGTACTCCTCGGGGATGGCGAGCCCGAAGACGCCGAGCTGCTTCATCTGCCCGATCAGGGCCTCGGGGTAGGTGTCGGCGTGCTCCAGCTCCCGGACGACCTGTTTCACCTCCCTGTCGACGAAGTCGTGCACCGTGCTGACGATGAACCGCTCGTCCTCGGAGAGGGTGTCGAGGGTGCTCATGCTGTCGCGCTCCTTGGCGAGGGGATGTGACCGGCAGGGGCTCAGACGACGCGCTCGGCCCGGAGGCCGCTGATCTCGGCCGCGCTGTGTCCCAGCGCGGCGAGGATCGTGTCGGTGTGCTCGCCGAGGGCCGGAACGGCGTCCATCCGGGCCGTGACACCGGCGAGGTCCACGGGCGGCAGCAGCGCCGGAACCACCGCCCCGGGGATGGGCACATCGCGCCAGCGCTCCCGGGCGCCCAGCACCGGGTGGTCGAGGAATTCCCCGACGTCGTTCACCCCGGCGTTGGCGATGCCCGCCTCGTCCAGCAGACGGCTCACCCCCGCGCTGTCCAGCGCGCGGAACCGCTCCGCCACGATCGCGTTCAGCTCCTCGCGATGGGCCACCCGGGCCGATCCGGTGGCGAACCGCGGATCGTCCACCAGCTCCGGGCGGCCCAGGAACCGGTCGCACAGCGCGCCCCACTCCCGCTCGTTCTGGATGGAGAAGAGCACTTCCTTGCCGTCGGCGGCCGGGTAGGCGCCGTACGGGGCGATGGTGGCGTGCTGCGTGCCCATCCGCGGTGGCTGGGTGCCGCCGTGGCGGGTGTAGTAGGCGGGCTGGCCGACCCACTCGGCCAGCGCCTCGAACAGCGAAACCTCCACGGCGCGGGCCACCCCCGTGGTCGCCCGGGTGAACAGGGCCGTGAGGATGCCCGAGTACGCGTACACACCGGCCGCGATGTCGGCGATCGACACCCCGACCCGGGCGGTGTCCCGGGCGGTACCGGTCAGCGAGACCAGCCCGGTCTGGCACTGCACCAGCAGGTCGTAGGCCTTGCGGTCGGCCCACGGGCCGCTGGTCCCGTAGCCGGAGATGGCGCAGGGGATGAGCGACGGATGGCGCTCGGCGAGGGCGTCCGCCCCCAGACCCAGCCGGGCGGCCGCGCCGGGGGCGAGGTTCTGTACGAACACGTCGGCCTCGCCGAGCAGCCGCTCCACGATGTCCCGGCCACGGGCCGACTTCAGGTCCAGGGTCAGGGATTCCTTCGACCGGTTGAGCCACACGAAGTAGCTGGACTCCCCATGCACGGTGGTGTCGTACCGCCGGGCGAAGTCACCGCCGTTCGGGCGCTCCACCTTGATGACCCGTGCGCCCAGATCGGCCAGCTGGCGGGTGGCGAAGGGGGCTGCCACCGCCTGTTCGAGGCTGACGACGGTGATGCCGGAGAGCGGAAGCTCGGTCACGGGACGACCTCCAGACGGCTGGCCGGACATGCTCCTCCAACTGGCCCGACACCCTCGCTTCCCGGTGTTCCGAGCCCAGTGTCATCATGGACACTCATGACCGTCCCAGTGAAATAGCAATCCGTGATGTACCCATGCGGAGTGCGGATGCCCCCGGAGGGCAGAGGGAGCAGGCGGTGGACGTCAGACAGCTCAAGGCGCTCGTCACGGTCGCCGAGGCCGGGAGCGTCACCCGGGCCGCGGACCTGCTCCACCTGGTGCAGCCCGCCGTGACCCGGCAGATCCGCACCCTGGAGCAGGAGCTCGGTGTCCCCCTCTTCGAGCGCACCCGGCAGGGCATGCGGCCCACGGAGGCCGGGAGGATCATGGTCGACCGGGCCCGCCGCGCCCTGAACGAGCTGGAGCGCGCCCGCGCGGAGGTGCAGCCGACCCCGGGCGTGCTGACCGGCATCGTCACCGTGGGCCTGCTGGAGAGCACCACCGACCTGCTGGCGGAGCCGCTGGTGTCCGCCCTCGCCCGGGAGCAGCCGGGCATCGAGCTGCGCCTGATGACGGCGTACTCCGGACACCTCCAGCAGTGGCTGGACGACGGTGACCTGGACCTGACCCTGCTCTACAACCTGGCCAGCACCCCGTCGCTGAACGCCCGCCCCCTGGTGCGGGAGAGCCTGTGGGTGGTCGCGCCACCGTCCGAGGGCCTCCGCGCCGATCGTCCCGTCCCGTTCGCGCGGGCCGCCGCGCATCCGCTCGTCATGCCCGCCTCCGGCCACGCCCTGCGCAGCCTGATCGACGGAGCCGCCGGACGGGCCGGGATCGAGATGGACGTCGTCGTGCAGACCAACTCCATGCGGGTGCAGAAGCACCTCGTCCAGGCCGGACACGGCTGGACGATCCTGCCCGGGATGGGTATCGCCGAGGACGTGGCCCAGGGCACGCTGAGTGCCGCACCGCTGTGCGAACCCGACGTGTGGCGCTCGATCGTCCTGGGGACCTCGCGCGCCGGGCGGACACCACCCGCGGTGGACGTCGTCGCCCGGGAACTGATCCGGCACATCGAATCGGCCGTGCGCGAGGGCAGATGGCCCTCCGCGCAGCTGCACCCGCACCCCGCGCGCATCGACGACGCGACGAGAAAGGCGAAGAACACGTGACGCACACCGATACCGGCCGGCGAACCCACGGACACGCCCGTGCCCTGGACGGCACCCCGCTGGCCTACCAGCGCGAGGGAACCGGGCCACCGCTGGTGCTGCTGGCGGGCCAGGCGAACAATCACCACTGGTGGGACGGCATACGAGCGGACTTCCACGCCACGCACAGCACCCTCACCCTCGACTGGCGAGGCACCGGGGACAGCGGAAAGCCCGACGAGCACTACTCCACGCGGGGCCTCGCCGACGATGTGATCGCCGTCCTCGACCACCTGGGCATCGACCGCGCCGACCTGTACGGGACCTCCATGGGAGGCCGGGTGGCGCAGTGGGCCGCCGCCCGCCACCCGGACCGGATCGGGCGGCTGGTGCTCGGCTGCACCTCACCCGGCGGGCCCCACGCCACCGAGCGCGACAACGCCGTACGCCGCTCCCTGGTCCAGCCCGACGCACAGGCGTCCCGGGAAGCGCTGATCGACCTGATGTACACCCCGGCCTGGCGGTCCGCGCACCCCGGCCCGTATACGACGCTCGGCGACCCTGGCATGCCCCCGCACGCGCGGCGGCGCCACCTGGTGGCCAGCAACGAACACGACGCCTGGGACGTACTGCCCCGGATCGGCGCGCCCACGCTGATCCTCCACGGGGACGACGACCGGCTCACCCCGGCGGCCAACGCACCGCTGCTCGCGTCCCGTATCCCGGGTGCCCGTACGCACCTCTTCGAGGGCGCCCGGCACGGCTATTTCGAGGAGTGCCGGGCGCGGGCGAGCGCGATCGTGTCGTCATTCCTGGCAGCGTCCCCGGCGGAGCCCGCTTCCTGAACCCCGAGCCCTGAACCCCATGCCATGACCGCATGTGTCCATCACCGCTTTCTATTGTTCAACCCCGGCCATCAGCCCACATGATGTGGGACGACCCGAGCCGACCGAGCAGTGGAGTCGCAGCGGATGACCCAGACCCATGCCCCGGCCCCTGCGTGGCAGGAGGCCGTGTTCACCGCCCTGAAGAAACGGGGCATCCAGCAGATCGCCTACGTGCCGGACTCCGGGCACTCCCACGTCATCCGCGAGGCGCGGCGGGACCCCGCCATCCACGATGTGGTCCTGACCACCGAGGAAGAGGGCGTGGCCGTGGTCAGCGGCGCGTGGCTGGGCGGTCAGCGCGCGGTGCTGCTGATGCAGAGCAGCGGCGTCGGCAACTGCGTCAACATGTTCTCCCTGCCGCAGATGGCCGGGTTCCCCTTCCTCACGCTGGTGACGATGCGGGGCGAGTACGCCGAGTTCAACCCGTGGCAGGGACCCATGGGCCGCGCCACCGGGCAGGCCCTGGAGCTCATGGGCATCACCGTCCTGCGGGCGGACGCCCCCGAGGAGGTCGAGGACACCGTCGAGGCGGCCATGGACGCGGTGTTCGGGGCGGGGGAGCGCGTCGCCGTGCTCCTCGGGCAGAAGCTGATCGGCCGCAAGAAGTGGGAGCGCGACTGATGACCGCCGCCGATACCCGGGTCCGTTCGGACGAGCGCCTGGAACGGCGCCGCTTCGTCGCCGATCTGATGTCCCGCCTGCCCCAGGACGCCCTGGTGGTGACCGGGCTCGGCTCGCCCAGCTACGACGTGTTCGCCGCCGGAGACCGCCCCGGCACCTTCTACCTCTGGGGTGCGATGGGCGCCGCCGCACCGCTCGCCCTCGGCCTCGCCCTGGCCCGGCCGGAGCGCCCGGTCGTCGCGGTCACCGGCGACGGCGAACACCTGATGGGCATCGGCGCGCTGGCCACCATCGGTGCCGTGCTGCCGCCCAACCTCACCGTCGTCGTGCTGGACAACGCCCACTTCGGCGAGACCGGCATGCAGCCCAGCCACACCGGCCTGGGCACCGATCTGGTCGCCGTGGCCCGGGGGTTCGGCATTCCCGCCGCCCTGCGGGTCACCGACCACGCACAGATCGACGACCTCGCGATCCGCATCCGGGCGCGCACCGCGACCACCTACGCGCAGGTGCTGATCACCACCAGCGAGCCGCCGCGCGCCCTGCCACCGCGCGACGGCGTGGCCAACAAGAACACCTTCCGCGCCGCGCTCGGCCTGAGCACCTTCTGACGCGGCGGCGTACCGCCGGAACGGGAATCCCCATGCAGCGCTACGACATGTTCATCGACGGAGAGAGCCGCGCACCCGCCACGGGGCAGTGGTTCCCCACCGACAACCCCTATCTGGGCACCCCGTGGGCCGAGATCGCCCAGGGCGGGCCCAGCGACATCGACGACGCGGTGCGGGCCGCCCACCGCGCCCTGCACACCGGCCCGTGGGCCGATCTGACCGCAAGCGCGCGGGGCGCGCTGCTGCGGAGGCTCGGTGACACGATCGCCGCGAACGCCCGCCGTCTGGCCGAGACCGAAGTCCGCGACAACGGCAAGATCTTCACCGAGATGTACGGCCAACTGCGCTATCTGCCGGAGTGGTTCGCCTACTACGGCGGGCTCGCCGACAAGGTCGAGGGCAGCGTCATCCCGATCGACAAGAAGGGCTATTTCACCTACACCAAGAAGGAGCCCGTCGGGGTCGTCGCGGCCATCACCCCGTGGAACTCTCCGCTGCTGCTGCTGGCCTGGAAGATCGCCCCGGCCCTGGCCGCCGGGTGCACGGTGGTCGTCAAGCCGTCGGAATTCACCTCCGCCTCGACGCTGGAACTCGTCCGCCTCTTCCACGAGGCGGGGCTCCCGCCCGGCGTGGTCAACGTCGTCACCGGCTTCGGAAAGGATGTCGGGGCCGCCCTGGTGGAACATCCGCTGGTCCGGAAGATCAGTTTCACCGGCTCCGACACCACCGGCCGCCATATCAACCAGGCCGCCGCCCGCGACTTCAAGCAGGTCAGCTTGGAACTCGGCGGAAAGTCCCCCAATATCGTCTTCGCCGACGCAGACCTGGCGGCCGCGGCGAACGGCGCCGTCTCCGGCATCTTCGCCGCGACCGGCCAGACCTGCATCGCCGGCTCCCGGCTGCTGGTCCAGGAGAGCGTGCACGACGAGGTGGTCCGCCGCGTGGTGGACCTCGCGCGCACCGCGCGCATGGGCGACCCCATGGACGAGCACACCCAGGTCGGCCCCGTCACCACGCCCGCGCAGTACGCCAAGGTGCTCGACTACGTCGACATCGCCCGGCGGGAGGGCGCCGCGCTCGCCCTGGGCGGGAAGTCCGCCACCCGGCCCGAGTGCGGCAATGGCTGGTTCGTCGAACCGACCATCTTCACCGGTGTGCGCAACAGCATGCGCATCGCCCAGGAGGAGGTGTTCGGCCCGGTCCTCGCGGTCATCCCGTTCCGGGACGAGGACGAGGCCGTCTCCCTCGCCAACGACAGCCGCTACGGCCTCGGGGCGGGGGTGTGGACCAGCGACATCGGCCGCGCCTTCCGCGTGTCCGACCGCATCCGCTCCGGCACGGTCTGGGTCAACACCTACCGCGCGGTGAGCCCGCTGGTGCCCTTCGGCGGCGTCAAGGAATCCGGCGTCGGCCGCGAGAACGGCATCGAGGCCATCACCGCATACCTCGAGAACAAGAGCGTATGGATCAACACCGGCGCGGCCGCGGGCAACCCCTTCGTGATGCGCTGACCCGCTCCCTCGGCACCCAAGGACGGACGACGATGCAGCCCACCCCGACCCCGCTCGGCTCCTGGGTACAGTCATGGACGCCCGGGCCGGTCACCGCCCAAGACCCCCTCGCCGCAGGCCCGGCAGCGGCCCTGTCGGCGCTCCTGGACCTGCCCGGACCGGTGGCTGAGGCCGGTGACCCCCTGCCGCCGCTGTGGAGTTGGGTGTACTTCCCGCACTGGCCCGCGCAACGAGAGCTCGGAACCGACGGACACCTGCGGGACGGACACTTCCTGCCGCCCGTCCCCGACCGGCAGCGGATGATCGCCGGAGGCCGCTGCGAGATCACCCGGCCGCTCCGCCTCGGTGAGCCCGCCGAGCGCGTCACCAGCCTGGGCGCGGTGACGGCCAAACACGGCGGCACGGGAGAGCTTCTCTTCGTCACCGAACGCCGCGAATTCCGGCAACACGGCCGCGTCTGCCTCGTCGAGGAACAGGACATCGTCTACCGCTCGGGCCGCAGCTCCACCCGGCACACCCCGGTCACCATGGCCGACTCCGCCGCCCCCGACCGCGGCGAACCGTGGAGGCTTCCGCTGCGCCCGGACCCGACACTCCTGTTCCGGTTCAGCGCGCTCACCGCGAACGCCCACCGCATCCACTACGACACCCCATACGCCCAGGGGGAGGAGGGGTACCCGGGCCTCGTCGTCCACGGTCCGCTCCTTGCCCTGCTCATGCTGGAACTGGCCCGCCGCCACGCCCCCGCACGGCAGGTGCGCTCCCTGTCGTACCGGCTGCGGCGGCCGGTGTTCGCCGGTGAACACCTCATGGCCTCCGGCACCCCCTTCGACGGTGGCGCCGGACTGCGCATCGCCACCGGGCGGGAGGAACGGCACGCCACGGCGGAGGTGGCGTTCGCATGAGCATGAGCCGGGACAGCGACCGCATCGCCACCGCCCGGAACCCGCTCTTCGTCCCGGGGCACCGGCCCGATCGTTTCGACAAGGCCCTCGGCTCGGGCGCCGACCTGGTCATCATCGACCTGGAGGACGCGGTGGCGGCGGCGGACAAGGACCGGGCGCGCGACGAGGCGTCCGCCTGGCTCGGCCGGAGCAACCGGGCGTGCGTACGGATCAACCCGCCCGGCACCCCCTGGTCCGAGGCCGACCTCGACATGGCGGCCGCCCACGGCTGCCCGGTCATGGTGCCCAAGGCCGAGGACGCGGCCGTCCTCGCGGACGTCGTCGTGCGCGCCGAAGGCCGGTGCGCCCTCATCCCGCTCATCGAGACCGCCCTTGGCGTGGAGCGGGCCCACGAGCTGTGCGCCACGTCCGGTGCCGTCCGCGCGGCCTTCGGCAATGTCGACCTCGCGGGGCAACTCGGCGTCGCCCATGACGACCACGCGGCCCTGGCGTACGCCCGCTCCAGGCTGGTCCTCGCCTCGGCCGCCGCGGGCATGGGCCCGCCGCTCGACGGGGTCACCACCGCGGTACGGGACACCGGGGCCCTCACCGCCGACATCGCACACGCCCGACGGCTGGGCTTCACCGGCAAGCTCTGCGTCCACCCCTCGCAGCTCCGGCCGGTGGCCGACGGATTCGCCCCCTCCGGCGCCGAGCTGCGATGGGCCCGCGCGGTCCTCGACGCCGGAGAAGCCGGAGAAGCGGTCACCACGGTCGACGGGCGGATGGTGGACAAGCCGGTCCTCGACCGCGCGCGGCGCATGCTGGCCTCTCACCCCACCATCCGAGCGGCGCTCAACCGCGGCCCCGGGGCGACGGGGTGACGGCCACCGGGCGCAACTCGGCCGCCGCCTGGCGGTCCGGCGGCTGCTGCACCGCGATCCCGTCGGCGGTGCGCTGCGCGAGGCCGAGCTGCGAGATGGCGTTGATCAGCCGCACCCGCGTTCCGGTGCCGGTCAGCTGCCACCGCTGGGTGCGGGCCGTGGCGGAGCACGTCTGGGTGGTGACCGTGGCGCCCGCCTCCAGCGGGGCGCCGAGGTAGCGGGCGCCGTTCACCATGTCCAGGCAGTAGGCGGTGGCCGTGCCACCGCGCACGGCGCGGAGCGTGTAGTAGCCGTCCGCGGTGGCCGACAGCTGCCACGCCGCGCCGCCGTCGGCCCCGAACCGCGCGGTGGCGCCCTCGCCGCCGCCCGTGGTGGTCAGCCGGTTCGCGGAGCCGGGCAGCGTGAGGGCGTAACGGCCGTCCTTCACCGGTAGCCGCACCGTGTTCTCCCAGCCGGGCGCGTGGCCGATGCCCCGGGCGAGCGCGGTGAAACCGTCGTAGTCGGCGGCCGGTTTCGGGCTGCCCCAGGTGGCCTGGGCGAGGAAGCGCAACGGCATAAACGCCTCCGTCTCGACCTCGTTCTCGGTCTGGGCCGCCGCCGAGTCCGGCCACATGGTGATCTTCGCTCCGGTGATGCCCGGCTGGGAGCCGCTCAGCGTCTCGCCCTCGAAGCGCAGCGGCGTCCAGTCGCTCTCGTACAGCTCCCGCGTCTTCATGGGGGAGCCGCCGCGGATGAGATAGAGCGCGTAGGCCGAGTTCATCACCTGATGGCCCTGGGCGAGCAGGGCCGAGGGCGGCTGCTCGGGCTCGGCGGTCCAGTGCTCGACCTGGATGTCCTTGTTCACGGGGACGGTGTTGTCGCCGGTCAGCCCGTCGTTCCAGATCCGCAGGGTCCGCCCGGCGGCGCGCACATGGTCGTCGACCCGGTTGACGAAGTCCACGAACGCGTCCTGCGGAGTGGCCCCGGCGCCGTACTTCGCCTTGGCGTAGGCGGCGATCTGCGGGTAGGCGGCGTAGTCGGAGCCCAGCATGTATTCGTCCGCGCCCATGTGCCAGTACGGGGTGTCCCAGACGGTCAGCGCCTCGTCCAGCAGCCCGGTGTAGAAGGCGAACGCCTCGGGCCGGGTGATGTCCAACCGGGACGGCGACCGGGTCCCCTTGGTGTCCGTGAGCTGGAGCTCGGGATGGTTCTGCAGATACGGGTCGATATGCCCGGGGGAGTTGATCTCCGGGACCAGCGTGATGTGGTACTTCCGGGCCATCTCCGACAGCCGCCGCACCTCGTCCTTGGTGTAGTAGCCCCAGAACTTCGTCTTCGGGTAGTCGTCGCTGGCCACCTTCGCCTCGATCCACAGCTGGTTCAGCTTCAGATACGCCATCTCGCGCATCAGCCGCTCGAACCAGTCCAGGGAGACGTGGATGTAGCAGGCGCACACCCCCACCCCGCGCTCGGCGTACCGCGGCACGTCGACCGTCCTGCCGTGCGGCAGCTCGCGCCCGCCGCCGAGCATCTGCAGCACGGTCCGGGTCCCCAGGAACGCCCCGGCGGCCGTGGCCCCGGTGATCCGCACGGTGTCGCCGACGGCCAGTTCGTACCCCTCGGCGCCCAGATCCTTCCGGGACGCGTCCACCCCCAGCACCACATCGCCCGCCGCGCCGTCCCCGCCGGTCACCACGGACAGCCGCAGCCCCGTCGCGTCGGCGAGATCGTCGGCGAACGTCGCGGCGTCAGCGCGCAGCTCCGGCGTCCGCGCGACCAGCGCCGCCGTGGCGGCCAGCCGCAGCGTGCCGTCCTGCCCGGTCCACCGCACCGGCGCCGGGATCACAGCGGGCGCGGCCGCGGCGCGTCCGGCGGCCACCGCGGGACCGGACGCGGCGGCCGGTATGAGTAAGGCCAGCACCGACAGGACGAGGGCCCCCACCGAGGCCCTGAATCTGTGATGACGCGTCGACAACGGCACTCGCCTCCATGCTCACCGGGCCCCGCCCGGAGGCGGTGGCGCCAAGACGGACAACACGTGGTGCGGGTGCCGGACGAACAGGAATACGACCACGGCCCGGCGGCAGGGTCCTTCCCCTCCCTCCCGCCTCATGAACCCCTACACAAAGACATCCCTGGTCATCGCTGTGTCACTGGAACGTATCAACCGCCCCATCGCGGGTACTGTCTCCCTCTGGCTGCTCACGTCCCGGTACCGAGAGGTGTTAGGAATAGGGGGTGATCGGATTTTTCGGTCGATCGAAGTACTCCCCGCCCGTCCGGTCGCGGGGACGCTTGCGCTCCCTGCTCGGTGTGCGCAGCATCGCCGGACAGGTGTTTGCCGTACAGGCGATCGTCGTCGTCATGCTCATCGCCGTGGCGACACTGGCGCTCGTTCTCCAGGCCCGGAACGACAGCGAGCAGGAGGCCGTCAACCGGTCGACCGCCGTGGCCCAGGCCTTCGCGGGCTCACCGGGTACGGCGGAGGCCATGACGAGCCGCCATCCGACCGTCGTGCTCCAGCCGCGGGCTGAGCAGGTCCGTCAGCGGGCGGGCCTGGACTTCGTCGTCGCGGCGAACACCAAGGGCGTCCGCTATACCCACCCGCTGCCGCAGCAGATCGGCAAGCAGCTCGTCGCCGACTACAAGCCCGCGCTGCGCGGCAAGGTCGTCACGGAGACCGTGAACGGCCCGCTCGGCAAGGAAGTGCAGGCCACGGTCCCGATCCGGAGTGCCGACGGAAAGATCGTCGGCGTGATCTGTGCCGGGATGACCGCCCATGACGTGACCGGCCGGGTCACCCACCAGCTGCCGCTGGTCCTCGGCGCGGCCGGCGGCGCCCTCGCCCTCGCCACCGCCGGTACCGCCCTGGTCGGCCGGCGGCTGCGGCGGCAGACCCACGGCCTGGGCCCGGCCCAGATGACCCGCATGTACGAGCACCACGACGCGGTGCTGCACTCCGTGCGCGAGGGCGTGCTCATCGTCGACGGCCACGGGTGCCTCGTCCTCGTCAACGACGAGGCGAACCGGCTGCTCGACCTGCCCCCGGACGCCGAGGGCCGCCACGTCCGCGACCTGGGGCTGGAACCGCGCACCGCCGAGCTGCTGTCCTCCGGCCGGGTGGCCACCGACGAGGTGCATCTCGCGGGGGACCGGCTGCTGGCCGTCAACCAGCGCTCCACCGAGTGGGACGGCGGCCTCCCCGGCAGCGTCGCCACCCTCCGGGACACCACCGAACTGCGCGCGCTGTCCGGCCAGGCCGAGGTGGCGGAGAAGCGGCTGCGGCTGCTGTACGACTCGGGCGCGAAGATCGGCACTACCCTCGACATCTCCCGCACCACCGAGGAGCTGACCCGGTTCGCGGTGCCGTGGTTCGCCGACTTCGCCACCGTCGACCTGGTGGACCCGGTGCTGCGCGGCGACGAGCCGGTGGGCGACGCCATGTGCCGTACGGCCACCTTCGGCATCCGCGACGACCACCCGCTGTGGCGGGTCGGCAAGCGGACCACCTACGTACGCGGCGCACCGCAGGCGCTCGGCTTCGGCGCCGGGCGGCCGGTGCTGGACGCCGACATCCGGGACTTCGCGGGATGGCAGGAGCAGGACCCCGAGCAGGCCGTCCGGATCGTCGAGTACGGCATCCATTCGATGATCACCATTCCGCTGCGCGCCCGTGACGTCACCCTGGGTATCGCCACCTTCTGGCGCTCGGAGAAGTCCGAACCGTTCGACCAGGAGGACGTGGCGCTCACCGAGGAGCTGGTCGCCCGCGCCGCCGTCGCCATCGACAACGCCCGCCGCTACACCCGCGAGCACTCCATGGCCGTCACCCTCCAGCGCAGCCTGCTGCCGCAGGGCCTGCCCGAGCAGGACGCCATGGAGGTGGCGCACCGCTATCTGCCCGCCCGGGCCGGGGTCGGCGGCGACTGGTTCGACGTCATCCCGCTGCCCGGCGCCCGGGTCGCCCTGGTCGTCGGCGACGTCGTCGGCCACGGGCTGCACGCCGCCGCCACCATGGGGCGGCTGCGCACCGCCGTGCACAACTTCTCCGCCCTGGACCTGCCGCCGGACGAAATCCTCGGCCACCTCGACGAACTGGTCACCCGCTTCGACCAGGACCAGGCCGCCGCGGACACCGACGCCGCGCCGATCAGCGGGGCCACCTGCCTGTACGCCATCTACGACCCGGTCTCCGGCCGCTGCACCATGGCCCGGGCAGGCCACCCGGGCCCCGCCCTGACCTACCCCGACGGAACCGTCACCTTCCCCGAGGTCCCCCTCGCCCCGCCGCTCGGCCTGGGTGGCGAACCCGTCGAGACGACCGAACTGCTGCTGCCCGAGGGAAGCCGCCTGGCCCTGTACACCGACGGGCTGGTCGAGGACCGCGACCGCGACCGGGACACCGGTCTCCGCCTGCTGCGCAGCACGCTGGCAGGCCACCCCGAGCGCGGCCCCGAGGAGATCTGCCGGGCTGTCTTCGAGGCCATGACCTCCTCGCACCCGCGAGACGACATCGCCCTCCTCGTCGCCCGCACCCACCTCCTGGACCCCGGCTCCGTCGCCGAGTGGGAGGTCCCCTCCGACCCCGCCGCCGTCGCCGGAATCCGCAACGAGGCCGCCCGGCGGCTGTCCGGATGGGGCCTGGAGGAGAGCGGCTTCACCACCGAGCTCATCCTCAGCGAGCTGATCACCAACGCCATCCGCTACGGCTCCGGCCCCATCCGGGTCCGCCTCGTCCACGACCGCAGCCTCATCTGCGAGGTCGCCGACGGCAGCAGCACCTCCCCGCATCTGCGCCGCGCCGCCTCCACGGACGAGGGCGGCCGGGGCCTGTTCCTCGTGGCCCAGTTCGCCCAGCGCTGGGGCACCCGCTACACCCCCACCGGCAAGATCATCTGGGCCGAGCAGCCCCTCACCGCCGCCGTGGTGGGCCCCGAGCCCAGCGAGGAGGACCTGCTCGCCCAGTGGGACGACCTGGACGACATCCCGACGTAGCCCCGCCCAGCTCCGGGCGGCCGTCCGCGATATGTGCGCCGGAAGTCCGCCCCTGTGTATAACGGGGGCGGGAGGCGTTCCATGTCCGAGTTGTTCGACGCGATCGACGCACTGATCGCGGGCCAGACCCCGCTGCCGTCACCGGCCGAGCGGGAGCGGCTGCGCACGGCGCACGGCCTGAGCCAGGAGCAGGTCGCCAAGGCGCTGAAGGTGCGCCGTGCGACGGTGACGAACTGGGAGAGCGGCAAGACCGACCCCCGGCCGCCACAGCGCGAGGCGTACGCCCACTTCCTGAGCGAACTGGCCAAGCTGTACCCGGAGGCGGCCCCGGCCCCGGGCCCCGTTTTGGAGGCGGCCCCGGCTTTGGACGCGCCGGCCCCCGGCCGCCGCCCCTGTATCTCCCCCCGCGCCACCGGCGGTTCCGCCGCCCGCCGTGGAATCCGCGCCGCCCCCGCGGTGCCCCGCGGTGCGCAAGACCCCCGTCACCCGGCCCGCCACCGCGTCGGTCCCGGCCGAGACCGAACCCCGCTTCGCCAACGGCCCCCTGGCCGTCGTGGACGGTGACGGATCGGCGTACTGCACCGGCGGCCTGGTCCTGGACTGCCCGCTGAAGGACATCCCGACCCTGGCCGCCTGGACCCTGGCCGAGGCCCGGTTGGGCGCCCCCCGGCTGCACCGCAGCGGGAGGGACGCCGACCCCCTGCTCGTCCTCACCGCGTCCGCCACCGAACGCCTAGGGCTGCCCGCCGAACTGACCGATCGCCGAGGGCTGCGACTGCCCGAGGACCACAAGGTCGTCAAGCAGATCGCCAAGGCCAAGTGGCAACTCACCCGCCGCGGCTTCGGCCCCTGGGCCTGGGTCTACCGCCCGGCGGAGGGCAGCCGTCGGCACTGCGTCCAGTTCGCGGTCCTCCCGTGGGGGCGCACTCGACTCCCGCGCCTGGGGGAGCGCCGACGGGTTCGCCCCGGCCGAACTGGCACACATACTGGGCGACTACGCCACCCGCGTCATCACCCCGCGCGGCACCACCGCCGTCACCGGGCTGGAGCTGATGACCGCGCTGCGCCCGCCCACCCGCGCCGTGAAGGACGAGGCGACCGGCACCTGGGCGTCGGGCCCGCAGCCCGGTTCGCTCACCGCGCCGGTCGACCCGGCGCCCTCCGAGGCACCGGACGAGCATCCCGTCGTCGCCCAGCTGTACCCGCGCGGCCACCGGCGCACCCCGGCCGACATCCTGGACGAGGAGGCGTACGACTGGATTCGCGACCCCGAGCTGCTCACCGACGCCGAATGCGCGCACTCCCACGCCGTGGGCATCGACGTCAACATGACCTTCGCCGCCGCCGCCAACCGCCTCACCGTCGGGCTCGGGGCGCCGGAACACGTCAAGGCGCCCGCCTTCGACAAGGCGCTGCCCGGCAGCTGGCTGGTCGACCTCTCCCACATCGGCCTCGATCCGCGCCTCCCGAACCCCTTCACCCCGCACGGCAACCGCCCCGAGGGTCCGGCCTGGTACGCCACCCCGACCGTGGCGTACGCCGTCGAACTCGGCCATGAGGTACGGCCCGTCGAGGCGTGGGTCCGCCCCGAGACCGGCTCGTACCTGGACGCCTGGTACACCCGGCTGCGCGACGCCTACATGGCCACCATGGAGCGGCTCGGCGTGGTCTCCGGCATGAGCCCTGCGGACTTCCTCGCCGCCATGGAGCGGCACAAGCGGGCCGACCCGGGGCAGGCCGCCGTCCTGTCCGCCATCAAGGCCACCGTCAAACGGCATCGGCAAGCTGCGCGAACGGCCCCAGGGCGCCCGCTACCGCCCCGGCGAACGCTGGCCCGCCCTGGAACGCCCCACCTGGCGCCCCGACATCCGCGCCGCCGTCATCTCCACCGCCCGGGTGAACACGCACCGCAAGATGCGCAAGCTCGCGGCCGCCGGGCTCTTCCCGGTCGCCGTCCTCTCGGACTGCGTCGTCTACCTCTCCGACGGCCCGAGCCCGCTGGACTTCCTGCCGCACACCCCGGACGGCAAGCCCCTGCCCGGTGGCTTCCGCCTCGGCGTCTCACCCGGCATGGTCAAACACGAGGGCACCCAGGAGTTCCTGTGGGCGGCCCAGCTCCTCGACGAGGGCCACAACCCCGCCCGCCACATCAAGGGCACCGACGCCGCGCTCGACGGGGAATAGGGGAGGAGACGAACACCATGGGCATCATGGGCGACAGCCTCGACAAGGCCGCGGAGGCCACCTACACCCGCCCCATCCCGAAATCCGCCCCCGCGCAGATGCGCTTCCTGGTGAAGCAGGAGAAGGGCTCCACCAAGGCGGTCGCGCGCCGTCTCGGGGTATCCCAGCGCACGGTCGAGCGCTATCTCACCAGCTAGTTCAAACGCCCCCGCAAGGACCTCGCCGCCCGCCTGGCCGACGAGGTGCGCAAGGACTGGCAGCCCCGGGTGCGCGCCCGGGCCAGGAAGCAGGCCGCCACCGCGACCGGCATCGTCATCGAGACCCGGGCCCGCTTCGGCTTCACCGCCGCCCCGGCTCCACCGACGACGGCCGCATCCGCCTGATCACCCAGCATCTGCCCCCCGCCTACGCGGCCCGCCTCTTCGAAGCCCAGTCCACCGGCGCCACCGAAGAGCAACTCCGGGACATCGCCGCCGAAGGTTTCCAGGAGGTCTACTTCAAGGACAGCGGCCGCCGCGCGGACGGCCTCCTGGTGGAGTTCACCGACATCGACTACGTCGAGATGGACTTCTGACGCAGACAGGTCGTTCTTCTCAACTCTTGACGGCCTCTGCGATCCGCAGGGCGGCCTGGGCGGGGGTGAGGTGCGTGGTGTCGACGACCTCGGCCTCGGCGTGCAGCCACGTACGGGCCGCCTCGGCGTAGGGCTCGAGGTATTGGAGACGGAACGGGGAGTCGGGGCCGACAACAGTGTCGCCCGCGATGCGCCCGCGGAGGGTGTCCTGGTCGGCATGGAGGACGAAGTGCCGGACCGGAATGGCATGCCGGGCAAGGCCCGAGCTGATCTCGCGCCAGTACTGCTCGACCAGGACGGTCATGGGCATCACCAGGGTGCCGCCGGTGTAGTCGAGGACGCGTCGGGCGGTCTCGACTACGAGCGGCCGCCACGGCGGCCAGTGCTGGAAGTTGTCCGTGGTGGGCAGCCCAGGCGTGATGTCCATGAGGGTCTCGCCGACCTTCTCGGCGTCGAACACCCGTGAATCCGGGATCAGCTGCCGCACGAGCGCACTGGTCGTCGTCTTGCCTGCGCCATGGGTGCCGTTGAGCCATACGATCACGAGACTCGACACTAGCGTCGTGCGGGCCGAGGAAGCAGCTTGAGGACTCGGTAGTGAACGCCCGCTAGGACCGCGTCGCCCTCTCGCACGCGTCCCCCGAGGACTCGCTCTGCCCCCCTCGTCCGCCCGGCGGTCCGTGCCGAAGGGCGGGGTGAAGTAGCCCGTGGGGGCGCCGCAGCCGCCGTTGGTCATGTCGTACTTGTAGGAGACGATCGAGAACGTGCCTGCGGGCGAGTAGCCGAGCCAGCCCGCCGGGCTCCGCGCGCAGCCGCTTCGCCACGTCGCGGGCCCGCGCCGACGGCTCCTTGGGCGCGTCGGCGGCACCCGCCACCGACTCGCGCAGAAACCGCTCCCACTCCTCGTCGGATCTGGACGATCCGTCCGCCCCGTGCCCGCACTCATCCCCAACCCCCTGGCAATCAGCGGCCCGCGACCCTCCCCCTGGGACGCGTCCGCATCATGACACAGAGCACTGACAGCGAGGCCGCCTGGGCGGACGGGGCGGGTTTGTCGTCATCGGGCAGACCGTCGGCCCTCGGCCCGCGGCGATCGGTGAGGGTCGGCGCGTATGTGCGCACGCACCCCGTGCAAGCCGAACAGGATGAGAAGCTCGACCACGCCGCCGTCGGCGCTGCCCAGCCAGTGGGGCAGGGACGTGTCGAACTCGGCCGCCTCACCGGGCGGCAGTGTCAGGTCGCGCTCGCCGATCACGAGCCGCAGGCGTCCGCCCAGCACGTAGAGCCATTCGAAGCCCTCGTGGGTCTGCGGGGTCGGTTCGAGTGGCTCCGGCGGGGCGGGGATGATCATCTTGAACGCGTGCACCCCGCCCGGTCGCCGGGACAGGGGCACGAACGTCATCCCGAACCGCCTGATCGGCTTGAGATGTATCCGGGGGTCGCCGGTGCGCGGGGCACCGACGAGATCGTCCAACGGAACGTCATAGATACGGGCCAGCGGCAGCAGCAGTTCCAGGCTCGGCCGACGCTGCCCGCTCTCCAGCCGCGACAGAGTGCTCTCCGACACGCCGGTCGTCGCCGCGAGGTCGGCGAGGGTGATGCCGCGCTCACGACGCAGCGCACGAAGCCGCGGTCCCACCGCGTCAAGCACGTCGTCGTCCGTCATACGATCCATCAGGCCATCTTGCCGTAACCGCAAGATTCCGTGCCAAGTCGTGGTGTGCCTGGCAAGACTGAGTTCATATCGACACAAGGAGCGTTGATGAGCACCACTGATCCGGTCGCGTTCTGGGACGGCGTCTACGCGGCCCGACCGGCAGCCGCCAACCCGCGGCCGAATGTTCGCCTCACCGAGACGGTGGCGGGCCTGCCGCCCGGTGACGCGTTGGACCTCGGATGCGGCGAAGGCGGGGACGCGCTGTGGCTCGCCGGACAGGGGTGGCAGGTCACCGCCGCCGAGATCTCGCCCGTGGCGGTCGAGCGGCTCGCCGCCCTCGCCCGCTCACACGGTGTGGGCGACCGCGTCACCACCGTACGGACCGACCTGCACACGTCTTTCCCGCCCGGTGGGTTTGACCTGATCTGCGCCCACTACCTGCACACCCCCTGTGACCTGGACCGGGCAACCGTCCTGCGTTCGGCCGCCCACGCACTGCGCCCGGGCGGGCGGCTGCTGGTCGTCGACCACGGCTCGGCCGCGCCGTGGTCGTGGAACCAGGACCCCGATACCCGGTACCCGGGCCCGCGGGAGGTCGCCGCTGACATCGATCTCGCCCCGGAGACATGGACGGTCGAACGGGCCGACACCCCCCGTCGGATCGCGACGGGACCGGGCGGGCACACCGCCGAGGTCACCGACCATGTCCTCCTCATACGCCGCACCGCCTGACACGGTGGCCGACGCCGCCCCCGACGAAGGAAGGCGACCACTGTTGCCCAGCACCACGCGCCGCAACCGCCACCGCGACACTCCGCCGCCCCGGACCGGAAGCAGCGAGATCGAGGTTCTGCGCGGATTCCTCGACTACCTCCGGACCTCGATCGCCGCGAAGACCGACGGCGCCCCCGAGCCGCAGGTGCGAACACCCGCGGTGCCGTCGGGCACGAACCTGCTCGGCCTGCTCAACCATCTGACGTTCGTCGAGCGCTCGATGTTCCTCGGGGACGATGTCATCGACTGGCAGGCGACGTTCCAGGCCGCACCGGCGGACAGCGTGGCCGATGTCGTCGCCCACTACTGCGATGCGGTCAAGCGCGCGAATGATGTTCTCGACGGGTGCGCCGATCTGGGTGCACCGGTTCCTCGACGGCGGTCGGGCCGCTCCGCTCCCAGCGTCCGCTGGGCACTCACCCACATGATCGAGGAGACCGGCCGACACGCGGGCCACGCGGACATCCTCCGCGAAATCATCGACAGCACGACCGGCCGCTGATCCACCTGTTCCAGTTCACCGACTAGTTCTCGCGTCAGCCGTGTCTTCTTGGCCGGGGACGCCGCCCGCATCCACTCACAGGAGCCCTCCACCAGCACACATACGACGTCACAGTGACTACTCGCGCCTCGCCGGAACTCGTCTGGAAGCTGCTGGTCGACGCCGCGAGCTGGCCGCTGTGGTCCAAGGTGGACAGTCTGGACGCGGCACGGTCGGTCGACCTCGACCTCGACCCCGGCGGCGACGACGGCGTCGGTGCCGTCCGGGCGTTCCGAACGGGACGCACCGTGACCGGGGAGCGGCTGACCGAGAAGGTCCCGTTCAGCGTGGAGTGGCGGCATCGACATCCTCAGACCCGCGCGGCGTCTTCCCCCGGGGCCCGGTGTCCGGTGCCGGGGCGGTCGTTCGGGGCTTCGGGGCGGGGGTCGGGGTGGTGAGTACGGCGAGGCAGCCCACGACCAGGGCGATGCCGAACCATCCCAGCGGGGGCAGGCGTTCGCCGACCACCAGGACGGCCAGCACCGCCGCGACGGCGGGTTCCAGCAGGGAGAGGGTCGTCGCGGTGCTCGCCGGTACGTGCGTCAGGCCCCAGCCGAACAGGACGTAGCCGATGAACATCGGCACCAGGGCCATATAGGCGCCCACGGCGGCGTTGGACCAGGAGCTGAGCAGCGGGGCGCCGGTGGCCAGCAGTACGGGCACCAGCAGCAGGCCGCCCAGCCCGAAGATGGCGCCCATGGCCGCGCCGGAGGTGACGCCGCCGCTGATCAGGCGGTGGGCCGCCCAGGAGTACCCGGCGTAGGTGACACCGGCCACCAGACCCAGCGCCACGCCGAGCACGGTCGGTCCCATGGAAGGGCCCCCGGTGCCGGTGCTGCTGTGGGTGGCCGTGGCGGCCTCGGCCGCGCACAGCAGCACCGTCCCGGACAGCCCCAGCACGGCGCCCACCGTCCAGCGGCGTGTCAGGCGGCGTCCGTCCGCGGCCCGTTCGATCACGGCCGAGGCGAGCGGGGCCGAGCCGATCGACACCACGGTCCCGGCGGCGACCCCGGCCAGATGCATGGAGCTGTAGAACGCCAGCGGGTAGGCCCCCACCGCCAGCGCGCCGAGCAGCACCACACCGCGCCGGGTACGCAGCGCGGGCGCTTCCCGGGCGATGCGGGGGGCGGCGATGAGGGCCTGGAGCAGTCCGCCCAGGCCCATGGCGACGGCCCCGATCGCGAGTGGTCCCGCTCCCGGGGCGAAGGTCGCGGCGGTGCCCGTGGTGCCCCACAGCACCGACGCCACGAGCACACACAGCGAGCCCACGCCCACCGAACCGGCCGACCGTCCGGCGGGCCGCGTCACAGCCGGTCCACCAGGTCGGCCGCCATCGTCCGGGCGTGTTCCAGCCGTGTCCCCGCGCCCTCCAGGCCGGCGCGCGCCATCGCGCCCTCCAGCAGGAACGCCAGATGCTCCGCCATCGCGCGGGCCTCCCTGGGCCGCTCGGGCAGCAATTCCTCCAGGTGCGCGGCGAGCAGGGATTCCACTTCCTCCTTGTGGCGGCGCACCACGGCCCGCCCCTCGTCCCCGGCGGGCAGCTCGGCGGCCGCGTTGAGCAGACCGCAGCCCCGGAAGCCGTTCTCATAGGCGAAGGCCGCGTGATCGGTGTACGCGTCGAAGACGGCCAGCACGCCGCCGCGGCCGTCGCCGTCCCGGACGTCCTCCAGCCGTCGCCGGTACAGGTCCATCCACTCCTCGTGCCGCGCGTCGAGGTAGGCGACCACCAGATCGGCCTTGGAGGAGAAGTTGTTGTACAGGCTCATCTTCGCCACGCCCGCCTCGGCGGTGATCGTGTCGATCCCCGTGGCGGATACGCCGTCCGCGTAGAAGCGGCGTGACGCGGCGGCGAGCAGCCGCTCACGCGCCGCCCCTCGCCGCCTTCCGGGCTGCCGCGCCGCGGCGTCGGTCGTGCTCATTCCGCGCCCCCTTTCCGTTACTAGGTAGGTCAGTCTACCTAGTAACGTGGAGGATCGTTCAGTCGAGGACCGCGGTGGCTTCGATCTCGACGAGATGGTCCGGTATGTCCAGTGCCGCGACGCCCAGCAGCGAGGCGGGCGGGGCCGAAGTGACGCCCAGCTTCGTGGTCGCCCGGGAGATGCCCTCCAGAAGTGTGGGCATCTTGTCGGGCGTCCAGTCGACGACGTAGACGGTCAGTTTCGCCACGTCGTCGAAGGAGCCGCCCGCACCGGCGAGGGCGGTGCCGATGTTGAGGTAGCACTGCTCGACCTGCGCGGCGAGGTCGCCCTCGCCGACCGTGGCTCCTTCCGCGTCCCAGGCGACCTGACCGGCGACGAAGACCAGCTTCGAGCCGGACGCGATCGACACCTGCCGGTAGACATCGATGGTGGGCAACCCGCTGGGGTTCACCAGGGTGATGGCCATGATTCCCGCCTTCTTGTGACCGTGACCTCGTGGTCTCTTGTGGTTACTCGGAAACCGTAGGAGAGTGACCGCTGACATGGAAGAACGCACTTTTCAGTGACTGGGGAACCTCATGGTGACCAAGCAGTTTAAGGACGCTCCGGTCGACGAAGCGGACCTGCGGCGCGCGGACTCCCTGGCGCGGGAGATCTTCTCGGACGTCGCCAACAAGTGGGCGCTCCTGATCATCGAGATGCTGGGCGAACGCACCCTGCGCTTCAGTGAGCTGCGGGACGCGGTGGAGGGCATCAGCCACAAGATGCTCACCCAGAACCTGCGCATGCTGGAGCGCAACGGCCTGGTCGACCGGAAGGTGCACCCCACCGTGCCGCCGCGGGTCGAGTACACCCTCACCGAGCCGGGCCGGGCCCTGCGGGCGACCGTCGACGCGATGTGCGAATGGACCCACCGGTACCTCGGCCACATCGAGACCGCCCGCCAGGGCTCCCGCGCTGTCGGCGATCCGTAGCCGTTCTGTCGCCGAGGTGTCGGTGGCCGCTGGGATCTTCGTCGGCAGGGCGCTCACCCCGAGCGTCCGCCCGAGGGGCCGAGAGGCACTCCGGGCCGTCCGCCGCAAGGGAGCCCGTCCGCCATGCCCTCCACCTCGTCCACTCCGCCCTGGGACGTCCACCGGCTGCCGCGTGCCGACGACCGCGTCGTCCTGGTCACCGGCGGCAACGCGGGCATCGGGTACTTCATCGCGGAGCAGCTGTCCGCGACCGGCGCCACCGTCGTACTGGGCAGCCGTAGTCCGGGGAAGGCCGAGGCCGCCATGGCCGCGATCCGCGAGCGGGTCCCCGGTGCGCGGGTGCGCGCCCTGCGGCTGGATCTCGCCGACCTCTCGTCCCTCGAAACCGCGGTCGACGCACTGGAGTCGGCACACCTCGACGCGGTGGTGCACAACGCCGGGGTCGCCCTCGACAACCCGCCGCGCCGGGAGACCGCGGACGGCCACGAGCTGATGTTCGGCACCAACCATCTCGGACACTTCGCGCTCACCCGGTGGCTGATGCCACTGCTGTCGGCCGCACCGGCGGGCCGCGTCGTGACCATGGGCAGCTTCGCGGCGAAGACCGAACGGCTGGACCTGGACGACCCGCAGTCCCGGCGGGACTACCGGCCGGGGCGCACCTACGGACGCTCCAAGCTGGCCCAGATGTCCTTCGGGTTCGAACTCGACCGCCGCCTGCGCGCCACCGGCAGCACGGTGGCGAGCGTGGTGGTCCACCCCGGCGGCGCCCTGGACTCCCTCACTCCCTCGCGGCCGCCGGTGCGCATACGGACCGTTGGCGCCCGGCTCGGCGGGGCGCCCGCCGGGGTGCTCCTCCAGGGCAAGCACGCCGGGGCGTGGCCCGCGGTGCGGGCGGTGCTCGATCCCGGTGTGCGCGGCGGGCAGTTGTGGGGCCCGCGCGCCTTCGGCCTGCGCGGCAGGCCACGGGAGGAAGCGGTGTGGGCCCACCTCGCCGACACCGCCGTCGCGGCGCGGCTGTGGGACGTGAGCCGCACCCTGACCGGCGTCGACCCGGCGTGCGTATAGCATAGTTACTCAGCAGTAGAGCGCCGCGAGCCGCAACCGGAAGAGGAACCACAGTGCACAGCCCGGTCAAGCATGACGTCGTCGAGGTGAACGGAGTGCGGTTGCACATCGCGGAGCAGGGGGAGGGGCCGCTGGTCCTGCTGCTGCACGGCTTCCCGGAGAGCTGGTACTCCTGGCGCCACCAGTTCGGCCCGCTGGCCGAGGCCGGATACCGCGTCGTCGCCCCCGACCAGCGCGGCTACGCCCGCAGCGAGCAGCCCGAGGACATCGCCTCGTACAGCCTGCTCCACCTGGCCGGTGATGTGATCGGGCTGATCCGCGCCCTCGGCGAGGAGCAGGCGGTGGTCGTCGGACACGACTGGGGCGCGCCGGTCGCCTGGATCACCGCGATGCTGCGCCCCGACGTCGTACGGGCCGTGGCCGGGCTGAGCGTCCCGCCCGCGCTGCCCACCGGAATGGCCCCGCCCTCGGCCACCCGGACGTACTACGGCGAGGGCTTCTACCAGAACTACTTCCAGCAACCAGGCGTCGCCGACGCCGAGTTGGGGCAGGACATCGCCTCCTCCCTCCGCCGCATCCTGTTCAGCGGCTCCGGGGACAACCCGAGGAACGAACGCCCCCGGCCCTGGGTCATCCCCGAGGGCCGGGCCCTGCTGGACACCGTGCCCGAACCGGACCGGCTGCCCGACTGGCTCACCGAAGCGGACATCGAGGTCTTCGCCCGCGACTACGCCGAACACGGCACCCGGGCCTTCACCGGCCCCCTCAACTGGTACCGCAACATCGAACGCAACCAGGAGCTCCTCGCCCCCTTCCGGGGCCGTGGCATCGAGGTGCCCGCGCTGTACATGGTGGGCGACCGCGACCTGGTCACCTCGTTCCGCGGCGTGAACACCCTGCGCGCCTCACTGCGCCGGATCGTCCCCCGGCTGCACGACGAGGTGACCCTGCACGGCTGCGGCCACTGGACCCAGCAGGAGCGCCCGGACGAAGTCAACGCCGCCCTGCGGGACTTCCTCGTCCACCTGGACGGCCGCCGCTGACGGCCGCCGTCCCCCGCCCGGGCGGCGCGCCAGATCCCGTGGATCTCGTCCGCCGCCCCGGGCGCCGCGACCAGCAGGCCGCCCGACGGCTCAGAGCCGCAGATGCGACGCCCCGTTGAGGTCCAGCACCGTCCCCGACGCCCAGGTGGCCTCCGCCGACGCCAGATACACCACCGCGGCCGCCACCTCCTGCGGTGTGCCGACCCTGCCGAACGGACTCTGCCCCCGCAGCGCGTCCCCCGACTCCCCGGTCAGCCGTCCCGCCACCCGCTCGGTGGCGGTGAACCCGGGCGCCACCGAGGTGACCGCGATCCCGTGCGGCGCCAGCGCGACGGCGAGGGACTGGCCCAGGGCGTGCAGCGCCGCCTTGCTCGCCCCGTAGGCCGGATGGTCCGGCTCGCCACGGAACGCCCCTCGCGAGCCGATGTGCACGATCCGGCCGGGCACACCACGGTCGATGAGATGCCGCGCCACGCAGTAGCTCACGTTCGCCGCCCCGAGCAGATTCACGTCGACCATCTGCCGCCAGACCTGCTGCCAATCTGCGTACGACACGTCGGCCACCCCGTGCGCGTTGCCCTCCGACGTGGCCACGGCGGCGTTGTTGACCAGTACGTCGACCCCGCCCAGCGCCTCCTCGGCGGTGTCGGCGATCCGCTGCGCCGCGACCGGATCACCGAGGTCGCCACCGATGACGACATGGCCCGCACCCGGCAGCGCCGCCCGGGTCTCCTCCGCGTCCGCCGCCCGCGCCCCGTAGTGCACGGCCACCCGGTCGCCACGCTCCGCGAACGCCCGCGCGACCGCCCGTCCGATGCCCCGGGACGCACCGGTCACCAGAACACCCCTGCTCGGAGGACCAGACACAGCACACCACTCCCTCTGCGGCGGTTACATACGAAGCACCGCCACAGTAGGCCAGCACCGATACGCCCGCGAGCCCCGGACACACGAGACGGTGTCCGGGGCCCGCGAGGTGGCTTCAGCGCGCGGTCAGCACAGGGCCAGACCGTCGAACTGCGGAGCCAGACCGCGCTTGCTCTTGAACCCCTGGCCGGGCCCCAGGGTGTTGCAGCCGGAGTCGGGGGCGAAGGACCACACGACCTTGACCCGCTTGGTCGTCGAGCACCCGTTCTTCACGTAGGCCGTCTTCGAGATGGTGCCCTCGTCGACATTGACCTTCACACACGTGGGGGCCGCGGCGAACGTGGCGACGCCTCCCCGCGATTCCGCTGCCTGAGCTGTCCCGGCCGAGGTGGCGAGGGCCAGGGTGAGGACCCCGGCGGCCGCCGCCGACCGGCTCATGAATGCATGCCTGCGCACGTAGATTCTCCCGTTGGTGAAACCATCCGCCGCCGTAGCGGGCAGCGGTGCGATGACCTTACCTTCGGCCATCATCCAGCGGGTGCGAATTCCGTCTCGCCGCCGAGCAGTTGGGCGATCCGCTCGTGGGGAACCGCCTCCGCCGAGCCGAACGACCAGCGCGCGTCCCCGGTCTTGTCCACCAGCTTCGCCCGGACACCCTCGGCGAAGTCCGGCTCACGGACGAGCCGTTCCGCCACCACCAGATCGCGCCGCAGGCACTGGGCGAGGCTGTCGTGTTCGCCCAGGCGCAGCATCTCGTCGGTCAGCCGGAGGCTCAGCGGTGACGCGGCCGCGAGGGAGGTGAGCGTCGACTCCGCCCATGCCGAACCGTCCGCCCGGAGGCGGCCGACCACGTCGGACAGCGTGCCCGGTGCGAACGCCGCGGTGATGCGGTCGCCGGTGTCGTCCAGGTCGGACGGTGGCGCGGTACGGGCGTACTTGGCGAGCGCGTCCGCGGGCTCGGTGGTGTCCAGCGCGGCGGTGAACTCGGGCAGCTCGGCGGAGGCCACGAAGTGGGTCGCCAGCCCGGCCTTGACCGCGTCGGCCCCGCTCAGACGCGCCCCGGTGAGCCCGAGGTAGCGGCCGAGCGCGCCGCCGAGCCGGGGCAGGAAGTGGCAGGCACCGATGTCGGGAAAGAAACCGATGAGGGTTTCCGGCATCGCGAACACCGACCGCTCGGTGGCCACGCGCACCGCACCGTGCACGGAGATGCCGAGGCCGCCGCCCATGGCGACCCCGTCGATCAGCGCCAGGTACGGCTTGGGATACTCGGCGATCTCCTGGTTCAGGGCGTACTCCTCGCGGAAGAAACGCGTGGTGGCGGCGGAGTCGCCACGCAGCGCCGCCTCCCGGATCGCCCGGATGTCACCTCCCGCGCAGAACGCCCGCGGGGTGCCGCTGCGGACGACGACCGCGCGGACACCGGGGTCGTCGCGCCACCGGTCCAGCGCGCCGCGCATGGCCAGCACGGTGTCGGTGTCGAGCGCGTTGAGCGCGGACGCGCGGCTGAGCACCAGATGCGCCACCCCCTCGCGCAGCGAGGTTTCGACAGTCGTCATGAATGCCTCTCACATCGTTCGGCAGGCCCGGAACCCTCACGGTAGACAGGGCGCCCACCGCCCACCACGTCGGCCCCCGCCCCCGGCTACGGGGTGTCCGGACGGAGCACCCCCGCGCGGTCGTGCGGTACGCCGCGTCGGCGGATTCCCGTACCGGAAGCGTCCGATGCGCGCGCCTTGCCCTCGGCCATCCAGGTGGTCACCCCGTACAACATGCCGTGAACGTGGCCTGAAACACGTCCAGGCCGACCCGTGCGGGCCGGCCTGGACGCTATCTATTCAGAACTGATCAGACGAGGTCGAACCGGTCGAGGTCCATGACCTTGGCCCACGCGGCGACGAAGTCGTTCACGAACTTCTTCTTCGCGTCATCGCTCGCGTAGACCTCCGCGAGCGCGCGCAGCTCGGAGTTCGAGCCGAAGACGAGGTCGGAACGGGTGCCGGTCCACTTGACCTCGCCCGTGGCGCTGTCGCGGCCCTCGAACGTGTCCTGCGCCTCGGACGTCGACTTCCACTCCGTGCCCAGGTCGAGCAGGTTGACGAAGAAGTCGTTGGTCAGCGTGCCCGGGGTGTCGGTGAAGACACCGTGCGAGGACTGGGCGTGGTTGGCGCCCAGCACACGGAGGCCACCGACGAGAACCGTCAGCTCGGGGGCGCTCAGGGTCAGCAGGTTCGCCCGGTCCAGCAGCAGGTACTCGGCCGGGAGCCGGTTGCCCTTGCCGGTGTAGTTGCGGAACCCGTCGGCCTTCGGCTCCAGCGCGGCGAACGACTCGGAGTCGGTGTGCTCGTCGGTCGCGTCGACGCGGCCCGGCGTGAACGGCACCTCGACGGCGTGGCCGGCGTCCTTGGCCGCCTTCTCCACGGCCGCGGAACCGCCGAGCACGATCAGGTCGGCCAGGGAGACCTTCTTGGCGCCGGAGTTGAACTCCTGCTGGATGCCCTCAAGGGTGCGCAGCACCGTGGCGAGCTGGTCGGGGTTGTTGACCTCCCACCCGCGCTGCGGCTCCAGGCGGATGCGGGCACCGTTGGCGCCACCGCGCTTGTCGCTGCCGCGGAAGGTCGAGGCCGACGCCCACGCGGTGCCGACCAGCTGCGAGACGGTCAGGCCCGAGTCAAGCAGCTTGGCCTTCAGGGCCGCGATGTCCGCGGCGCCGATGGTCTCGCCCTCGGCCGCGGGCAGCGGGTCCTGCCACAGCAGATTCTCTTCCGGGACCTCCGGCCCGAGGAGGAGCGACTTCGGGCCCATGTCGCGGTGGGTCAGCTTGTACCAGGCCCGCGCGAAGGCGTCCGCGAACTCCTGGGGGTTCTCGTAGAAGCGGCGCGAGATCGGCTCGTAGATCGGGTCGAACCGCAGCGACAGGTCCGTGGTGAGCATCTGCGGGCGGAGCTTCTTCGACGAGTCGAAGGCGTGCGGGACGACCTCAGGGGCGTCCTTGGCCACCCACTGGTTGGCCCCGGCCGGGCTCTTGGTCAGCTCGTACTCGTACTCGAAGAGGTTCTTGAAGAACCCGTTGCTCCACTGGGTCGGGGTCGTGGTCCAGGTCACCTCCAGTCCGGAGGTGATCGCGTCCGCGCCCTTGCCGGTGCCGAAGGAGTTCCGCCAGCCCAGGCCCTGCTCCTCGATCGAGGCGGCCTCGGGGTCGGCGCCGACGCTCTCCGCCGGGCCCGCGCCGTGGGTCTTGCCGAAGGTGTGACCGCCCGCGATCAGGGCGACCGTCTCCTCGTCGTTCATCGCCATCCGGCGGAACGTCTCACGGATGTCCCGGGCCGCCGCGAGCGGGTCCGGGTTGCCGTTGGGGCCCTCCGGGTTGACGTAGATGAGGCCCATCTGGACCGCGCCGAGGGGGTCCTCCAGCTCGCGGTCGCCGGTGTAGCGCTCGTCGCCGAGCCAGGTGGTCTCGGGGCCCCAGTAGACGTCCTCGTCGGGCTCCCAGACGTCGGCGCGGCCGCCGGCGAAGCCGAAGGTCTCGAAGCCCATCGACTCCAGGGCCACGTTACCGGTGAGGATGATGAGGTCGGCCCACGAGAGGCTCTGGCCGTACTTCTTCTTGACCGGCCACAGCAGACGGCGGGCCTTGTCGAGGTTGCCGTTGTCCGGCCAGCTGTTCAGGGGGGCGAAGCGCTGCTGACCGGCGCCGCCGCCACCACGGCCGTCGCTGATCCGGTAGGTGCCCGCGCTGTGCCAGGCCATCCGGATCATGAACGGGCCGTAGTGGCCGAAGTCGGCCGGCCACCAGTCCTGCGAGGTGGTCAGCACCTCGGTGATGTCCTGCTTCACGGCCGCGAGGTCGAGGCCCTTGAACGCCTCGGCGTAGTCGAAGTCCTCGCCGAGGGGGTCGGCCACGGCAGGGTTCTTGGCAAGGATCTTCAGATTGAGCCGCTCCGGCCACCACTGCCGGTTTCCGCCGCCCTGGGTCGGGTGCGGGGCACGCCCGTGCGCGACCGGGCAGCCACCTTCACCCTCGCCCTCCTTGGCGTCGACGACGATTGCTTCATGGTTCTCAGACATGGGAATCCTTCCGGACCAGGCGGATCAGGTGCCCAGGGACTGCGGGCGGTGGAACAGTCGGGGCCGGGCCCCACGTCTCCGTCTCCTGCCGAATTGGAGTCTTCCTGTCCCTTGGCTATCGCCGGAACCGATCCTACGATGGACAGAGTCTAAGTCAATAAGCACGCCAAACCCAGATCCCATCAGAGTCCCGGACACCCTCGGGTTAAGATCGGGACATCCCACCGAACGTGAATAGGTGAGCCTGTATGAGTGACCTGCTGCGGCGACTGCGAGGACGTGGCTGGCGGATGACATCCCAGCGACGCGTCGTCGCGGAGGTCCTCGACGGGGACCATGTCCATCTCACCGCCGACGAGGTGCACGCCCGCGCGGCGGAGCGGCTGCCCGAGATCTCCCGGGCGACCGTCTACAACACCCTGGGCGAGCTGGTCTCCCTCCGGGAGGTCATGGAGGTCTCCACCGACGGCCGCGCCAAGCGCTACGACCCCAACGCTCACCACGCGCACCAGCACCTGGTGTGTTCCAGCTGCGGCACCATCCGTGACGTCCACCCCACCGGCGACCCGCTGGCCGCCCTCCCGGCGGAGGAGCGTTTCGGCTTCACGGTCGCCGAGGCCCAGGTCACCTACCGCGGGCTCTGCCCGTCCTGCGTCTGAGTCAGGGGGCTGCCGGTCACCGCGTGGCGCGGTGACCGGCAGCCGGTCACCGCGTCAGGCGGCGGTGTCCGCCGAGCGCTGCTCGTGCCAGCGCCGCACCCACTCCTCCAGGATGTCGACGGCCTTGCCCGTGCCGTCCTCGGCACGCACGGTCTCACCGATCGTGGCGGCCTTGTCGCGGACGGCCTCGTCGTTCAGGGCGACGCCCAGCGACTCGTCGAGGGCCTCGGGGGTGAACTTGGCGTACGGCACGGGCTTGGCCGCGACGCCCAGGGCGTGCACCTGCGCCGCCCAGAACGGGCTGTCGGCGAACGTCGGCACCACGACCTGGGGAGTTCCGGAGCGCAGCGCCTCACCGGTGGTGTTGCAGCCGCCGTGGTGGATGACGGCCGAGGAGCGGGGGAACAGCCACGGGTAGTGCGCGTCGTCGACCCGGAACACATCGTCGGGGACGGTGTCGGGGCCCCCGCCCACCAGCACGAGCCGCCGGCCGTGGGAGCGGACGACGTTCAGCACCTTCTCCAGGGTCTTCGTCGGCGGGTGCACCGGCCAGATGCTGCCGAAGGACAGGGTCACCGGGGGAGTGCCGGACTCCATGAACTCGGCCAGCTCGGGGGAGGGCTCCCACTTGCGGTCCCAGAACCAGTAGCCGGTGATGTGCGAGAGGTCCGGCCAGTCGGCGGGCTCCGTGAACAGCGTCCGGCTCACCGGGCAGATCAGCGGAACCTCCCGGCCCAGACTGCCGTACGGCGCACCGAAGGGAAGCGCCGAAAGCCCCGCCTCCTTGCGGTAGTTGCCCATGGTGACCGAGTCGAGCACGCCCCCGAGGCGGTGGGTCAGCCGGTTGTACATTCCCCCCAGCTTGACCTGGGGCGCCATCATCGCCGGCCACTGGGAGGTCGGGTTCAGCGGCCACCAGCTGAGCGAGGCCCACGGGGTGGTGCCGTCGTCCTCGAACATGATCCGGCTGAGGATGCTGTTCACCACCAGATCGGCACCCTCGGACACCTCCGCGACCCGGGCGGCGAGCTCGCGGCTCCGCTCGGCGCTCTGCCGCGGCACCTTGCGGGCGGCGCGGAAGAGCGAGGCGCCCTGTTGCAGCGCCTCGACGAGGGCCGGGTGCTGCAGAAAGTCGCGAGGGCTGCCCGGCAGCGGAGCGAAGTCCAGCTCGGCTTCCCGCGCCAGCGGGGCGAAGTCCTCGTGGGTGGCGAGCGTCACCGTATGGTCCCGGGACCGCAGTGCCCTGCCCAACGCGACGAAGGGCTGGACGTCGCCACGGGACCCCGTGACGACCAGCGAGACGTGCATGACTCCTCCGTAGGAGAGTTGCTGATGAGACGGTGCCGGGCGGGGGCGCTCAGTAGTACGGGACGTACCGGTCGAGCATCCGGTCGAGATAACCGGGCTCGGTGACCGACTTCATCCCGGGCAGCAGCCCGCACAGCTTGCCGATCGAGACCCGGGTCATCGTCGGCGCCGCGTCCACCACTTCGTGCCGTGGGCGGGCCGCCATGCGCTGCTCGATGCCCAGGACGAGTTCCTCGACCGGCCGCGGCACGCCGGAGGCGACGTTCACCACCTCGCCGTGCACATCCTCGGTGAGCAGTCCGTCGATCGCCCGGACCACGTCGGCCACGTCCACCAGGTCGCGGTGGGCGTCGCGGTACAGGGTGACGCTGCCCTCGCGTATCTGGCCGACGAACGACGGCAGCAGCTGGTGCGGCCGCTGCCACCGGCCCACCGCGTGGCTCAGACGCAGGACCAGCCAGTGGGCGCCGGTCTCGGCGACGGCGCGCTCCAGCATGAGTTTCCGCTCGCCGTAGGGCGACAGCGGGTTCACGGGGGCGTCCTCACCGACGGCGGTGTCCGTGTCCGTGAAGCCGTACAGCGCGTGCGAGGCACTGGACAGGAAGACGAGGCGGCGGCCCTCGCGCCGACAGCGCAGCGCGGTCTCCCGCACCAGCGCCTCCTCGCGGGCGAACGCCTCCTCGGCCCGTACGCCGGTGCTGGACACCCCGGCGGCCAGCACCGTCGCCTGCGGGTGCCGGTCCTCGACCGTGGCCAGGTTGCGGGCGATGAAGCCCCTGCCGATGATCTCCATCAGGCCTGCTTCCGCCCCTCGGCGCGGAGGGCCGACTCGGAGATCCGGCCGAGCAGTTCGGCGGTGCGGACCGTCGTGGCGGCCCATGCGGTGTGGCCCGTGTCGGTTCCCGTGGCCCGGGTCCGCCGTACCGCGTCGGCGAACGAGGCCACCGAGTGGGCGAACTGGTGCTCGGCCGGGAACACGATCTCCTCGGCGTGGTCCTGCTCGTCGATGCGGACCAGTGGCGACATGGTGTGCGGCGGGGTGAACGCCCGGTCGACGGTCAGCCGCCCCTTGCTGCCCCACAGGGTGTACTTCGCGCCGTAGCTGTGCTCGAAGCCGAAGGTGACGGTCGCGGTTGCCCCGGCCGGGGCCATGAGCAGGGCGCTGCCCGCCACGTCGACCCCCGACTCGGGGTCCATGCGCAGTGCGGACCCGGCGACGGTCAGTTCGTCGCCGAGGAAGTACTGGGCGAGCCGGACGGGGTAGATCCCGGCGTCGAGGAGGGCGCCGCCGCCGAGGTCCGCCCGATAGCGCACATCGGTGGGGGGCAGCGGCGGGAAGCAGAACGACGCGTCGATGTGCCGGAGCTCCCCGATGCGGCCGTCCGCCAGCAACCCGGCCACCCGCCGGTGCAGTCCGTGGTGGACGAACGCGATGTTCTCCCGCAGGACGAGCTTCCGCTCCGCCGCCAGCCGCACCAGGTCCGCGGTGTCCTGCGGGGTGGTGGTGAGCGGCTTCTCGGCCAGCACATGCTTGCCGTGGGTGAGCAGTTCACGCGCCCACTGGTGGTGCAGGGCGTTGGGCACTGAGACGTAGACGGCGTCGATGTCTTCGCGTGCGACGAGCTGTTCGTAGCCCTGGACGGCGGCGCAGCCGAAGTCGGCGGCGAAGTCCTCGGCCTTCTTCAGGTCGCGGCTGGCGATGGCGACGATCGTGGTGTCCGGGAGGTCGCGCAGCGCGGGGAGTGTCCGCCGCCGGGCGATCGAGGACGCGCCGAGGACGCCGACGCGCAAGGGGGCGGACTCGGAGGGCTTATCCATCGCTCAGCACCGTTCCGGTTCGGGTATCAGGCGGTTTTGGGTATCAGTCAGACGGTTTCGTGAATCAGGCTGTGCAGACATGCGATGAGGCTCCTGGCCTGGACGTTCACATAGTGGCTGTGCCGTAGGAGGCTTGCCAGTTGACGCATGGTCACCCAGCGGAAGTCGTCGGGGACCGCGAGGTCGCGCTCCGGGGCGACCTCGACGATCATGTAACGGCCGCGGGTGTGGAAGAACCGCCCGCCCTCCTCGGAGAGCGTGGTGTCGAAGCGGACGCTGTCGGGGGACGCGCCGAGCACCTCGTCCAGGAAGGGCGGATACGCCTCGGCGGGCAGGGCCTTGTAGTTCTGCGGGGTGCACTGCACGGTCGGGGCCAGTTCGACCGTGTCCACGAAGCCCGGCTCCGCCTTGACGTTGACCAGGGCGTGCAGCACCCCGCCGATCCGCTGTACGAGGAAGGCGACGACACCGACGTCCCGGGAGTGGATCATCGGCTGGGTCCAGCCGCCGACCTCGCGGTTGCCGGTTCGTACGTCCACCGCCATGACGTCGAAGAACAGGCCGGTCTCATGCGATATCCGGTCGGCGGACCGGTGCCAGCCCTCGACGTCGTCGAGGCTGATGAGCGTGGTGTCGACCTCGAAGCGCACCCGCGCGTCGGTGATCCAGCTCCTGAGGTGACGGGCAGAGTGGAGCGTCTCCTCGTCCTCGCCGAGCGACCTCATGAGGGCGGACCGGAACGCGTCGCCGGCGAAGGCATGGGTGCCGCTGCGCCCGGGCATTGCGAACGGGAGACACGACAGCACCGTGCGGGCGTCCATGTTGACTAGATCGTCTGTGCGAAGCAATTCGTGCAACTGACCGATTGAGAGCCAGTGGAAGCCGGGCAGCGGCGTGATGTCCTCGGCTACTTCGACAATCATGTTGCGATTGCGTTTCCGATGGAACCAGGAGCCCTGTTCGGAGTGGAGCACGTCGGCCAGCACGTGGTGGGCCAGGGGTGTGCGGAAGTACTCGATATACGGCACCGGTTTACCGCCGTGTACCCCGGTGTAGTTGCTCCGGGTTGCCTGTACCGTGGGGGAGAGCTGTATGCCGTTGTGGCTTCCGGCGTGGTTTCCGGGCTCCATTTTGGCCTGCATGAGGCAATGCAGCACGCCGTTGAATTTTTTGACGAGAATCCCGAGGACGCCGACTTCCGGCTGCACGATGATGGGCTGGGACCACGAGCCAATGGGGCCCTGGTCGCTCCGCACCCGAAGGCCCCGTATCGAAAAGAACCTACCCGACTCGTGGACCAGGTTTCCGGTCGCTCCCTCGAAGCGCCAGCCGGTCAGTCCAGCGAAGGGGATCTCGGTGACCGTCGACTGGTCGGCGCCGGTGTAGTCGGTGAACCACTGGTGAAAACCCTTGAGTTCGGCGACGGTGCCGTCGGTGCTGTCCGTGGCCAGTGCCGACCGCATGACCTGCGCCGATAAGCCGTCGTCCGCCGCGTGGGGCGTCTCGTGGGAGCCAGGGGAGCTGCGGGTCACCAATCACTCCTTGTTCCGCCGCGCGGCATGCGGGATCACGGCCGTACCCACTCGCGACTTTCGCGCCAAAGGAGCGCTGCGGCGGTCGGATGCGTTCCGGTCATCACCGGGGCGTCGCCTCTCCGCGTCCCCCCGACTGACCGCAAGCCAAACGTGGACAGTACCGGCCTGTCAAGCTGGTCATGTACTCAACGCGACTACACCGAGGGCGTGTTGCGAAGGTTGATTCGCCCATGTCATGCTACTTGTGAGCGGCGTCACATTTTGCCATGTAGTGATCGGTTGCCCTATAGAGTGTGTTGTGGCGGCACAAGCTGAGCGCTGCGGGTTGTTGGCATCGGGTCCTACGATGTCCGGTACGGCCCGCGCGGCGCCGGGGGCCCGCTTCAACGGGGTGATCGCCGCATGCAAAAGGCTGGGATACCGATTTTCTGGGTACGGCGGGGGAAGTAATTTGTTAAGGGCTGCCCGGGCGCGGGAGCGGGATCGTCATGACCATTCGATCGCCGTAATCGGTTTTTCCTCCCGCTTACCGCAAGCGAATTCACCGGAAGACTTCTGGCGACTGCTCCGTGACGGCACGGACGCGGTCACGCCGGTGCCGTCGGGCAGGTGGGACCGGCGTACCGGCCAGGACGTGACCGTGGCCGCCGAGCGCGGTGGCTTCCTCGGTCAAGTGGACGGCTTCGACGCCGACTTCTTCGGCGTCTCGCCGCGCGAGGCGGCGGCCATGGACCCGCAGCAGCGCCTCGCGCTCGAACTCGGCTGGGAAGCGCTCGAAGACGCCGGTACCGCCCCGGACCGGCTCGCCGGGGGGCGCGCGGGCGTGTTCGTCGGCGCGATCAGCGACGACTACGCCGCCATGGTGCGGCAGCAGAGCGCCGACGCGGTCACCCACCACACCCTGACCGGTTCACACCGCAGCATGATCGCCAACCGGCTGTCCTATCTGTTGGGCACCCGTGGACCGAGCCTGGTCGTGGACTCAGGACAGTCCTCCTCGCTCGTCGCCGTGCACATGGCCTGCCAGAGCCTGCGCGCCGGGGAGTGCGACCTCGCCCTCGCCGGCGGAGTGGATCTCAACCTCGCCTTCGACGGCACCCTCAGCGTCTCCCGGTTCGGCGGGCTCTCGCCCGATGGCCACTGCTTCACCTTCGACGCCCGCGCCAACGGCTATGTCCGGGGCGAGGGCGGCGGGTTCGTCCTCCTCAAGCCGCTCGCCCGGGCGCTCGCCGACGGTGACCGTATCCACGGCGTCCTGCGCGGCAGCGCGGTCAACAACGACGGCGGCGGCGACAGCCTCACCACCCCGAGCCGGACCGCCCAGGAAGACGTCCTGCGCCGGGCCTGCGCCGACGCGGGCGTCGACCCCGCCGAGGTGCAGTACGTGGAACTCCACGGCACCGGTACGGCCGTCGGCGACCCGATCGAGGCGGCGGCGCTGGCCGCCGTCCACGGGGCGGCCCGGCCGCCGCACACCCCGTTGCGTGTCGGCTCGGCCAAGACCAACGTGGGCCACCTGGAGGGTGCCGCGGGCATCACCGGCCTCATCAAGGTGCTGCTCGCCCTGAAGGCGGGCCGCCTCCCCGCCAGCCTCAACTTCGAGACGCCCAACCCCCGTATCCCGCTCGACGAGTGGAACCTGCGGGTCCAGACCGAGCTGTCCGCGTGGCCACTGCCCCAGGCGCCGCTGGTGGCCGGGGTGTCCGCGTTCGGCATGGGCGGCACCAACGCGCATGTGGTGGTCGAACAGGCCCCCGCCGCCGGTACGTCTCCCGCCGGTACAACGGCCCCCGCCGACACCGGCATTGACGCCGAGACGGCGGCACCGGCCCTGAACCCCGGCCCGCCGTTTCCCTGGCCCGTATCGGGGCGCACCGTGCGGGGCCTGCGCGGACAGGCCTCGCGGCTACGGGAGTTCGCCGCCGCCGACGCCGCCACCACCGACGCTGCCAACGCCGACATCGGCTGGTCCCTGGCGTCGACCCGGGCCGCCCTGGAACACCGCGCCGTGGTGCTCGCCGGAGACCGGGACGGTTTCCTCGGCGGACTGGACGCGCTGGCCTCCGGTGAACCCGCCGAGCACGTCGTGCAGGGCAGGGCCGTGGGCGAGGCCGCCGGTGTGGTGTTCGTCTTCCCCGGACAGGGGTCGCAGTGGGTCGGCATGGCGACCGGACTGCTCGCATCCTCACCGGTGTTCGCCGCCTCGGTCGAGCGCTGCGCCCGGGCACTGGCGCCGCACATCGAGTGGGACCTGCTCGATGTCCTGCGGGATACCGAGAGCGACGGCCCGCTGGAGCGGGTGGACGTCGTGCAGCCGGTGCTGTGGGCGGTGATGGTTTCGCTCGCCGAGCTGTGGCGTGCGGCGGGTATCGCTCCGGCCGCGGTGGTGGGCCACTCCCAGGGGGAGATCGCGGCCGCCTGTGTCTCCGGTGCCCTGTCCCTGGAGGACGGCGCCCGACTGGTGGCCCTGCGCAGCCGTGCCATCGCCGAGGAACTGGCGGGCCTGGGCGGGATGGTCTCCATCGCCGCCTCCGCCGAGTGGGTCGAAGGCATCCTGGCGGACCGCGAAGGGGTGTGGGTGGCCGTCGTCAACGGCCCCGCCGCGACCGTCGTCGCGGGCTCCACGGAGGACCTCGCCGCGGTGGTCGCCGCGTGTGACCTCGCCGGGGTGCGCACCCGCGCCATCGCCGTGGACTACGCCTCGCACACGCCTCATGTCGAGCGCGTCCGCGACCGGCTGCTGGCGCTCGCGGCGCCCATCACCCCGCGTACGGGCGACGTCGCCCTGTATTCGACGGTCACCGCCGCACCGGTCGACACCGCCACGCTCGACGCCGGGTACTGGTACCGCAACCTGCGGCAGCCGGTGCTCTTCCACGACACCCTCAACTCCCTGTTCGACGCGGGGCACACGCTCTTCCTGGAGGTCAGCCCGCATCCGACGCTGACGGCCGCGGTCTCGGACGCCGCCCAGGCGGCCGACGCCGAGGTCTTCGCCGGCGGTACGCTCCGGCGGGACCAGGGCGGCGTCCAGCGGTTCGCGCACTCGTGGGCCGAGCTCTGGGCCAACGGCGCCGACGCCGACTGGTCCCGGCTGTTCGCCGGTACCGGCGCCCGCCGGACCGACCTGCCCACCTACGCCTTCCAGCGCCGTCGCCACTGGCTCGACGCGGCTGCCCCGGCACCGGTCCCTGAAACCGTTCCGGGTCCCGTGGCCACCGAGCCCGCGGACACACCGGACGCCGACGTGACGGACGCGGGCGCCACGGACACAGACGTCACGGACACCGACTCGCCGGATCTCGACGTGGCGCACCTGGTGCGCGCACACGCCGCGGCCGTGCTGGGGCTGTCGGCGCCGGGCGACCTCGACGCGCGGCGGACGTTCAAGGACCTCGGGTTCGACTCCGTCATGCTCGGCGAGCTGAGCAACCGGGTGAACACGGCCCTCGGCCTGCGTCTGCCCACCGCCGCGCTGTTCGACCACCCGACACCGGCCGGACTGACCGGCCACATCGAGACCGTACGGACCGGTCCCCGCGCGGCGGCGGTCACCCGGCGCGCCACCCCGGCCGACAGCGACGAGCCCATCGCCATCATCGGCATGAGCTGCCGCTTCCCCGGCGGAGTAGCGTCCCCCGAGGACCTGTGGCGGCTCGTCGCCGACGACGGGGACGCGATCTCCGCGTTCCCCGACGACCGCGGCTGGGACCTGGAGCGGCTGCTCGGTGGCGAAGGCAACGGCGCCAGCTTCGCCGCGGGCGGCGGATTCCTGGACCACGCCACCGACTTCGACGCCCGCTTCTTCGGGATCTCGCCGCGCGAGGCCCTCGCGATGGACCCGCAGCAGCGGCTGCTGCTGGAGACCTCGTGGGAGGCGCTGGAGCGGGCCGGTATCGACCCGGAGTCGCTGCGGTCCAGCTCCACCGGCGTGTTCGTCGGCACGATGGACCAGGAGTACGGGCCACGGCTGCACAACGCGCCGGACGCACTCGACGGCTTCATGCTCACCGGCAAGACGACCAGCATCGCGTCGGGCCGCATCTCCTATCTGCTCGGACTGACCGGGCCCGCCCTCACCGTGGACACCGCGTGCTCCTCGTCGCTGGTGGCGCTGCACCTGGCGGTGCGGTCGCTGCGGCAGCGGGAGTCCTCGCTGGCGCTCGTCGGCGGTGTGACGGTGCTGTCCACCCCGGGCATCTTCACCGAGTTCAGCCGTCAGCGCGGCCTGTCCGCGGACGGCCGCTGCAAGGCCTTCGCGGCCGCGGCCGACGGCACCGGCTTCGCCGAGGGCGCCGGGATGCTGCTCGTCGAACGGCTGTCGGACGCGCGCCGCAACGGCCACCGGGTGCTGGCCGTGGTCCGCGGCTCGGCGGTCAACCAGGACGGCGCGTCGAACGGGCTGACCGCGCCCAGCGGTCTGGCGCAGCAGCGGGTCATCCGTGGCGCCTGGGCCGACGCGGACCTCACCTCCGGTGACGTGGACCTGGTGGAGGCGCATGGCACCGGCACCGCGCTGGGCGACCCGATCGAGGCCGGGGCCCTGCTGGCGACGTACGGCCAGGAGCGCCCCGAGGGCCGGCCGCTGCTGCTGGGGTCGGTGAAGTCCAACATCGGTCACACCCAGGCGGCCGCGGGCGTCGCCGGGGTCATCAAGACCGTGATGGCCATCCGGCACGGCCGGGTGCCCGCCACCTTGCACGTGGACGCGCCGACGCCACAGGCCGACTGGGCTGCCGGTGCGGTCGACCTGGTGACCGAGAGCGGGCCGTGGCCCGACCGGGACCGGCCGCGCCGGGCCGGTGTGTCCTCGTTCGGGATCAGCGGAACCAACGCCCATGTGATCATCGAGCAGGCCCCTCCCGCCGCCGTACCCGCCACCCCGGCCGCGCCCGCCCCGGCGATGCGCGACGGTGGCGCGCTGCCCTGGATGCTGTCGGCCCGTACGGCCCAGGGGCTGCGCGGACAGGCCGCGCGCCTGCGCGAGTTCGCCGCCTCGTGCGACGCCACCCCGGAGGAGCTGGGACGGTCGCTGGCCACCACGCGTGGCGCGCTGGAACACCGCGCCGTCGTGGTCGCCGAGGACCGGGCGGACTTCCTCGGCGGACTCGCCGCCCTCGCGGCCGGGGAACCGGCCGCCCACGTGGTGAGCGCGACCGCTTCCGCCGAGCCGGGCGGAGCCGTGTTCGTCTTCCCCGGCCAGGGCGGCCAGTGGGCCGGGATGGCGACCGAACTCCTCGCCACCTCCCCGGCGTTCGCCGCCTCCATGGCGGAGTGCGCCCGGGCCCTGGCCCCCGAGGTCGACTGGGACCTCCTCGACGTCGTACGCGATGACGGCCCGCTGGAGCGGGTGGACGTCGTGCAGCCGGTGCTGTGGGCGGTGATGGTCTCGCTGGCCGAGGTGTGGCGTGCGGCGGGTATCGCTCCGGCCGCGGTGGTGGGTCACTCCCAGGGGGAGATCGCGGCCGCCTGTGTCTCCGGCGCCCTGTCCCTGGAGGACGGCGCCCGGCTGGTGGTCCTGCGCAGCCGACTCGTCGCGGCCGAACTGGCCGGTGGCGGCCGGATGCTGTCGATCGCCGCCTCCGCCGAGCGCGTCCGGGAACTGCTGGCCGACCGCCCGGACGTTTGGATCGCCGTCGTCAACGGCCCGGACGCGACGGTCGTCGGCGGCACCACCGAGGCCACCACCGAGCTGCTCGCCGAGGCGGACCGCGCCGGGCTGCGGGCCAGGATGGTCGCCGTCGACTACGCCTCGCACACCCCCCACGTCGAGCTGATCCGGGAGCCGCTGCTCACCTCCGCGGCCTCGGTCGCGCCGCGCCCCGGCACCGTCCCGATGTACTCGACCGTCACCGGCGAGCGCATCGCGGGCGAGGCGCTCGACGCCGAGTACTGGTACCGCAATCTGCGGGAGCCGGTGCGCTTCCACGACACCGTGCGGACCGTGCGCGACGCCGGACACACGGTCTTCGTGGAGGTCAGCCCGCACCCCGTGCTGACCTCGGTGCTGCAGTCCGACGGTGACGCCGCCGACCCCGACACCCTCGCGGTCGGGACGCTCCGCCGCGACCAGGGCGGGGTCGGGCAGATCCTCACCTCGCTGGCCGCGCTCTGGGCCCACGGTCTGACCCCGGACTGGTCGCGGGTGTTCACCCCCGGCCGGGCCGACCCGGTCGACCTGCCCACCTATGCCTTCCAGCGGGACCGCTACTGGCTCGCCCCCGAATCCGCGGGTGCGGCGGTCCGGGTCGACCTGCCCTCCTCGTCACCGGCCGAGGCACTCGACGGCTTCCCCGCGCGTGTCGCCGAGGCCGCCACGCCCGCCCAGCGGACCCGCGTGGTGCTGGACGAGGTGTGTGCCCAGGCCGCGGCGGTGCTGGGATGGGCCGGGCCGCATGAGGTCGAGACCCGGCGGGCATTCCGGGACCTGGGCTTCGACTCGCTGACCGCGGTCGAGCTGCGGAACCGGCTCGCGGCCGCGACCGGGGTGAACCTCCCGCCCACCGTCGTGTTCGACCACCCGACGCCGCTGGCGCTCGCCGAACACCTCCGTGACCGGGCCCTGGGCGAGGACGGCGTGGCGATCGCCGAGGGCGCCCCGGTGGCCTCCGACGAACCGATCGCCATCGTGTCGACCAGCTGCCGCTTCCCCGGCGATGTGCGGTCCCCGGAGGAGCTGTGGCGGTTGCTGCTGTCCGACCGGGACGTCATCTCCGGCTTCCCCGCCGACCGCGGCTGGGACCTCGACGGCCTGTGCCACCCGGATGCCACCCGCCCCGGCACCAGCTATGTGCACGAGGGCGGATTCCTGTACGACGCCGCGGAGTTCGACGCGGAGTTCTTCGGGATCTCGCCGCGCGAGGCGGTCGCGATGGACCCGCAGCAGCGGCTGCTGCTGGAGACGTCCTGGGAGGCCCTGGAACGGGCCGGACTGGACCCGTCCGCGCTGCGCGGCAGCGATGCGGGCGTGTTCGTCGGAGCCGTTCCGCACGGCTACGGCGGCGACGACGCCCAGGGGCAGGGCTCCGAGGGCTATCTGTTCACCGGCGCCGCGGGCAGCGTGGCCTCGGGCCGTATCGCGTACACCTTCGGCCTGACGGGCCCGGCGCTCACCGTGGACACCGCGTGCTCGTCGTCGCTGGTGGCCATGCACCTCGGGGTGCAGTCCCTGCGGCAGGGCGAGTGCTCGCTCGCGCTCGTCGGCGGGGTGACGGTCATGTCCCACCCCACGGTCTTCACCGAGTTCAGCCATCAGCGCGGGCTCGCCCCCGACGGCCGCTGCAAGCCCTTCGCCGCGGGTGCGGACGGCACGGCGTGGGGCGAGGGTGTCGGCGTCGTGGTCCTGGAGCGGCTGTCGGACGCGGTGCGCAACGGGCATCAGGTGCTGGCGGTGGTGCGGGGCTCGGCGGTCAACCAGGACGGTGCGTCCAATGGTCTGACGGCGCCGAACGGTCCGTCGCAGCAGCGGGTGATCCGGCAGGCGCTGGCCAACGCCCGGCTGTCGTCGGCGGATGTGGACGTGGTGGAGGCGCACGGCACGGGGACCTCGCTGGGTGACCCGATCGAGGCGCAGGCGCTGCTGGCGACCTACGGCCAGGACCGCCCCGGGGACCAGCCGCTGCTGCTGGGCTCGGTGAAGTCCAACATCGGCCACACCTCCGCGGCCGCGGGCGTGGCCGGTGTGATCAAGATGGTGATGGCGATGCGGTATGGCACGGTGCCTGCCACGTTGCATGTCGATGAGCCGACGCCGCATGTGGACTGGTCGGCGGGTGCGGTGGAGTTGGTGCGGGAGAACTCTGCCTGGCCGGAGGCCGGTCGGGCGCGGCGGGCCGCGGTGTCCTCGTTCGGTGTCAGCGGTACGAACGCCCATGTGATCCTGGAGCAGGCCCCGGCCGTCGAGGAACCGTCCCACGAGGACCGGCCCGACCACACCGGCGCCCTGCCCTGGGTGGTGTCGGGCCGATCCGCGGAGGGCCTGCGCCGTCAGGCGTCGAAGCTGCGGGAGTTCGTGGCCGGGTGTGAGGGGCTGAGTCCTGCTGATGTGGGCTGGTCGTTGGCGTCGGCTCGGGCGGGTCTGGAGCATCGGGCGGTGGTGGTGGCCGATGGTCGTGAGGGGTTTTTGAGCGGTCTGGAGGCTGTGGCGGCGGGTGAGCCGGCGGGTCATGTGGTGGGTGGTGTGGTCTCCGGTGGCTCTTCTGATGTGGTGTTCGTTTTCCCCGGTCAGGGGTCGCAGTGGGTGGGGATGGCCTCCGAGCTGCTGGATGTGTCGCCTGCGTTCACTGATGCGTTGGTGCGGTGTGGGGAGGCGTTGGCGCCGCATATCGAGTGGGATCTGCTCGATGTGTTGCGGAGTGGGGATGCGCTGGAGCGGGTTGATGTGGTGCAGCCGGTGTTGTGGGCGGTGATGGTGTCCCTGGCTGAGGTGTGGCGTTCGGTGGGTGTCCGGCCGTCCGCGGTGATCGGTCATTCGCAGGGCGAGATCGCGGCCGCCTGTGTGGCCGGTGCGCTGTCGTTGGAGGACGGGGCGCGGCTGGTGGCCCTGCGCAGCCAGGCCATTTCCCAAGAGCTGGCCGGTCAGGGCGGCATGGTCGCCATCGCCGGTCCCACCGACCAGGTCGAGAAGATCATCACCGACCGCGACGGCATATGGGTGGCCACGGCCAACGGCCCGGACGCCACCGTCGTCGCGGGCGACCTCGCCTCCCTGGACGAGATGATCGTGGCGGCGGAGGAGGCCGGGTTGCGGGCGCGGCGGGTCGCGGTGGACTACGCGTCGCACACGCCGCACGTGGAGGGCATCCGGGAGCGGCTGTTGGAGCTGGCGGCGCCGATCGCGCCGCGTGCCGCCGACATTCCGATGTACTCGACGGTGACCGCCGGACCGGTGGCGGGGGAGTCCCTGGACGCCGAGTACTGGTACCGCAATCTGCGGGAGCGGGTGCTGTTCCAGGACACCGTCTCGGCGTTGCTGGACGCGGGTGACCGGGTGTTCCTGGAGGTCAGCCCGCACCCCGTACTCGCCGGTGCGATCCAGGAAACCGGACGCGTACGCGCGGTGGAACCCCTGGTCACGGGCACTCTCCGGCGTGGCGAGGGCGGCACCCGGCGGTTCCTGACCTCGCTCGCGGAGCTGTGGGCGCACGGCACCGACCCCGACTGGTCGCGGGTGTTCGCCGGTACCGGCGCCCGCCGGACCGACCTGCCCACCTACGCGTTCCAGCCGAAGCGCTACTGGATCGAACCCTCCGCGCCCCGCGCGGTCGCGGAGACCGGCCCGGGCGCCGCCTTCTGGGACCTGGTGGAGCGCGAGGACCTGGACGGCTTCGCGCGGACGCTGCGGCTGGACGGGACACGTCCCGAACTGTCGGCCGTACTGCCCGCCCTGTCGGCGTACCACCGCAGGCATCAGGCGGTGTCCGCGAGGGACTCGTGGCGCTACCGGGCCACCTGGAAGCCGCTGACCGACCCCGCGTCCGTGTCGCTGACCGGCACCTGGCTGCTGGCCATCACCGAGGAGCAGGCCGGAAGCGAGCTGTACGCGGCGGTCTCCGGAGCGCTGCGCGAGCGCGGCGCGGCCGTCGAGCCGGTGGTGGCGCCCGAGGAGGGGCGGCCCTGGACGGATGTGCTCGCCGCCCACACCGGGGCGTCCGGGGTGCTGTCACTGCTGGGCACGGACGAGTCGCCGCTCGACGGTGCGCGGGCGGTGCCCGCCGGATTCGGCCGTACGCTGCCGCTGATCCAGGCCCTGGAGGCCTCGGGCCTGACCGCGCCGCTGTGGTGCCTGACCCGGGGAGCCGTGTCCATCGGCGAGCAGGACCCGCTCACCAGCCCGGCGCAGGCGCTGGTCTGGGGCCTGGGCCGGGTCGCGGCGCAGGAACTCCCCGCCCTCTGGGGCGGCTTGGTGGACCTGCCGCCCGCACCGGACGGCAAGGCCCTCGGCCGTCTGTGCGCGGCGCTCGCGGCCCGGAGCGATGAGGACCAGATCGCGATCCGCCCGTCCGGGACGTTCGGTCGCCGGATCGTGCGGGCGCCCCTCGGCGACGTACCGGCGGACGGCTGGACCCCGGACAAGGGCACGGTGCTGATCACCGGCGGCACCGGCGCCCTCGGCGGGCAGATCGCGCGCAGGATGGCGGCCCGCGGCGCCGAGCACCTGCTGCTCGTCAGCCGCCAGGGCCGGTCGGCCCCGGGCGCCGACGAGCTGGTGGCCGAACTGGCCGAGGCAGGTGCCCGGGTGACGGTGGCGGCCTGCGACATCACGGACGCCGACGCGCTGCGCGACCTGGTGGAGTCGGTGCCCGCCGAGTACCCGCTGACCACTGTGGTGCACACTGCGGCCGTGCTGGACGACGCCGCCGTCACCGCCCTGACGCCCGCTCAGGTCGACCGTGTCCTGCGGGTCAAGGCCGATGCCGCCTGGCGCTTGCACGAGCTGACCGCCGCACTGGACCTGTCCGCGTTCGTGCTGTTCTCCTCGCTCGCGGGCACGGTAGGGATGGCGGGCCAGGGCAACTACGCCCCCGGCAACGCCTATCTGGACGCGCTGGCCCGGTACCGCCGCTCACGCGGGCTCGTGGCCACCTCGGTGGCCTGGGGCTCGTGGGGGCAGGGCGGCATGGCCGACCTGGACGCGGTCAGCGACACCCGTATCCGGCACGGCGTTCCGCTGCTGCCGCCCGAGGACGCGGTGTCGGCGCTGGAAGGCGCGCTCGCACACGGCGATACGGACATCGTCATCGCCGACATCGACTGGGACCGGTTCGCCCACGCTTACACCGCGACCCGGCCCAGCCGTCTCCTGGACGAGCTGCCGGAGACTCGTGCGGTCCTCGGCGCGGCCGAGGACACCGGTACGGCCACGGCCCCTTCCGGGCTGCGCGACCGGCTCGCCGGGCTGGGAGCACAGGAGCGCGACCGGCAGCTGCTCACCGCCGTACGCACCCAGGTGGCCGCGGTGCTCGGACACGACTCCGCCGACGCGGTGGACTCCCGGCGGCAGTTCCTCGAACTGGGCCTGGACTCGGTGACGGCCGTGGAGCTGCGCAACCGGCTGAACGCCGCGACCGGGCTGCGGCTGGCCGCCACCGTGGTCTTCGACTTCCCGACCGCGGCCGACCTGGTCCGCCATCTCGCCGCCGAGCTGTTCGGAGGCGCCGAGGAGCCGGTGAACCCCGGCGCCACGGAACTCGACCAGCTCGAAGCCGTGCTGACGGCCATGCCCGACGGGGACCCGGCCAGGGAAGACATCGCCCGGCGGCTGCGGCATCTGCTGTGGTCGGCCACGGGAGCCGAACAGAGCGCCGAGGACGCCGTCGACTCGGAAGAACTCGAGTCCGCGAGCAACGACGAGATCTTCGACTACATCGAGAAGGAATTCGGGATCTCCTGACCGCACCGCGCGTGGCACTCGCGCGGCACCCGCACGCCCACTTCCGACCCACTACCAGGGGCAAACGCACATGGATGACGTCAAAAAGCTCCGCCATTTCCTGACCCGGGTCACCGCGGAACTCCAGGAGACGCGGTCGCGTCTGCGGGCCGTGGAGTCGGCGGACAGCGAGCCGGTGGCCATCGTCGCCATGAGCTGTCGCTACCCGGGTGGCGTCACGTCGCCCGAGGAGCTGTGGGAGCTGGTCTCGGGCGGCGGGGACGGGATCTCCGACTTCCCGGCCGACCGCGGCTGGGACGTCGCGGACCTGGTCGACGCCACGGGCGAGCGGCCGGGCACGTCCTATGTGGCCAAGGGCGGATTCCTGCACGACGCGGGCGAGTTCGACGCCTCGTTCTTCGGGATCTCGCCGCGCGAGGCCCTCGCGATGGACCCGCAGCAGCGGCTGCTGCTGGAAACCTCCTGGGAACTGTTCGAGCGCTCCGGAATCAACCCGGAGTCGCTGCGTGGCAGCAGGACCGGCGTGTTCGTCGGGTCCAGCTTCCGTGACTACGGCAGCAGGCTGCCCGCCATCCCGGAGGAGGTCGAGGGCCACGCCATGACGGGCGTCGCGGGCAGCGTGGCCTCGGGCCGTATCGCGTACACCTTCGGGCTGGAGGGCCCGGCGCTCACCGTGGACACGGCGTGCTCGTCGTCGCTGGTGGCGCTGCACCTGGCCGTGCGGTCGCTGCGGCAGGGCGAGTGCTCGCTCGCGCTGGCCGGAGGTGTCGCCGTGATGTCGACGCCCGACCTGTTCACGGAGTTCAGCAAGCAGCAGGGCCTGTCCCGCGACGGCCGGTGCAAGGCGTTCGCCGCCTCGGCGGACGGCATGGCCGCGGCCGAGGGCGTCGGGCTGCTGCTGGTGGAGCGGCTGTCGGACGCGGTGCGCAACGGCCACCCGGTGCTGGCGGTCGTGCGGGGCAGCGCCGTGAACCAGGACGGCGCGTCCAGTGGTCTCACCGCGCCGAACGGCCCCGCGCAGCAGCGGGTGATCCGGCAGGCGCTGGCCGACGCCGGAGTGTCCGCCACCGTGGTGGACGCGGTGGAGGCGCATGGCACCGGTACGTCGCTGGGTGACCCGATCGAGGCGCAGGCGCTGCTGGCGACCTACGGCCAGGACCGCCCCGGGGACCAGCCGCTGCTGCTGGGCTCGGTGAAGTCCAACGTCGGCCACACGCAGGCGGCGGCCGGAGTCGCCGGTGTGATCAAGATGGTGATGGCGATGCGGCACGGCACGGTGCCTGCCACGTTGCATGTCGATGAGCCGACGCCGCATGTGGACTGGTCGGCGGGTGCGGTGGAGTTGGCACGGGAGAACTCTGCCTGGCCGGAGGCCGGTCGGGCGCGGCGTGCCGCGGTGTCCTCGTTCGGCGTCAGCGGTACGAACGCCCATGTGATCCTCGAACAGGCCCCGGCGGACGAGCAGGCCCCGGCGGACGAGCGGAAGACCGCCCCGGAGGCCCCCGCCCCGGCGGCCCTCGCGGGCGCTCTCCCCTGGCCGGTGTCGGGCCGTTCGGCGGCCGGACTGCGGGGCCAGGGCACACGGCTGCGGGAGTTCGTGGCCGGGTGTGAGGGGCTGAGCCCTGCTGATGTGGGCTGGTCTTTGGCGTCGGCTCGGGCGGGTCTGGAGCATCGGGCGGTGGTGGTGGCCGATGGTCGTGAGGGGTTTTTGAGCGGTCTGGAGGCTGTGGCGGCGGGTGAGCCGGCGGGCCATGTGGTCGGTGGTGTGGTCTCCGGTGGTGCTTCCGGTGTGGTGTTCGTCTTCCCCGGTCAGGGTTCGCAGTGGGTGGGGATGGCCTCCGAGCTGCTGGATGTGTCGCCTGCGTTCACTGATGCGTTGGTGCGGTGTGGGGAGGCGCTGGCGCCGCATATCGAGTGGGATCTGCTCGATGTGTTGCGGAGCGGGGATGCGCTGGAGCGGGTTGATGTGGTGCAGCCGGTGTTGTGGGCGGTGATGGTGTCCCTGGCTGAGGTCTGGCGTTCGGTCGGTGTCCGGCCCTCGGCCGTGATCGGCCATTCGCAGGGCGAGATCGCGGCCGCCTGTGTGGCCGGTGCGCTGTCGTTGGAGGACGGGGCGCGGCTGGTGGCCCTGCGCAGCCAGGTCATCGCCGGGGCGCTGGCCGGTCAGGGCGGCATGGTCTCCGTGGCCGCCTCCGCCGAACGGGTCGGCGAACTCCTGGCGGACCGCGCCGAGGTGTGGATCGCGACCGTCAACGGCCCGGCCGCCACGGTCGTCGCCGGTGCCCCCGGCGCGCTGGACGAGGTGATGGCGGCGGCGGAGGAGGCCGGGCTGCGGGCGCGGCGGGTCGCGGTGGACTATGCGTCGCACACGCCGCACGTGGAGCAGATCCGGGAGCGGTTGCTGGAGCTGGCGGCGCCGATCGCGCCGCGTTCTGCCGATATTCCGATGTACTCGACGGTGACTGCCGGGCCGGTGGCGGGGGAGTCCCTGGATGCCGAGTACTGGTATCGCAATCTGCGGGAGCGGGTGCTGTTCCAGGACACCGTCTCGGCGTTGCTGGACGCGGGTGACCGGGTGTTCCTGGAGGTCAGCCCGCACCCCGTACTCGCCGGGGCGATGCAGGAGACCGGCCACACCGCCGATGCCGACATCGTCGCCGTGGGCACGCTGCGGAACGGCGAGGGCGGCACCCGGAGGTTCCTGACCTCGCTCGCGGAGCTGTGGGTCCGGGGCGTCGACGCCGACTGGAAGGCGGTCTTCGGCGGAGCCCCCGCCTCCGTGGACTTGCCCACCTACGCCTTCCAGCGCGACCACTACTGGCTGCGGAACACCGGCGGCGTCGGCGATGTCGCCGCGGCCGGACTGTCGGTCGTGGGCCATCCGCTGCTCGCCGCCGGGGTCCGGCTGGCCGAGGGCGACGGCCAGGTGTTCACCGGCCGCCTCTCCACCACGACGCACCCGTGGCTCGCCGACCACGCCGTGCTGGGGCAGATATTGCTGCCGGGCGCGGCCGTGCTGGAACTCGTGCTGAGCGCCGGTGACGCCACCGGCAGCGACCACCTCGACGAACTCGTCCTGCACGCACCGCTGGTCCTGCCCGCCGACGGCACCGCCGTCGACATCCAGGTCGGCGTCGACGCCCCGGACGAGCTGGGCCGTCGCGCCGTCCGCCTGCACTCCCGGCCGCACCGCCCCGACCAGGACGGCGACGCGGAGTGGACCAGCCACGCGGCAGGCGCGCTGAGCGCCGCGCCCGCCGAAGCGCCCGCCACGGCGGACGCCACCTGGCCGCCCGCCGACGCGGTCGCCGTGCCGACCGAAGACTTCTACGAGCGGCTCGCCACCTCCGGATACTCCTACGGACCGGCGTTCCAGGGCGTACGCGCCGTGTGGCGCCGCGGGGACGAACTCTTCGCCGACATCGGGCTGGACGAACCCGGGGCGAGCGAGGCCGCCCGATACGGCGTACACCCCGCCCTGGCCGACGCCGCGCTGCAGACCCGCCTGGTGACGCTGCTGCGGGGCGAGGGCGAGCGCATGCTGCCGTTCTCGTTCAGCGGCGTCCGCGTGCACGCCACCGGCGCCACCAGCGCCCGGGTCCGGGTGACCCCCGTCGGCGCCGACGCCATCTCGGTGCTGATGACCGACCACACCGGGCTGCCGGTCCTCACCATCGACCAGCTCACCTCGCGTCCCCTCACCGCCGACGCGGTCGCCGGTCCCTCGGCGGACTCGATGTACGAGGTGACGTGGGCTCCGCTGCCCGCCGAGCCCGGAACCGAGCAGCGGCTCGCGGTCCTGGGCGACGCCCTGCCCGGCCTCGACGCGCCCCGCTACCCGGACGTCGCCGCGGTGCTTGCTGCCGTACGCGCCGGAGAGCCGGTGCCGGAGACGGTGCTGCTGCCGTGCCCGGACGGAGCGGGCGACTGCCCGGACGGAGACGGCGCCGACCTTCCCGCCGTGAGCCGGGAGTCGCTGGCCACCGTGCTCGGCGTGGTTCAGGAGTGGCTCGGCCACGAGGAGCTGGAAGCCGTCCGGCTGGCCCCGGTGACGCACGGCGCGATCGCCGTGGCGCCGGGCGAACGGGCCGACCTGGCGCAGTCCGCCGTACGGGGACTGCTGCGCTCGGCCGCCACCGAGCACCCGGGCCGAATCCTCCAGCTCGACCTGGACACCACCCCGGCGTCGCGGTCGGCGCTGCCCGCCGCGGTGGCCGCCGCGGCCGCCACGGGAGAGACGGAAGCCGTCATCCGCGCGGGCGCCGCGTCGGTGCCCCGGCTGGTCCGGGTCCCGCGGTCCGACACCGGGACGCTCGCCCTGCCCGGCACCCCCGGAGCCTGGGGCCTGGACCTGGACACGGCGGGGACGCTGGAGGGGCTGAGCCTGGCCGTCTGCCCTGCGGCCGAGGCGCCGTTGGAGGCGGGCCAGGTGCGGGTGGAGGTCCGCGCCACGGGCGTCAACTTCCGCGATGTGCTGGTCGCCCTCGGCGTCGTCCCGAACACCGAAGCGCTCTTCGGCTGCGAGGGCGCGGGTGTGGTGGTCGAGGTCGGTTCCGGGGTCACCGATGTCGCCGTCGGCGACCCGGTGATGGGACTGCTCTCGGGTGCGTACGCAGGTCCGCTGGCGGTGGCCGACAGCCGCATGATCGTCCCGCTGCCCGGTGGCTGGTCGTTCGCCGAGGCGGCGTCGGTGCCCGCGGTGTTCCTGACCGCTTACTACGCGCTGGTGGACCTGGCGGGTGTGCGCGAGGGCGAGTCGCTGCTGGTGCACGCGGCGGCCGGTGGTGTGGGGATGGCCGCTGTGCAGCTCGCGCGCCATTTGGGTGTGGAGGTGTACGCGACGGCGAGTGAGCCGAAGTGGCCGGTGGTGCGTGGCGCCGGGGTCGCGGCGGAGCGGATCGCCTCGTCGCGGACGGTGGAGTTCGCCGACCGCTTCCGGGACGCGACTGGTGGCCGGGGCGTCGATGTCGTCCTCAACTCGCTGGCGCGGGAGTTCGTCGACGCCTCGCTGGAACTGCTGCCGCGCGGCGGCCGGTTCGTCGAGATGGGCAAGACCGATATCCGTGACGCGGAGGAGGTGGCCGCGGCCCGCCCCGGCGTCACCTACCGCGCCTTCGACCTGAACGAGGCCGGGGCCGACCGCCTCGGGGAGATGCTCACCCACCTCGCCGAGCTGTTCGAGCGGGGTGCGCTGGCCCCGCTGCCGGTCACCGCGTGGGACACCCGCCGGGCACCGCAGGCCTTCCGCCACCTCAGCCAGGCCCGCCACACCGGCAAGGTGGTCCTCACCACCCCGCCCGCGGCGCTCGACGGCACCGTGCTGATCACGGGCGGCACCGGCGTCATCGGCTCCGCCGTCGCCCGCCATCTGGCCACCCACCACGGCGTCACCGACCTGGTGCTGACCAGCCGTCGGGGTGCGGACGCCCCCGGCGCCGCGGATCTGGTGGCCGAGCTGGCCGAACTCGGCGCTGTGGCACGCGTGGTGGCCTGCGACGCCGCCGACCGCGACGCACTCGCGGGGCTGCTGGACGAGCTGCCCGGGCTGCGGGGCGTCGTCCACGCGGCCGGTGCGCTGGACGACGGAGTGCTCCTCGGGCTCACCCCGGAGCGGCTCGACGCCGTACTGCGTCCCAAGCTGGACGCCGCCTGGCACCTCCACGAACTCACCCGTGGCCGGGACCTGTCGCTCTTCGCACTGTTCTCCTCCGCCGCGGGCATCCTCGGCGCCGCCGGACAGGGCGGCTACGCCGCGGCCAACGCCTTCCTCGACGCCCTCGCCCGGCACCGGCAGACCCTGGGCCTGCCGGGTCAGTCCCTTGCGTGGGGTCTGTGGGCGGATCGCAGTGCGATGACGGGTGAGCTGAGCCGGGCCGATCTGGAGCGGATGGGTCGTAGTGGGGTTCGGGCGTTGTCGGCGGAGGAGGGTTTGGCTCTCTTCGATGCGGCGGTGCGGGGTCCGCGTGCGCTTGTGGTGCCGATTCGGCTCGATGTGGCGGCGTTGCGTAAGCAGGGTGATCCTGCTCCGTTGTTCCGTTCTCTGGTGCGGGTCTCCGGGCGGCGTGCGGCGGCGAACGCGCCCGTTGGGGGTGGGCTGGCGGAGCGGTTGGCGGCGTTGTCCGCGGTGGAGCGTGGCCGTGAGTTGACGGAGTTGGTGCGTGCTCAGGCGGCGGTGGTGCTGGGGCATGAGGGTGCCCAGTCGGTGTCGGCGGACCGGGCGTTCAAGGATGTGGGGTTCGATTCGCTGACGGCGGTGGAGCTGCGCAACCGGCTGGGTACGGCCACCGGGTTGCGGCTTCCGGTGACGGCGGTTTTCGACTATCCGACTCCGGCCGCGCTTGCGGCGGAACTGGGTGACCGGCTGGGTGTCGAGAGTGGCGGGCCGGTGCGGAGTGCGGCGCAGGTGGCGCCGGTTGGGGCATCGGTGGCCGGGGATGACGATCCGATCGCGATCGTGGGGATGAGCTGCCGCTTCCCCGGTGGCGTCAGCTCGCCCGAGGACCTGTGGCGACTGCTCACCGAGGGCCAGGACGCCACCGGCGCGTACCCCACCGACCGTGGCTGGAACGTCGACGACCTGGGCGACCCCGCGTCACCGGATTCCCCCTACGCCCGAGTCGGCGGATTCCTGCACGACATGGCCGACTTCGACCCCGAGTTCTTCGGCATCTCGCCCCGTGAGGCACTGGCCACCGACCCCCAGCAGCGGCTGCTGCTGGAGACCACCTGGGAAGCCTTCGAACGCGCGGGCATCGACCCCACCACACTGCGCTCCACCTCGACCGGCATCTTCGCCGGGCTCATCTACAACGACTACGCCTCCCGGTTCCCCCGGCTGCTCAGCGGCTTCGAGGGCTATCTCGGCAACGGCAGCGCCAACAGCGTCGCCTCCGGCCGGATCGCCTACACCCTCGGCCTCGAAGGCCCCGCCATCACCGTGGACACGGCCTGCTCGTCCTCGATGGTGGCCCTGCACCTGGCCGCCCAGGCCGTCCGGCAGGGCGAGTGCACCCTCGCGGTGGCGGGCGGCGCGACCGTGATGTCCACGCCACGGCCGATGATCGAGTTCAGCCGGATCGGCGGCCTCGCCCTCGACGGCCGCTGCAAGGCCTTCGGCGCCGAGGCCGACGGCATGGGCTTCTCCGAGGGCGTCGGCATGCTGGTCATCGAGCGCCTCTCCGACGCCCGGCGCAACGGGCACCGGGTGCTGGCACTGCTCCGCGGCTCCGCGCTCAACCAGGACGGCGCGTCCAACGGCCTCACCGCCCCCAGCGGCCCCGCGCAGCAGCGGGTGATCCGCCAGGCCCTGGCCAACGCGGGCCTGGGCCCCTCGGAGGTGGACGTCGTGGAGGCGCACGGCACCGGCACCTCACTCGGCGACCCGATCGAGGCGCAGGCCCTGCAAGCCACCTACGGCCAGGACCGGCCCGCCGACCGCCCGTTGCTGCTGGGCTCGGTGAAGTCGAACATCGGCCACACCCAGGGCGCGGCGGGTGTCGCCGGGGTCATCAAGGCGGTGCTGGCCCTGCGCCACGGCACCGTGCCCCGCACCCTGCACGTCGAGCGGCCCAGCTCGCACATCGAATGGTCGGACGGCGGACTGCGGCTCGCCGCCGACAGCCTCCCCTGGCCGGAGACCGGGCGGGCCCGGCGCGCCGCCGTGTCCTCGTTCGGCATCAGCGGTACGAACGCGCACGTCATCCTGGAACAGGCCGCACCCGAGCCGGAGCCCGAGCCGGAGAACGCCACCGCCCCGGTGGCCGACGCCCCCGTGCCGTGGGTGATCTCGGCCAAGAACGCCGACAGCCTGCGCGACCAGGCCGCCCGCCTCCACGCGCGGGTGTCCGCGGACCCCGCCCTGGCCCCGGCGGACGTCGCCCGCTCCCTGCTCACCACCCGCGCCACCTTCGAGCACCGCGCCGTGGTCATCGGGCGGACCCGGGAGGAGTTCCTGCGCCGCCTGAGCGCGCTGAGCGGCGGCGAACCAGCCGCCGGACTGGTCCAGGGCCTCGCGGCCCCGCGCGCCAAGACCGTCTTCGTCTTCCCCGGCCAGGGCTCCCAGTGGGCCGGGATGGCGACGGAACTCCTCGACACCTCCCCGGCCTTCGCCGAACAGCTCCAGGCATGCGCCGACGCCCTGCGCCCGCACATCGACTGGTCCCCGCTCGGCGTGCTGCGCGGCGAGCCCGACGCGCCCTCCCTGGACCGGGTCGACGTGGTGCAGCCGGTGCTGTGGGCGGTGATGGTGTCCCTGGCCCACGTCTGGCGCGCGCACGGCGTCGAGCCGTCCGCCGTGGTGGGGCACTCCCAGGGCGAACTGGCGGCAGCCGCCGTCTCGGGGGTGCTGCCGGTCGCCGACGCCGCCCGCGTCGTGGCCCTGCGCAGCCGTCTCATCGCCCGGGAACTCGCCGGGCAGGGCGGCATGGTCTCGCTCGCCCAGCCGCTCACGGCGGTCGAGAAGCTGCTGGAGCCGTGGGGCGAGCGGATCTGCGTCGCCACCGTGAACGGGCCGCGCTCCACCGTCGTCGCCGGTGAGGCCGGGGCACTGGACGAGCTGATGGAGCATTGCGAGCGCGAGGGGGTACGGGCCCGCCGGGTCCCCGTCGACTACGCCTCGCACACCCCGCAGGTCGAACGGCTCCGCGAGCCCCTGCTCCAGCTGGCCGAGCCGGTCGTGCCCGGTCCGGCGGACCCGCCCATGTACTCCGCCGTCACCGGCACACTCCTGGACACCGCCGCGGACGCCGAGTACTGGTACCGCAATCTGCGCGAGCCCGTGCGGTTCGAGCAGGTCACCCGCGCCCTGGCGGCCGACGGCCACGATGTGTACGTCGAGGTGAGCCCGCACCCGGTGCTGACCACGGGCATGTCGGAAACCCTCGACGACCAGCCCGGCGAGATCGCCGTCACCGGCACGCTGCGCCGCGACGAGGGCGGCCGGGACCGGCTGCTGACCGCGCTCGCGGAGCTGTTCGTGGCCGGTGTCCCGGTGGACTGGGCCCTCGCGTTCGACGGCGGCCGGACCGTGGACCTGCCGACCTACGCCTTCCACCGGCAGCGCTACTGGCTGGACGCCCCGGCGGAGCCGGAGGCGGTCCGCACCGGCACCGCCGCCGAGGACGCCTTCTGGTCCGCGGTCGACCAGCGCGACCCGGAGAGCCTGGCGTCGGCCCTCGGCATCGAGGACACGTCCGTACGCACCTCGCTGACCGAGGTGCTGCCCGCGCTGTCGCAGTGGCACCAGCAGCGGATCGAGCACTCCACCATCGACGCGTGGCGCTACGGAATCCAGTGGTCGCCGGTCCCGGACGCCGCACCGGCCCCGCTGACCGGCGGCTGGCTGCTGGCCGTACCCGATGGGTTCGAGGACGACCCCCGGGTGGCCGCGCTGACCGAGGGCATCGAGCGCCGGGGCGGGCGCGCCCTGCCCGTGGTGGTCGCCGCGGACCGGCCCGACACCCTCGCCGACGAGCTGCGGCGGGCATCCGGGGACGAGCAGGCCGCCGGTGTGCTCTCGCTGGGCGCCTGGGACGAACGGCCGCACCCCGCCCACCCGACCGTGCCCAGGGGCCTCGCCCACACCCTGACGCTGTGCCAGGCCCTGGAGGCCGCCGAGGTCACGGCCCCGCTGTGGTGCGTCACCAGCGGCGCGGTGGCGACCGGGGCCGACGAGGCCGCCGTCAGCCCGGCGCAGGCTCTGGTCTGGGGGCTCGGCCGGGTGGCCGCCCAGGAACACCCGGCCCGCTGGGGCGGTCTGATCGACCACCCGGCCCAGCTCGACGAGCGGTCCGTGGACCGGCTCTGCGGGCTGCTGACGGGAGCGTCCGGCGAGGACCAGCTCGCCGTACGGGCCTCCGGCGTGCTGGCCCGGAGGCTGGCCCGCACCCCCGCGCCCACCGCGCCCGGGCGGGAGTGGACCCCCACCGGCACCACCCTGATAACCGGCGGCACCGGCGCCATCGGCGGCCATGTCGCCCGCTGGCTGGCCTCCCGGGGCGCCCCGCATCTGCTGCTGCTGAGCCGGAGCGGACCGGACGCCGAAGGAGCCGGGGAACTGCTGGCCGACCTGGAGCAGGCCGGTGCGCGCGCCACCCTCCTCGCCTGCGACGCCGGAGACCGGACCGCGCTGGAGGCCGCGATGGCCACCATCCCGGACGAACTGCCGCTCACCGCCGTCTTCCACACCGCCGCGGCGCTGGACGACGGGCCCCTGGACTCGCTGACCGTGGAGCGCGCGGACGCCGCACTGCGGTCGAAGGCCGGGGCCGCCTGGAACCTGCACGAGCTGACCGCCGCACTGGACCTGTCGGCGTTCGTGCTGTTCTCCTCCACCGCGGGCACCTTCGGGGCCGCGGGACAGGCGAACTACGCGCCCGGCAACGCCTACCTCGACGCGCTGGCCTGGCACCGCCGGGCCCACGGCCAGGTGGCCACCTCCATCGGGTGGGGCGCCTGGGCCCAGGGCGGCATGGCGGAGAAGGAGGCCGTCGCCGACCTGCGCCGCAGGCACGGCGTCCCGGTCATGTCCCCCGAGCGCGCGCTGCTGGCGCTGCGTCAGGCCCTTGACGGCGATGACACCTTCGTGGTCGTCGCGGACATCGACTGGGACCGCTTCTACCTCGCCTACACCGCCGCCCGGCCCAGCCCGCTGCTGCACGACCTCGCCGAGGTCCGCCGCATCCGGGAGTCGGCCACGGCCACCGCCGGGTCCGGCGAGGCCGGGCCGGAGCTGACCGAGCGCCTGGCCGGGCTCGGCCGCGCGGAGCAGGAGCGACTGCTGCGCGAGGTGGTCCGTACGAACGCGGCCGCGGTCCTGGGCCACGACACCCCCGAATCCGTCCCGCTGAACCGCCCCTTCTGGGAACTCGGCCTGGACTCGGTCACCGCCGTGGAGATCCGCAACCGGCTGGGCGGGGCGGTCGGCCGCAAACTCCCGGCCGGTCTGATCTACGACTACCCGACCGCCGGTGACCTGGTCGCCTACCTCCACGGCGAGCTGTGCGGGGACGCGACCGAGACCAGTGCCGTGATGTCCGACCTGAACCGGCTGGACGTCACCCTGGCCACGCTCGCCGACGACGACCCGGCCCGCAACGACGTCGCGGAGTGGCTGGAGAAGCTGCTGCGCCGGGTGAGCCCGGCATCGGTCGTGACACGCGAGCCCGCGACGGACTGGGGGCTGGACACGGCCTCCCAGGACGAGGTGTTCGCCCTCATCGACGAAGAGCTGGGCGAGTCGTAACCCGGCTCCCCGCCCCGCCCGCCAGACCGCTAGGGACAACCAAGGATGGACCCGTCACCCATGGCCAATGAAGAGAAGCTCTTCGAGTACCTCAAGCGCGTCACCGCCGAACTCAAGGAGACGCGGGCGCGGTTGCGGGACGCGGAGGCGACGGCCGGTGAGCCCGTGGCGATCGTCGGCATGAGCTGCCGATACCCCGGCGGGGTGACCTCGCCGGACGACCTGTGGCGCCTGGTCTCCAGCGGTGAGGACGCGATCTCGGAGGTCCCGGACGACCGCGGCTGGGACCTGGCGGGCCTGTTCGACGCGGACGGGGCGGCGGGCACCTCGTACGTCAACCGGGGCGGCTTCCTCTACGACGCCGCCGACTTCGACGCCGGATTCTTCGGCATCTCGCCCCGTGAGGCCCTCGCGATGGACCCCCAGCAGCGGCTGCTGCTGGAGACCTCCTGGGAGCTGTTCGAGCGGGCCGGGATCGACCCGGCGTCGCTGGGCGGCAGCCGCACCGGCGTCTTCATGGGCTCCAGCTTCCACGGCTACGGCGGTGACCTGGCCGCCGCGCCCGAAGAGGTCCAGGGCTATCTGCTCACCGGCCGCGCGGACAGCGTGATCTCCGGCCGCATCGCCTACACGCTGGGTCTGGAAGGCCCCGCGATGACCGTGGACACCGCCTGCTCGTCCTCGCTCGTGGCACTGCACCTGGCGGTGAACGCGCTGCAGCGCGGCGACTGCTCCCTCGCCCTCGCGGGCGGTGTGATGGTCATGTCCACCCCCGAGGTGTTCGTCGAGTTCAGCCGCCAGCAGGGGCTGTCCCGCGACGGCCGGTGCCGGGCGTTCGCCGGGAGCGCCGACGGCACCGGCCTCTCCGAGGGCGTCGGCATCCTCCTGGTGGAGCGGCTGTCGGACGCGGTGCGCAACGGCCACCAAGTGCTCGCCGTGGTGCGCGGCTCGGCCGTGAACCAGGACGGCGCGTCCAACGGTCTCACCGCGCCCAACGGTCCGTCGCAGCAGCGGGTGATCCGGCACGCCCTGGCCGACGCCGAGCTGTCGCCCGTCCAGGTGGACGTCGTGGAGGCGCATGGCACGGGCACCACGCTGGGCGACCCCATCGAGGCGGACGCGCTGCTGGCGACGTACGGCCAGGACCGGCCCGCCGGACGGCCGCTGCTGCTCGGGTCCCTGAAGTCCAACCTCGGCCACACACAGGCCGCGGCCGGGGTCGGCGGAATCATCAAAATGGTGATGGCGATGCGGCACGGCTCCGTGCCCGCCACGCTGCACGTGGACGAGCCGACCCCGCACGTGGACTGGGAGTCCGGCGCGGTGGAGCTGGTGACCGCCAGTGCCCCGTGGCCGCAGACCGGTCAGCCGCGCCGCGCCGGTGTGTCGTCGTTCGGAGTGAGCGGCACCAACGCACATGTGATCATCGAGCAGGCTCCGGCCACCACGGCTCCGGCCACCGAGGCGACCCCCGCCGAGCAGCCGTCCGCCGAGCAGCCGTCCGCCGAGCAGCCGTCCGCCGGGCAGCCGCTCGCAGGCGGCACGCTGCCGTGGGTGGTGTCCTCCCGTACCGCCGAGGGACTGCGGGCGCAGGCCGCGCGGCTGCGCGGGTCCGCCGCCGCCCTGGACGCGAGCCCCGCCGACGTCGGCTGGTCGCTGGCCTCCTCGCGCGCCGCGCTGGAGCACCGCGCGGTGGTCGTCGCCGAGGACCGGGAGGGGCTGCTCGCCGGGCTGGACGCCCTCGCGGCGGGAGAGCCCGCCGCCCACGTCGTCGACGGCGTCGCGGGCGACGCGGCGGACGGCGGCGTGGTGTTCGTCTTCCCGGGCCAGGGCTCCCAGTGGGTGGGCATGGCCACCGAACTGCTCGACACCTCACCGGTGTTCGCCGAGTCGATCGGCGGTTGCGCGCGGGCGCTGGCGCCGCACACCGACTGGGACCTCCTCGAAGTACTCCGCAACGGCGACGCGCTGGACCGGGTGGACGTCGTACAGCCCGTGCTGTGGGCCGTGATGGTGTCGCTGGCCGCGCTGTGGCGCTCGGTCGGCGTGGTGCCGTCGGCGGTGGTGGGCCACTCGCAGGGCGAGATCGCGGCCGCGTGCGCGGCGGGTGTCCTGTCGCTGGAGGACGGCGCACGGCTGGTGGCGCTGCGCAGCCGGGTCATCGCCCGGGACCTGGCCGGGCAGGGCGGCATGGTGTCCGTCGCCGCCTCGGCCGACCGGGTCGCGGAACTGCTCGCGGGCCGGGACGGCGTGTGGGTGGCGGCGGTGAACGGCCCGGCCGCCACCGTCCTCGCGGGCGAACCGGACGTGCTGGCCGAGGTGGTCGCGGCGGCGGAGGAAGCCGGGCTGCGGGCCAGGACGATCGCCGTGGACTACGCCTCGCACACACCCCACGTCGAGCAGGTCCGCGACGCGCTGCTGGAGCTGGCCGCCCCGATCACCCCCCGGGCCGGGGACGTCCCGCTGTACTCCACGGTCACCGCTGCGCCCATCGCGGGCGAGTCGCTCGACGCGGAGTACTGGTACCGCAACCTGCGCGGACAGGTCCGCTTCGACGACACCGTACGCACCCTCGTCGGCGACGGCTGCGCCGTCTTCGTCGAGGTCAGCCCGCACCCGGTGCTGGCGGGCGCGATCCAGGAGGCCGGGCACGCCGCCGACACCGACGTCCACGCGGTGGAGACGCTGCGGCGCGGCGAGGGCGGGCTCCGGCGCGTCCTGACGTCGGTGGCCGGGCTGTGGACGTGCGGGATCGGCCCAGACTGGGCGGCGGTCTTCGGCGGCGACGTCGCGCGGGTGGACCTGCCGACGTACGCCTTCGAGCGGCGCCGCTACTGGCTCTCCGGGAGCGCCACCGGCGTGGGCGACCTCGCCGGGACCGGTCTGTCACCGCTGGGGCATCCGCTGCTGGTGGCCGGGATCGGGGTGGCCGAGGGCGGCGGTTACGTCTTCACCGGGCGGCTGTCCACGACCTCGCACCCCTGGCTGGCCGATCACGCGGTCGAGGGCCGGACCCTGGTGCCGGGCGCGGCCATGGTCGAACTGGTGCTGCGGGCCGGTGAGTACACCGGCTGCGACCGGCTGGACGAGCTGGTCCTGAGCGCCCCGCTGATCGTGCCCGCCGACGGCGCCGCCGTGGAGCTGCAGGTCGGCGTCGACGCCCCGGACGAGCTGGGCCGTCGCGCCGTCCGCCTGCACTCCCGGCCGTACCGCCCCGGGCCGGACGAGGACGGGGAGCAGTGGGTCTGCCACGCGACGGGCACCGTGACCGCCGAGGCCCCGGGCGCGTCCGCGACCCCCGCACCGGAGACGGTGTGGCCGCCCGCCGACGCACAGCCGGTGGATGTGGCGGACTTCTACGAGCGTCTCGCGGGCGCCGGATACGCCTACGGGCCGGTGTTCCAGGGCGTACGCGCGGTGTGGCGGCGCGGCGGCGAGGTGTTCGCCGAGGTCGGCCTCGACGAGTCCGGCGCGAGTGACGCCACCCGGTTCGGGGTCCACCCGGCCCTGGTGGACGCGGCGCTGCAGAGCAGCCTCGCGGTGCTCCTGGAGGACGGTGGCGAGCGGAAACTCCCGTTCTCCTTCGATGGCGTGAGCCTGCACGCCACGGGGGCCACCACCGCGCGGGTCCGGGTGACCCCCGTCGGCGCCGACGCCATCTCGGTGCTGATGACGGACCACACCGGGCTGCCGGTCCTCACCATCGACCAGCTCATCTCGCGCCCCCTCGCCCTCGACGCGGTGGCCGGCGCGCCGGTGGACTCGATGTACGAGATCGTCTGGGCACCCCTGCCCACCGCCGGGGCCGGGGTGGACCCGGTCGCGGTGCTGGGGGAGGGCCTGCCGGGGTCGGCGGCTCTCTCGTACCCGGATGTCGCCTCGGTACTCGCGGCCGTACGGGCGGGGGAGCCCGTACCGGGGACCGTGGTGCTGCCCTGCCCGAGGGCGGACGGCGCCGATCTCCCCGCCGTGAGCCGGGAGTCGCTGGCCACCGTGCTCGCCGTGGTTCAGGAGTGGCTGGGCCACGAGGAGCTGGAAGCCGTCCGGCTGGCCGTGGTGACACAGGGCGCGGCCACGGTGGAACTGGCCGAGCGGGTCGACGTGGCGCAGGCGGCGGTGCGGGGTCTGGTGCGCTCCGCGGTGTCGGAGCACCCTGGCCGGATCGTTCAGGTGGATCTTGATGGTGGTGTGGCGTCGGTGGTGGCGCTGCCGGGTGTGGTGGCCGCGGCGGTGGCGGCGGGTGAGCCGGAGGCCGTGGTGCGGTCGGGCGAGGCCCTGGTGCCCCGGCTCGGCCGGGCCACCCCGTCCGACGCGGAGCTGCTCGCCGTCCCCGATGGGACACGGGCGTGGAGCCTGGACCTGGACACGGCGGGGACGCTGGAGGGGCTGAGCCTGGCCGCCTGCCCTGCGGCCGAGGCGCCGTTGGAGGCGGGCCAGGTGCGGGTGGAGGTCCGTGCCACGGGCGTCAACTTCCGTGATGTGCTGGTGGCCCTCGGTGTGGTCCCGCTGTCCGGCGCGGCCTTCGGCTGTGAGGGCGCGGGTGTGGTGGTCGAGGTCGGTTCCGGGGTGTCCGGTGTGGCGGTGGGGGACCGGGTGATGGGCCTGCTGTCGGGCTCCTACGCTGGTCCGCTGGCGGTGGCCGACAGCCGCATGGTGGTGCGGGTGCCCGGTGGCTGGTCGTTCGCCGAGGCGGCGTCGGTGCCCGCGGTGTTCCTGACCGCCTACTACGCGCTGGTGGACCTGGCGGGTGTGCGTGAGGGCGAGTCGTTGCTGGTGCACGCGGCGGCCGGTGGTGTGGGGATGGCCGCTGTGCAGCTCGCGCGCCATTTGGGTGTGGAGGTGTACGCGACGGCGAGTGAGCCGAAGTGGCCGGTGGTGCGTGGCGCCGGGGTCGCGGCGGAGCGGATCGCCTCGTCGCGGACGGTGGAGTTCGTGGAGCGGTTCCGGGAGGTGTCCGGTGGCCGTGGTGTGGATGTGGTGCTGAACTCGCTGGCGCGGGAGTTCGTCGACGCCTCGTTGGAACTGCTGCCGCGCGGCGGCCGGTTCCTGGAGATGGGCAAGACCGATATCCGTGACGCGGAGGAGGTGGCTTCGGCCCGTCCCGGCGTCACCTACCGCGCCTTCGACCTGAACGAGGCCGGTCCCGACCGGGTCGGGGAGATGCTGGCGCATTTGGTGGAGTTGTTCGAGCGGGGTGTGTTGTCTCCGTTGCCGGTGACGGCGTGGGATACCCGGCAGGCGTCGGAGGCGTTCCGGTATGTGAGTCAGGCGCGGCATGTGGGCAAGGTGGTGCTGACCACGCCGTCGTCGGGTATCCGGGGCACGGTGTTGGTCACGGGTGGTACGGGTGTGGTGGGTTCGGCGGTGGCGCGCCATCTGGTGGCCCGTCACGGCGTCACCGACCTGGTGCTGACCAGTCGTCGTGGCGAGGACGCTCCGGGCGCCGGGGATCTGGTGACGGAGCTGGGCGAACTCGGAGCCACGGCACGCGTGGTGGCGTGTGACGCTGCCGACCGTGATGCGCTTGCCGAGCTGCTGGATGGGTTGCCGGAGCTGCGGGGTGTGGTTCATGCGGCGGGCGTGATCGATGACGGTCTGGTGTCGGGGTTGTCTCCGGAGCGGTTGGAGACGGTGTTGCGTCCGAAGGTGGATGCTGCGTGGAATCTGCATGAGTTGACGGCGGGGCGGGATCTGTCGTTGTTTGTGTTGTTCTCGTCGGCGGCGGGGGTGTTCGGGGCGCCGGGGCAGGGGAATTACGCGGCGGCGAACGCGTTCCTGGACGCGCTGGCGCAGCATCGCCGTCGGGCCGGTCTGCCGGGTCAGTCCCTTGCGTGGGGTCTGTGGGCGGATCGCAGTGCGATGACGGGGGATCTGGGCCGGGCTGATCTGGAGCGGATGGGTCGTAGTGGGGTTCGGGCGTTGTCGGCGGAGGAGGGTTTGGCTCTCTTTGATGCGGCGGTGCGGGGTCCGCGTGCGTTGGTGGTGCCGATTCGGCTCGATGTGGCCGCGCTGCGCAAGCAGGGTGATCCTGCTCCGTTGTTCCGTTCTCTGGTGCGGGTCTCCGGGCGGCGTGCGGCGGCGAACGCGCCCGTTGGGGGTGGGCTGGCGGAGCGTTTGGCGGCGTTGTCCGCGGTGGAGCGTGGCCGTGAGTTGACGGAGTTGGTGCGTGCTCAGGCGGCGGTGGTGCTGGGGCATGAGGGTGCCCAGTCGGTGTCGGCGGACCGTGCGTTCAAGGATGTGGGGTTCGATTCGCTGACGGCGGTGGAGCTGCGCAACCGGCTGGGTACGGCGACCGGGTTGCGGCTTCCGGTCACGGCGGTCTTCGACTACCCGACCCCGGCAGCCCTGGCGGCGGAACTGGGTGACCGGCTGGGTGTCGAGAGTGGCGGGCCGGTGCGGACTGCCGTTCCGAACAAGCCGGTGGGGACCGTGGTGGCCGGGGATGACGATCCGATCGCGATCGTGGGGATGAGCTGCCGTTTCCCCGGTGGTGTCAGCTCGCCCGAGGACCTGTGGCGGCTGCTCGCGGAGGACGGGGACGCCATGTCGCCGTTCCCCACCGACCGTGGCTGGGACCTCGACGCGCTGTTCGACCCGGACCCGGAGCGGCCCGGCACGTCGTACACCCGGGTCGGCGGGTTCCTCGACGACATGGCCGACTTCGACGCCGAGTTCTTCGGCATCTCGCCGCGCGAGGCGATGGCCATGGACCCCCAGCAGCGGCTGCTGCTGGAGACCACCTGGGAGACGTTCGAGCGCGCCGGTGTGGACCCGGGCAGCCTGCACGGCTCGCCGACCGGCGTCTTCCTCGGCGGCTCCGTGTCCGGCTACGGGATGAACCTCTTCACGTCCTCCGACGGCCTCGACGGCCATCTGCTGACCGGCAACGCGAGCAGCGTGGCGTCGGGCCGGGTGGCCTACACCTTCGGCCTCGAAGGCCCCGCCATCACGGTGGACACGGCCTGCTCGTCCTCGCTGGTGGCCCTGCACCTGGCCGCCCAGGCCCTCCGCCAGGGCGAGTGCACCCTCGCGGTCGCCGGCGGTGTCACGGTGATGCCGAGCCCGGCGCTCATGGTGTCGTTCAGCAGGCAGCGCGGGCTGGCCGCCGACGGCCGCTGCAAGGCGTTCGCGGCCGGTGCGGACGGAACGGGCTTCGCCGAGGGCGTCGGTGTCCTGCTGGTGGAGCGGCTGTCCGACGCCGTCCGCAACGGACACGAGGTCCTGGCGCTCGTACGCGGCACGGCGGTGAACCAGGACGGCGCGTCCAACGGGCTCACCGCGCCCAACGGCCCCGCGCAGCAGCGGGTGATCCGGCAGGCACTGGCCAACTCCAAGGTGGCCGCCGCCGAGGTGGACGTCGTGGAGGCGCATGGCACCGGCACCTCGCTCGGCGACCCGATCGAGGCGCAGGCCCTGCTGGCCACCTACGGCCAGGACCGGCCCGGAGACCGGCCGCTGCTGCTGGGCTCGGTGAAGTCGAACATCGGGCACGCGCAGGCCGCGGCCGGTGTCGCGGGTGTCATCAAGATGGTGATGGCCATGCGCCACGGCGTCGTGCCCCGGACGCTGCACGTGGACGAGCCGACCCCGCATGTGGACTGGTCGGCGGGTGCGGTGGAGCTGGTGACCGAGGGCCGGGCGTGGCCGGAGGCCGCGTGGCCGCGCCGCGCGGGCGTGTCCTCGTTCGGGATCAGCGGCACCAACGCACACGTCGTGCTGGAGCAGGGCCCGGTGGCCGGTGCCCGGCCCGAGGCGGAGCGGCCGGACACCGCGCTGCCGTGGGTGGTCTCCGGCCGGACGGCCGACGGGCTGCGGGCCCAGGCGGCGCGGCTGCGGGAATTCGTGGCGGACACCGGCGCCGAGGCGCAGGCGGCGGAGATCGGCTGGTCGCTGGCGTCGGCACGGGCGGCGCTGGAACACCGCGCGGTGGTGGTCGCCGAGGACCGCGAGGCGTTCCTGTCGGGGCTGGACGCCCTGGCGGCGGGCGAGTCCGCGGGGAACGTGGTGAGCGGTGCGGTGGCGAGCGACCGGCGGATCGCGCTGGTGTTCTCGGGCCAGGGCTCGCAGCGGGCCGGTATGGGCCGTGAGCTGATGGCGCTGCCCCCGTTCGCCGAGGCCTTCGACGAGGTGTGCGCGGCCTTCGACGGGCTGCTGGACGTCCCCCTGCGCGAGGTGCTGCTCGGCGAGCCGGGCACCCCGGGCGCGGACCTGGTGGACCGCACGGATGTGACCCAGGCGGGCCTGTTCGCCTTCGAGGTGGCGATGTTCCGGCTGCTGGAGCACTGCGGGGTGGCCCCCGATTACGTGATGGGCCACTCGGTGGGCGAACTGGCGGCGGCCCATGTGTCGGGCGTGTGGTCGCTCGCCGACGCGGCGCGGGTGGTGGCCGCGCGCGGTCGGCTGATGCGCGAACTGCCCCCCGGCGGGGTGATGACGGCGCTGGAGGCCGGCGCCGAGGAGGTTGCCGAGTGGGTGGCCGGTGCTGGTGACGGCGTGTGGATCGCGGCGGTGAACGCGGAGCGGTCCGTGGTGGTGTCCGGAGTGGCGAGCGCCGTGGACGCGGTGGCGGAGCGGGCGTCGTCGCAGGGCCGCCGTACCCGTCGGCTCCGGGTCGAGCAGGCGTTCCACTCGGGCCTGGTGGAGCCCATGCTCGGCGAATTCGCCGAGATCCTGGGCCAGGTTTCCTGGGGCGCGCCGCGCATTCCCCTGGTGTCGAACCTGACGGGCGCGGTGGCGGAAGCCGCGGAGATCGGGAGCGCCGACTACTGGGTGCGGCATGTCCGCGAGGCGGTGCGTTTCGCCGACGGCGTGGAATGGCTCGGGCAGCACGGGGTGACCGATGTCGTCGAGGTCGGCCCGGACGCGACGCTGAGCGGCCTGGTCGCCGACCAGCTGGACACGGCGGTCGCGGTGCCCACCGCGCGGCGGGACCAGGACGAGATCGTCACCCTGACCCACGCGCTGGCCCGCCTGCACACCCGGGGCACGGCCGTGCGGTGGCCGATGCTGCGGCCGGACCGCCGTCTGGACCTGCCGACCTACGCCTTCCAGCGGCAGCGCTACTGGCCGCGCCGGTCCGCCCCGGTGGGCGTCGACGCCGCCGTCGGCTCCGTCGGGCTGGAGGCCACCGGCCACCCGCTGCTCGGCGCGCGTGTCGGCCTCGCCGACGGCGACGGCGTGCTGCTCACCGGGCGGCTGTCGCTGGCCGAACAGCCGTGGCTGGCCGACCACGCGGTGCTGGACACGGTCCTGTTCCCCGGCACCGGCTTCGTCGACCTGGCGCTGCGCGCGGGCGAGGAAGTGGACTGCCCCGCCGTGGAGGAACTCACCCTGCACGCCCCCCTGGTCCTGCCCGGCGACGCCGCCGTGCGGATACAGCTGACCGTGGGCGCCCCGGACGAGAACGGCCGCCGACCCGTCGCCGTGTACGCGCGCCGGGAGGACGCCGCGGAGTGGACCACCCACGCCACGGGCCTGCTGGCCCCGGCAACCCCGGCGGCCGCCACCGAACGCGCCGTCTGGCCGCCCGAGGGCGCCGAACCCGTCAGCGTGGACGGCCTCTACGACCAGCTGAACGAGGGCGGATTCGGCTACGGGCCGGTGTTCCAGGGCCTCACCGCCGCCTGGCGGCGCGGGGCCGAGGTCTTCGCCGAAATCCGTCTGCCGGACGAGGACGACGCGGCCGTCGCCGACGCCGAGCGGTTCTGCCTCCACCCGGCGGTGCTCGACGCGGCACTGCACGGCATCTCCCTGATGCACGCGGTCGACGGCGCCGAGGCCCCGCGCGGTCTGCCCTTCTCCTGGCAGGGCGTACGGCTGTACGCCGCCGGGGCCGGTGCGCTGCGCGTCCGGCTCTCCCCGACCAGCACGGCCGGGATCGCGGTGACGCTGACCGACGACGCGGGGCTGCCCGTCGCCTCGATCGACGCGCTGGCGCTGCGGCCGGTCACCGGCGACCAGCTCCGGGCCGCCCGCGGCCACGGCGACTCCCTGTTCCAGCAGGGCTGGATCGAGGTGCCCGAGGTGCCCCGCGTCGCGGCGCCGGACGCCGAGGACACGCCGCGCTGGGCCGCGATCGGCGCCGAGGCGACCGCCCTGGTGCGCACGGCGGGTGTGGCCGCCGACCCGTACGAGGATCTGGCGGCGCTGGGCGCGGCGCTGACCGCGGACACTCCCGTGCCCGACGCGGTGGTCGTCGTATGCCCCGCCTTCCCCGGCGAGACGCCGGACGCGGTCGGCGCGGCCACCGGCTGGGCGCTGGAGACGGTGCGCGGCTGGCTCGGCGACGACCGGTTCTCCGGCGCCCGGCTGGTGCTGGTCACCCGGAACGCCGCGGCCGTCGACGGGCGGGAGCCCGGCCTGCCGCACGCCGCAGTCCAGGGCCTGGTGCGCTCGGCCCAGTCCGAGCACCCGGACCGCATCGTGCAGATCGACCTCGGCGGCGCCGCCGATACCGACGCCGCCGATGCCGGTACCGACGACGACGCCGCCTCGCTGACCGCCGCCGTACTGACCGCGCGCGGCGCCGACGAGCCCGAACTCGCGGTCCGCGACGGCCTGCTGTGGGCGCCCCGGCTGAGCCGTACCGCCCCGGCCGCCGATACCGACGCCGACACCGACCGCGACGCGCCCGCGTGGGACCCGCGGGGCACCGTGCTGATCACCGGCGGCACCGGAGCGCTGGGCGGCGCCGTGGCCCGGCACCTGGCCGCCGCCCACGGCGTGCGCCACCTGCTGCTCGTGGGCAGGCGGGGCGCGCGGGCCGCCGGTGCCGAGGAACTCGTGGCCGAACTGGCCGCGCTGGGCACCGAGGCCACCGTGGCGGCCTGCGACGTCGCGGACCGCGACAGCCTCGCCGCCACACTGGCCGCCATCCCGGCCGACCGGCCACTGCGCGGTGTGGTGCACACCGCCGGAGTCGTCGACGACGGCATCGTCTCCTCGCTGACCCCCGAGCGGCTCCGCACCGTGCTGCGCCCCAAGGCGGACGCGGCCTGGAACCTGCACGAACTCACCGCGTCGGCGGACCTGACGGCCTTCGTGCTGTTCTCCTCGGCGGCGGGCGTACTCGGAGCCGCGGGCCAGGCCAACTACGCCGCGGCCAACGCCTTCCTCGACGCACTCGCCCGCCACCGGCACGCTCACGGCAGGCCCGCGCGGTCACTGGCCTGGGGCCTGTGGGAGCAGGGCGGTGAGATGTCCGGCGCGCTGACCGGACGCGACCTGGCCCGGGTGTCCCGAGGCGGGATGTCCGCGCTGTCGGTCGAGACGGGGCTCGCCCTGTTCGACGCGGCGCTCGCCACCGACGAGCCGGTCCTGGTGCCGATGACGCTCGACCCGGCCGCCCTCCGCGGCGCCGCCGCGGCCGTGCCCGCGGTCCTGCGCGGGCTGGTACGGACCCCGGCCGGGCGCGCCTCCCGGGACACCGCGCCCACGGGGCTGCGCGAGCGGCTCCGTACGCTGTCCCCGGCCGAGCGGGACAAGGCCGTGCTCGACGTCGTGCTGCGGCACGTCGGCGCCGTGCTGGGCCACGCGCCCGGCAGCGCCGTCGACGCCGACCGGGCCTTCTCCGACCTCGGCTTCGACTCGCTGACCGCCGTGGACCTGCGCAACCAGCTCGCCGCCGCGGCCGGGGTACGGCTCCCGGCCACCCTGGTCTTCGACTACCCGACACCGAGGGCGCTCGCCGACCATCTGCGCGCCGAACTCGTGGACGCCGAAATCACCGCCGCGCCCGTGACAAGGGCGGCCGCGACCGACGAACCGATCGCGATCGTCGGGATGAGCTGCCGCTACCCCGGTGGCGTCGCGTCGCCCGAGGACCTGTGGGACCTGGTCCTCCAGGGCCAGGACGCCATCACCCGCTTCCCCGACGACCGGGGATGGGACATGGCGGAACTGCGCGGCCCGGACGGCGGACAGCTGGGTGCGGGCGGATTCCTGCACAACGCCGCCGAGTTCGACCCCGCGTTCTTCGGCATCTCGCCCCGCGAGGCCCTCGCGATGGATCCCCAGCAGCGGCTGCTGCTGGAGACCTCCTGGGAAGCCTTCGAGGACGCGGGCATCGACCCCACCGCCGTCCGCGGCAGCAGCGTCGGCGTGTTCGCCGGGCTGATGCACCATGACTACGCGACCCGGCTGCGCGCCGTCCCCGAGGAGGTCGCGGGCTTCCTCGGCAACGGCAACACCGGCTCCATCGCCACCGGCCGGCTCTCCTACACCTTCGGCTTCGAGGGCCCGGCCGTCACCGTGGACACCGCCTGCTCCTCCTCGCTGGTCGCCCTGCACCTCGCGGCGCAGGCGCTGCGCCAGGGCGAGTGCTCGCTCGCCCTCGCCGGTGGCGTCGCGGTGATGTCGACCCCCGCCGCCTTCGTCGAGTTCGCGAAGCAGCAGGGCCTGGCGCCCGACGGCCGGTGCAAGTCCTTCGCCGCCTCGGCGGACGGCACCACCTGGTCCGAGGGCGTGGGCCTGCTGCTGGTCGAGCGGCTCTCGGACGCCCGCCGCAACGGACACCGGATTCTCGGTGTGGTGCGCGGCACGGCGGTGAACCAGGACGGCGCCTCCAACGGCCTCACCGCGCCCAACGGCCCCGCCCAGCAGCGGGTGATCCGGCAGGCGCTGGCCGGGGCCGGAGTGTCCGCCGCCGAGGTGGACGTGGTGGAGGCGCACGGCACCGGGACGCCGCTCGGCGACCCGATCGAGGCACAGGCGGTGATCGCGACCTACGGCCGGGAGCGCACGGACGACCGTCCGCTGCTGCTCGGCTCCCTGAAGTCGAACATCGGCCACGCACAGTCCGCCGCCGGTGTGGCCGGTGTCATCAAGATGGTGATGGCCATGCGCCACGGCGTGGTGCCACGGACCCTGCACGTGGACGAGCCGACCCCGCATGTGGACTGGTCGGCGGGCGCCGTGGAGCTGGTGACCGAGGACCGGGCATGGCCGATGGCCACCCGGCCCCGGCGCGCCGCGGTGTCCTCCTTCGGCATCAGCGGAACCAACGCGCATGTGATCATCGAGCAGGCGCCGGAGGACCAGGAAACGGTCCAAGGCGCCCCCGTACCGGACGCCGGAGCCACCGGCCCGGTGCCATGGCTGGTGTCGGGCCGGACCGCGGAGGGCCTCCGGGGCCAGGCGGCGCGGCTGCGTGAGTTCGTCACCGGTGTCGGCGCCGAGGCCGCCGTGGGCCGGGTGGGATGGTCGCTGGCCTCCTCGCGGGCGGCGCTGGAACACCGTGCGGTGGTGCTCGCGGACGACCGGGCGGACTTCCTCGCCGGGCTGGACGCCGTGGTGGCCGGTGAGCCCGCGGGCCAGGTGGTGAGCGGAGTCGTGGAGAGCGGTCGGCGCGTCGCGCTGCTGTTCTCGGGCCAGGGCTCGCAACACGCGGGAATGGGCCGCGACCTGATGGGCTGGCCCGCCTTCCGCACCGCCTTCGACGAGGCGTGCGCGGCCTTCGACGGACTGCTCGACCTGCCCCTGCGGCAGGTGCTGCTCGCCGAGGAAGGGTCCCCGGACGCGGAGTCGGTGCACCGTACGGAGTACACCCAGGCCGGGCTGTTCGCCTTCGAGGTGGCGCTGTTCCGGCTGCTGGAGAGGAGCGGGGTGAGCGCCGACTACGTCATGGGCCATTCCGTGGGCGAACTGGCGGCGGCCCATGTGTCGGGTCTGTGGTCCCTCGCGGACGCCGCGCGGGTGGTGGCCGCCCGCGGGCGGCTGATGCAGGGCCTCGCGCCCGGCGGTGTGATGGCCGCCGTGGAGGCCGACGAGGCGGAGGCCGCCGCGTGGGTGGCGCGGGACGCCGACCGGGTGGCCATCGCCGCCGTGAACTCACCCCGTTCGGTGGTGGTCTCCGGCCTGGCGGACGCGGTCGACGCCGTGGTGGAGACCGCCCGCTCCCAGGGGCGCCGCACGCGCCGGCTGCGGGTGGCGCAGGCCTTCCACTCGCCCCTGGTGGAGCCGATGCTGAACGAGTTCGCCGAGGTCCTGGCCGGAGTCTCCTGGGGCACACCGCGGATTCCGATCGTGTCCAACCTGACCGGCGAGGTCGTCGAAGCCCAGGAAATCGGCAGCGCCGACCACTGGCTGCGCCACGCCCGCGAAGCCGTGCGGTTCGCCGACGGAGTGGCCTGGCTCGGCAAGCAGGGAGTCACCGACTTCGTCGAGGTCGGCCCGGACGCCACCCTCAGCGGACTGGTGGCCGACCAGCTGGACTCGCTCGGCTCCGCGATCGTGGTGCCGACGACGCGGCCGGACCAGGACGAGACCGTCACGGTCTCGCACGCACTGGCCCGGCTGCACACCCGGGGCACCCGGGTGGAGTGGCCGACGCTCGCCCCGGACCACCGTCTGGACCTGCCCGGCTACGCCTTCCAGCGGCGCCGCTACTGGCTGGACGCGCCCGCGGCCACCGGCGACGACCGGGGCCTCGCGGCGGACCAGGCCTTCTGGGCCGCCGTGGAGGGAGAGGACGCGGACGCGCTGGCGCGCACCCTGGGCGTCGCCGGGGACGAACGGCGGTCCCCGCTGCGGGAGATGCTGCCGATGCTGGCGGACTGGCGCCGCCGCTCCCGGGAGACCTCCGCGCTCCAGGACCTGCGCTACGCGGTGACCTGGCGCCCGGTCACCGAACCGGCCGCCACCCTCACCGGCACCTGGCTGGCCATCACCGCGGGCGGTACCGCGGCCGACGCCTGCCTCGAAGCGCTGGCCCGGCAGGGCGTCGAAATCGTCACCGCCGACCTCACCGGCTGCGCCCCCGACGACATCGCCGACCGGCTGCGCGCCGCTCATCCGGGCACCCCGCTGGGCGGTGTTCTCTCGCTGACGGCGCTCGCCGACACCCCGGTGCCCGGCGCGACCCTGGGCTCGGCCCTCGCCGTCGTCCGCGCACTGGGCGAATTCGGCGACACGGCCCCCCTGTGGTACGTCACGCGCGGAGCCGTCGCGGTCTCGGCCGACGAGGACGCCGACCCGGATCAGGCCCAGCTCTGGGGGCTGGGCCGGGTGGCCGCGCTCGAACACCCCGACCGCTGGGGCGGACTGGTCGACCTGCCGACCGAGGCCGGCACCCGCGCCACGGGACGGCTGTGCGCCGTACTGGCGGGCACCACGGGCGAGGACCAGGTGGCCGTACGGGCCGGCGGCGTGCTCGCCCGGCGGCTGGTCCGGGCGCCGCTGACCACCCCGGCCCCCGGCACCGGATGGACGCCGCGCGGCGCCGTGCTGGTCACCGGCGGCACCGGGGCGCTGGGCGCGCACGTGGCCCGCTGGCTGGCCCGCGCCGGAGCCGAACACCTCGTCCTGACCAGCCGCCGGGGCCCGGCGGCACCGGAGGCCGCCGCGCTGGAGGCCGAACTCACCGAACTGGGAGCCCGGGTGACGGTGGCCGCCTGCGACGTCGCCGACCGTGCGGCGCTGGACGCTCTGGTCGCACAGCTCGCCGAGGACGGCATCAGGATCGGCGCGGTGCTGCACACCGCGGGCATCGCCCACCCCGCCGCCATCCAGGACACCGGCCCGGAGGAGGTGGCGGCCGTCCTCGGCGGCAAGGTCGACGGCGCCCGCAACCTCGACGAGGTGTTCGCCGACGCGGAGCTGGACGCCTTCGTCCTGTTCGCCTCGACCGCCGGAGTCTGGGGCGGCGCGGGCCAGGCCGCCTACGGCGCCGCCAACGCCTCTCTCGACGCCCTCGCCCAGCGGCGCCGGGCCCGCGGCCGCACCGCCACCTCCCTCGCGTGGGGTCCCTGGGGCGGTGGCGGCATGGCCGCGCGCGACGACGCCGAGGCGCATCTGCGCCGCCGCGGTGTCAGCCCGCTCACGCCGGAATCGGCGCTCGCCGTGCTCCGGCAGGCGCTCGACCACGACGAGCCGCTGCTCACCGTGGCCGACGTCGACTGGGACCGCTTCGCGCTGTCCTTCACCGCGACCCGGCAGAGCACCCTGCTCGACGAGATCCCCGAGGCCGTGACGGCCCGGGCGGCCGCCGAGCCCGCGCCCGACACCTCGGCGCGGCTGGAACAGCGGCTCGCGGGGCTCTCCGGCCCCGAGCGGCAACAGGCACTGGTCGAGGTCATCCGCGGTCAGGCGGCCGAGGTGCTCGGACACGCCACCACCGAGGGGATCGAGCCGGGCAGGCCCTTCCGCGACCTGGGCTTCGACTCCCTGGCGGCGGTGGAGTTCCGTAACCGGCTGAGCGAGGCCACCGGGCTGAAACTGCCCGCCACCTCGATCTTCGACTATCCGACCCCCCGCGAGCTGGCCGGGTATCTGCGGGCGGCCCTGGGCGAGGACGAGGTCACCGAGACCTCGGTGCTTGCCGAGATCGACCGGCTGGACGGCAAGCTCGCGGCGGTCGCGGCCGGTCCGCACTCCCACCCGGACATCGAGGCCCGGCTGGAGGCCCTGTTGGAGCGCTTGCGCGGCGAGAAGGGCGAGACGGCCGAAGAGTCGGCGGCCGACCACATCCGCTCCGCGACGCGGGACGAGGTCTTCGACTTCATCGACAACGAGCTCGGTATCTGAGCGTGAGCGGCGAGCAGCTAAGGCGGAGTACACGAATGGGAACCACGATGGGTGACGAAGACAAGACACTGGAGTACCTCAAGCGGGTCACCGCCGACCTGCACAAGGTCCGCGGCCGGCTGCGCGAGGTCGAGGAGGCGGACCGGGAGCCGATCGCCATCGTGGGGATGAGCTGCCGCTACCCCGGCGACGCCGACTCCCCGCAGGCCCTGTGGCGGCTGCTGGCCGAGGGCACCGACGCGGTCTCGGAGTTCCCCGGCGACCGCGGCTGGGACCTGGGACGGCTCTTCGACACCGACCAGGACCAGTGGGGCACCTCGGCCGCCCGGGCGGGCGGATTCCTCTACGACGCCGCCGAGTTCGACGCGGAGCTCTTCGGGATCTCGCCGCGCGAGGCCCTCGCGATGGACCCCCAGCAGCGGCTGCTGCTGGAGACCACCTGGGAGGCGATCGAGCGGGCCCGTATCGACCCCAAGTCGCTGCGCTCCAGCCGGACCGGCGTCTTCGTGGGCACCAACGGGCAGGACTACGCGACCCTGCTGTTCGGCAAGGCCCAGCAGGAGGTCGCCGGTTACGTCGGCATCGGCAACGCGGCGAGCGTCGCCTCCGGCCGTCTCGCCTACACCTTCGGCCTGGAGGGCCCGGCGCTCACCGTGGACACCGCGTGCTCCTCGTCGCTGGTGGCTCTGCACCTGGCCGCGCATTCGCTGCGCACTCGCGAGTGCACGATGGCCCTGGTCGGCGGCGTGACGGTGATGTCGACCCCCAGCATGTTCACCGAGTTCACCAAGCAGCAGGGCCTGGCCCCGGACGGCCGCTGCAAGGCGTTCGCCGCGGGGGCCGACGGTACGGCCTGGGGCGAAGGCGTCGGGGTCCTGCTGGTCGAGCGGCTGTCGGACGCGGTACGCAACGGGCACCAGGTGCTGGCGGTGGTGCGCGGCTCGGCGGTCAACCAGGACGGTGCGTCCAATGGTCTGACGGCGCCGAACGGTCCGTCGCAGCAGCGGGTGATCCGGCAGGCGCTGGCCAACGCCCGGCTGTCGTCGGCGGACGTGGACGTGGTGGAGGCGCACGGCACCGGTACCTCGCTGGGCGACCCGATCGAGGCGCAGGCGCTGCTGGCCACCTACGGCCAGGACCGTCCGAAGGAGCGGCCGCTGCTGCTGGGCTCGGTGAAGTCCAACATCGGCCACACCGCCGCCGCGGCGGGCGTGGTGAGCATCATCAAGACGGTGCTGGCCATGCGGCACGGCACCGTGCCGCCCACGCTGCACGTGGACGAGCCGACGCCGCACGTCGACTGGAGCGCGGGCGCGGTCAAGCTCGTCACCGAGCCCACCGCGTGGCCCGAGACCGGACAGCCCCGCCGGGCCGGAGTCTCCTCGTTCGGCGTCAGCGGTACGAACGCCCACATCATCCTCGAACAGGCCCCGGCCGCCGAGGAACCCGCCCCGCGCGAGGGGCGGCCCGTACCGCTCGTGGCGGCGGGCGGAACCCTGCCCTGGGTGCTGTCCGGGCACACCCCGGGCGCGCTGCGCGGCCAGGCGGCGAAACTGCGCGAGACCGCCGCCGCGGGCAACCCGGACCAGGCCGGTACCGGCCGCTCGCTGGCGCTGACCCGGGCCGGGCTGCGGCACCGGGCCGTGGTGCTCGCCGGGGACCGGGACGGCTTCCTCGACGGACTGGACGCCGTGGCCGCCGACACGCCCAGCCCCCATGTGGTGACCGGCGCGAGCGCCGGTGAGGTCTCCGGCGTGGTGTTCGTCTTCCCGGGCCAGGGCTCCCAGTGGGCCGGGATGGCCACGGAACTGCTCGACTCCTCCCCGGTGTTCGCGCAGTGGATGGAGAAGTGCGCCCGGGCGCTGGCACCGCACCTGGAGTGGAACCCGCTCGATGTGCTGCGGGACGGCGACACGCTGGAGCGGGACGACGTCGTACAGCCCGTGCTCTGGGCGGTGATGGTCTCCCTCGCCGGGCTGTGGCGCTCCCTGGGCGTCGTGGCGTCCGCGATGGTGGGCCACTCCCAGGGCGAGATCGCCGCCGCCTGCGCGTCCGGTGCGCTCTCGCTGGAGGACGGTGCCCGGCTGGTGGCGCTGCGCAGCCGGGTGTTCGTGGAGCACCTGTCCGGCAAGGGCGGCATGGTGTCCCTCACCGCGACCGCCGACCGGGCCGATGAGCTGATCAAGGACCGGGAGGGCGTCTGGATCGCGGCCGTCAACGGGCCGGAGTCCACCGTCGTCGCGGGCGACCTCGACGCGCTGGCCGAGGTGCGAGCCGAGGCCGAGGCCGCCGGGATGCGGCCGCGGAAGGTCGGCATCGAGTACGCCTCGCACACCCCGCACGCCGAGCGGGTGCGCGATCTGCACCTGGAGCTGGCCGCGCCCGTCGCCCCCCGGTCCGGCGAGGTGCCGATGTACTCGACCGTCACCGCCGGGCCGATCGACGGCCGGGCGCTCGACGCCGACTACTGGTACCGCAACCTGCGCGAACCCATCCGCTTCCAGGACACCATCCTGGCCCTGCTCGACGAGGGCAACACCGTCTTCCTGGAGGTCAGCCCGCACCCGGTGCTGCTGCCCGCCGTACAGGACACGGCACAGGCCGCCGGGCGCGAGGCGGCGGTCACCGGGACCCTGCGCCGCGACGACGGCGGGACGCGCAGGCTGCTGACCTCGCTGGCGCAGCTGTGGGTCCACGGCGCCGAGCCCGACTGGCACGCGGTGTTCGGCGACGGCGCCCCGGTGGACCTGCCGACCTACGCCTTCGAACGCCGCCGGTACTGGCTGGCCGGAGCCGCCGACGGCGCCGCGGATGTGTCGGGGGCCGGGCTGTCCCTGGTGGGACACCCGCTGCTGACCGCCGGAGTGGAGGTGGCCGAGGACGACCGCTTCGTCCTCACCGGCCGCCTATCACGCGAGACCCACCCCTGGCTGACCGACCACACCGTGCTCGACCGGGTGCTGGTGCCGGGCACCGCCCTGGTGGAACTCGCCCTGCGGGCAGGCCAGTACGTGGGCTGTGAGCAGCTCACCGAACTCGTGCTGCGCGCCCCCCTGGCGCTGCCCCCCGAGGGGGCAGCGGTGGACGTACAGGTGACCGTCGGCGAGCCCGACGAGCACGCGCGGCGCGCGGTGCGCATCTTCTCCCGCGCCGCGGGCGGGGACGACGGCGCCCCCGCCGAGTGGGTGGGCCACGCCACGGGCACCCTGGCCCCCGACCCCGCGGACGCCGACCCCGCAGGCGCCCCCGCCGCCGAGGACGCGGCATGGCCGCCCGCCGACGCCGAACCGGTCGGCGTCGACGGCCTGTACGAGCGCCTCGCCGACTGGGGTTACCGCTACGGCCCGGTCTTCCAGGGCCTGCGCGCCCTGTGGCGGCGCGGCGAGGAACTGTTCGCGGAGGTCGCGCTGGGCGAGCCGGGAGCGGCCGACGCCGCCCGGTTCGCGGTGCACCCGGCACTGGCCGACGCCGCGCTGCACGCGCAGGTCGCCTCGGCGCTCGAACACGGCACCGAGATGGAGCCCCGGCTGCCGTTCTCCTTCGGCGGCGTCCGCCTCCACGCCACCGGTGCCACCACCGCGCGGGTCCGGCTGGTGCCGAGCGGCACCGACTCGGTGTCGGTGACCATGACCGACACCGCCGGGCTGCCCATCCTGGAGATCGACAGCCTGACCACCCGGCCCGTGACGGCCTCCGCCATCGAGGCCGCGCCCCGCGTGGACGCGCTTTTCCAGCTCGACTGGACCGGGCTGCCCCTGGACGGCGTCGAGGCGCCGAGCCTGGCGGTGCTCGGTGACGGCCCGGTGCCCGAGGGCGCCGAGGCCTTCGCCGACCTGGCCGCGCTGCGGGCCGCGGCAGGCGCGGGCCGCCCGGTCCCGGACGTGGTGATCCTGGCCGCCCCGGCCGCCGACGCGGCGGCACGCGAGGCGGCCCGGAGCGCCCTGCGCCCGGTGCTGACGGCCGTTCAGGAGTGGCTCACCGCCGAGGAGACCACCTCCGCCCGCCTGGCCGTGGTGACCCGTGGCGGCGTGGCCGCCGCACCGGGCGACACGGTCGACGTGGCGCAGGCGGCGGTGCGGGGCCTGGTGCGCTCCGCGGCGTCCGAGCACCCTGGCCGGATCGTTCAGGTGGACCTTGACGGTGGTGCGGCGTCGGTGGCGGCGCTGCCGGGTGTGGTGGCCGCGGCAATGGCGGCGGGTGAGCCGGAGGCCGTGGTGCGGTCGGGCGAGGCCCTGGTGCCCCGGCTCGGCCGGGTAGCCCGGGACGCGGCGACGGCCGTACCCGACGGCGGGGCGTGGAGCCTGGACGTCGACGGCAGCGGCTCCCTGGAGGGGCTGCGCCTGGTGCCCTGCGCGTCGGCCGAGGCGCCGCTCGCCGAGGGACAGGTGCGCCTCGACGTGCGCGCCACCGGCGTGAACTTCCGGGATGTGCTGCTCGCCCTGGGCGTGGTGGCCATGGCCGACTCGTTCACGGACGTGGCATACGGCTGCGAAGGCGCCGGTGTGGTCGTCGAGGTCGGCCCCGGCGTCACCGGTGTCGCCGTCGGCGACCGCGTCATGGGGCTGCTTTCCGGCTCGTACGGCGGCCCGCGGGCGGTGACCGACAGCCGGACCATCGCACCGATGCCGCGCGGCTGGTCGTTCGCGCAGGCGGCTGCCGTGCCCACGGTGTTCATGACCGCCTACTACGGGCTGAAGGACCTGGCCGGGATGCGCGAGGGCGAATCGCTGCTGGTGCACGCGGCGGCGGGCGGCGTGGGCATGGCCGCCGTCCAGCTCGCCCGCCACTGGGGCATCGAGGTCTACGCGACCGCGAGTGAGCCGAAGTGGCCGGTGGTGCGCGGTACGGGCATTCCCGACGAGCGGATCGCCTCCTCGCGCACGCTGGACTTCGGCGACCGGTTCCGCGCCGGGACGCGGGGCCGTGGTGTCGACGTCGTACTGAACTGCCTGGCCCGGGAGTTCATCGACACCTCACTGGATCTGCTGGCGCCCGGTGGCCGGTTCATCGAGCTGGGCAAGACCGATCTCCGGGAGCCCGCCGCCATCACCACGGCCTGGCCGGAGGTCCAGCTCTACCGCGCCTTCGACCTGAACGAGGCCGGTCCCGACCGGGTCGGGGAGATGCTGGCGCATTTGGTGGAGTTGTTCGAGCGGGGTGTGTTGTCTCCGTTGCCGGTGACGGCGTGGGATACGCGGCAGGCGTCGGAAGCGTTCCGGTATGTGAGTCAGGCCCGGCATGTGGGCAAGGTGGTGCTGACCACGCCGTCGTCGGGTATCCGGGGCACGGTGTTGGTCACGGGTGGTACGGGCGTGGTCGGTTCGGCGGTGGCGCGTCATCTGGTGGCCCGTCACGGCGTCACCGACCTGGTGCTGACCAGCCGACGCGGCGAGGACGCTCCGGGCGCCGGGGATCTGGTGGCCGAGCTGGACGAACTCGGCGCCACGGCACGCGTGGTGGCCTGTGATGCCGCCGACCGCGACGCGCTGGCGGGGCTGCTGGAGGAGCTGCCGGATCTTCGGGGTGTCGTTCATGCGGCGGGTGTGATCGATGATGGTGTGGTGTCGGCGTTGTCTCCGGAGCGGTTGGAGACGGTGTTGCGTCCGAAGGTGGACGCGGCGTGGAATCTGCATGAGCTGACGGCCGGGCGGGATCTGTCGCTGTTCGTGTTGTTCTCGTCGGCGGCGGGGGTGTTCGGGGCGCCGGGGCAGGGCAATTACGCGGCGGCGAACGCGTTCCTGGACGCGCTGGCGCAGCATCGCCGCCGGGCCGGTCTGCCGGGCCAGTCCCTCGCGTGGGGCCTGTGGGCCGACCGCAGCACGATCACCGGGGACCTGGACCAGGCCGACCTGGAGCGGATGGGCCGTACCGGCGTACAGCCGCTCTCCACCGACCAGGGCCTCGCCCTCTTCGACACCGTGGTCGCGAGCAACCAGGCCCACACCGTGCCGGTACGCCTCGACGTCACCCGGTTCACCGGAGAGGTCCCGCCCCTGCTGCAGGGGCTGGTCCGTAACCCCAAGCGCTCCGCCACCAACGCCCCGGCGGCGTCCGCCATCGCGGGCGGCGGGCTGACCGAGCGCCTGGCGGGGCTGACACCCATGGAGTCCGAGCGGGTGCTGACCGAACTGGTCTGTGCCCAGGCCGCCGTGGTGCTGGGCCACGACGATCTCGCGGCCGTGGACGCCGAGCGGCCGTTCAAGACGATGGGCTTCGACTCGCTGACCACCGTCGAACTGCGCAACCGGCTCAACTCGGCGACCGGGCTGAGCCTGCCGGTCACGGTCGTCTTCGACCACGCGACGCCCGCCGCGCTCGCCGCCCATCTGCGGTACCAGCTGCTTCCCGAGATCGACGCCGTCCAGCTGGCGGCGATCGAGATCGACCGGTTGGAGGCCATCCTCGCCGAAGTCACCGGCGACGACCCCGGTCGCGGGGGGCTCACCACGCGACTGCGTGCCCTGCTGACGAAGTGGACCGACACCGAGGGGGCGGACGACGGCCCCGATCTGGACTCGGCCACCGACGCGGAGCTGTTCGACCTCATGGAGAACAAGCCGTGGTCCAGCTGAACCGGCGGGCGGACCGAACCGCCGACACACGCGACTTCACCCGTTGATCGTTTAAAGAGGCCCTGGATGTCGAACGAGCAGAAGCTCCGCGAGTACCTCAAGCAGGCGATCGCGGACGCCCGAAGCGCCCATCAGCGGCTCCGGGCGGTGGAGGACGCAGCCCGGGAGCCCATCGCCATCGTGGGGATGAGCTGCCGCTTCCCCGGCGGGGTGAGCTCGCCGGAGGAACTGTGGGAGCTGGTGGCCGACGGGCGCGCGGGGATCGCGGACTTCCCCGCGGACCGCGGCTGGGACCTGGGTGCCCTCATCGACCCGGAGGGTCTGCGCCCGCGCAGCTCCTACATCAGCAAGGGCGGGTTCATCGACGGCGCCGCCGAGTTCGACGCCGACTTCTTCGAGATCTCGCCCCGTGAGGCGCTGGCGATGGACCCGCAGCAGCGGGTGCTCCTCGAAGCGTCCTGGGAGGCGTTCGAGCGCGCCGGGATGGACCCCGACGCGCTGCGCGGCACGAACGCGGGTGTCTTCGTCGGCGGTGTCCTCTCCGGCTACGGCGCCGGTGGCCCGGGCGGCTCGCAGGACAGCGAGGGGTATCTGCTGACCGGCAGTGCCACCAGCATCCTTTCCGGCCGGATCTCCTTCACCTACGGCTTCGAAGGGCCCGCGGTCACGGTCGACACCGCGTGCTCGTCCTCGCTGTCCGCCCTCCACCTGGCGGTGCGTTCGCTGCGGGCGGGGGAGAGCTCCCTGGCCCTGGCCGGCGGGGTGATGGTGATGGCCACCCCGGACGCCTTCACCGAGTTCAGCAAGCAGCGCGGGCTGGCCAAGGACGGCAACTGCAAGGCGTTCGCGGCGGCGGCGGACGGCACCGCCTGGGGCGAGGGCGTCGGACTGCTCGTGCTCCAGCGGCTGTCCGACGCACAGCGCGAGGGCCGCCGGATTCTGTCCGTCATCCGGGGCTCCGCGCTCAACCAGGACGGCGCCTCGCACGGGCTCACCGTGCCCAGCGGCCCCGCCCAGCAGCGGGTGATCCGGCAGGCGCTCGCCGAGGCGGGGGTCTCGGCGTCCGAGGTCGACGTCGTGGAAGCGCACGGCACCGGCACCACCCTGGGCGACCCCATCGAGGCCCAGGCCCTGATCGCCACCTACGGGCAGGAGCGGGCCGGGCAACGGCCGCTGCTGCTCGGCTCGGTGAAGTCCAACATCGGTCACACCCAGTCCGCCGCCGGGGTCGCCGGGGTCATCAAGATGGTCCTGGCCATGTACCACGGCGTCGTACCGCCCACCCTGCACGTGGACGAGCCCACCCCGCACGTCGACTGGATTCCCGGCGCCGTCGAACTCGCCACCGCCCGCGTCCCCTGGCCCGAGACGGGACGTCCCCGGCGATCGGCGGTGTCCTCCTTCGGGATCAGCGGCACCAACGCCCACGTCATCCTCGAACAGGCCCCGGAACCCGAGGAGCGAGTGGAAGCAGAACCCGCCCCTGCGGCCCTGGTCCGCGGCGGCCCGCTGCCCTGGGCGCTCTCCGCGAAGAGCCCGGCCGGACTGCGCGGCCAGGCCACGGGCCTGCGCACCTTCCTGAACGGCGGCGACACCGCCACCCACCCCGATACGGCCGTGGCCGCCGCGCTGGCCGGTACGCGCGCCGCCTTCGGCCACCGCGCCGTCGTCCTCGCCGCCGACCGCGCCGGGTGCCTCCCGGAACTGGACGCGCTCGCCCACGGCATGGACGACGCCGCGCACACGGTGCGCGGCGTGGCCCGGCGCGGCGCCAAGGTGGCGCTCGTCTTCCCCGGCCAGGGATCGCAGTGGACGGGGATGGCCACCGGACTGCTGGACGCCTCCCCGCTGTTCGCCAAGTCCTTCCGGGAGTGCGCCGCCGCGCTCTCCCCGCACGTCGACTGGGACCTGCTGGAGGCGGTGCGCGACGAGCGGGCACTCCAGCGCGTCGACGTGGTGCAGCCCGCGCTCTGGGCCGTGATGGTCTCGCTGGCCCGCCTGTGGCAGGCGGCGGGCATCACCCCGGCCGCCGTCATCGGCCACTCCCAGGGCGAGATCGCCGCCGCGTGCGCCGCCGGGGTGCTGTCCCTGGCCGACGGGGCGCGGCTGGTCGCCCTGCGCAGCCGGGTCATCGCCGAGGACCTCGCGGGTCAGGGCGGAATGGTCTCGATCGCCGCGTCCGTGGAGCGCACCACCGAACTCATCGGCGGCCGCGAGGGTGTCTGGGTGGCCGCCGTCAACGGCTCCGCCGCCACTGTGATCGCCGGTGAGCCGGGCGCGCTCGCCGAGGTGGTCGCCGCCGCCGAGCACGAGGACGTACGGGCCCGCACCATCCCCGTGAACTACGCCTCCCACACCCCGCACGTCGAAGCGGTACGTGAACGGCTGCTGGAGCTGACCGCGCCGATCACCCCGCGGACCGGGACCATCCCGATGCACTCCTCGGTGACGGCCGGGCCCGTGGACCCCACGGCCTGCGGCGCCCGCTACTGGTACCAGAACCTGCGGCAGCCCGTACGGTTCGCCGAGACCGTGACCTCGCTGCTGGAGCAGGGCGTGGACACCTTCATCGAGGTCAGCCCGCACCCGGTGCTGACCGCCGCGATCGCGGACCTGGCGGCGGCGGCCGAGGGCCCGCGCGAGACCGTGGTCACCGGCTCGCTCCGCCGGGACCAGGACGAACGCGCGGCGCTCATCCGCTCGGTGGCCACGCTGTGGACCCGTGGCGTCGAGGTGGACTGGGCGGCCTTCCTGCCGTCCGGAACGGTACCCGTCGAGCTGCCGACCTATGCCTTCCAGCGGCAGCGGTTCTGGGTGGAGCCCCCGGCCTTCACCGGTGACGCCTCCGGCTTCGGGCTCGACCCGGTCGACCACCCCCTGCTGGCCGCCGCGACCCGCCCCGCCGGGGCCGACTCGGCCGTGTTCACCGGCCGCCTCTCGATGTCCGCCCAGCCGTGGCTGGCCGACCACGCCGTGATGGGCGCCACGCTGCTGCCCGGCACCGCGTTCGTGGAACTGGCCCTGACCGCGGGCCGGGAGTTCGGCTGCGACCGGCTCCGCGAGCTGACCCTGCAGACCCCGCTCACCCTCGACGGCAGCGGCGACACCACCGTCCAGGTGCAGATCACCGATGCCGACGACTCCGGTGTCCGGACCGTCACCGTGCACTCCCTCGCCGCCGCCTCCGGCGAGGACGGACCCGCTGAGTGGACCCGGCACGCCATGGCGACCGTCGCCCCCGACGTGCCACCGGCCCCGGCCGAATCCGGCCCGCTGGGCGGGGCGTGGCCGCCGCCGGGCGCCTCGGCGATCGAGGTGGGCGACTTCTACGACACGCTGTTCGAGCGCGGCTACGAGTACGGTCCGGCCTTCCAGGGGCTGAGCGCGGTGTGGCGGCGCGGCGACGACGTCTTCGCCGAGGTGGAACTCGCGGACGAGACGGCGACGGAGGGCTTTCTCGTCCATCCGGCCCTCCTGGACGCGGCGCTGCACGCGACCGGCCTCGGCGGCCTCTTCGGCGAGGAGGGCGCGGTACGGCTGCCGTTCGCCTGGTCCGGGGTCCGGGCGTGGGCGAACGACGCGCGGACGGCGCGCGTGTGGCTGACCGCCGCCGGCGAGGACGCCGTCCGGGTACGGATGGCCGACGCGACGGGCGCCCCCGTCGCGGCCGTGGACGAGCTGGTGCTGCGTCCCCTGGCCGCGACCCCCGGGCCGCAGGCCCCGGCCCGGTCGCTGTATCTGCCCCGGTGGGACCGGTGGCAGCCGGAAACCCCCACGAAGGCCGCGCGGGTGACGGTCTGGGACGACGGCGTTCCCGTCGAAGACGTCCTCGACGGGGACCCGGACGTGGTCCTGCTCGACTGCGCCGCCGCGGTCCCGTCCGGTGAGGACGCCCCCTCCGCCGTACGGCGGCTGACGCACACCGTGCTCGCGCGGATTCACCAGTGGCTGGCCCACGACGGCGGCACGGCCGCCCGGCTGGCCGTGCTGACCCGGCACGCGGTCCCGGCGGACCCTGGGGACAGCGCCGATCCGGTGCACGCCGCGGTGCACGGCCTGGTGCGGTCCGCGCAGTCCGAGCACCCGGACCGCTTCCTGCTCCTCGACACCGACGCAGGCACAGATACACATACAGCCGCCGCCCCGGCCCTCGCCGAGGCGCTCGGCGCCATGGCGGCGGCGGGCGAGCCGGAGCTCGCGATCCGCGGCGAGCGGTTCCTCGTACCGCTGCTCGACCGTCCCGGCGCGGCCACCGCCACGCCCCCGAACCCGCCCGCGTGGGCCGGTGAAGGCGCCGTGCTGATCACCGGCGGGCTCGGTGTCGTCGGCTCGGCGGTGGCCCGGCACCTGGTCACCACCCATGGCGTCATCGACCTGGTACTGACCAGCCGCCGGGGGACCGACGCGCCCGGCGCGGCGGAACTCGCCGCCGAACTCACCGAGAAGGGCGCCCGGGTCCGGGTCGCGGCGTGCGACGTGGCGGACCGTGACGCTCTCGCCACCCTGCTCGCGTCCATCCCGGAGCTGCGGGGCGTGGTGCACGCCGCGGGTGCCCTGGACGACGGCGTGGTCACCGACCTGACGCCGGACCGGCTCGACACCGTCCTGCGCCCCAAGGCGGACGCGGCCTGGCATCTGCATGAACTCACCGACGGCCTGGAGCTGTTCGTGCTGTTCTCCTCGGCCGCCGGTGTGTTCGGCACTCCCGGCCAGGCGAACTACGCCGCCGCCAACGCCTTCCTGGACGCGCTCGCCTCGAACCGCCGGGCCTCCGGTCTGCCCGCCCACTCCCTGGCCTGGGGCCTGTGGGAGGAGACCAGTGAGCTGACGGCGAGTCTCGACGAGGCGGACCGGCGGCGGCTGGGCCGGGCCGGACTGCGCCCCCTCACCACCCAGGAGGGGCTGGCCCTCCTGGACCACGCCCTCGCCCTGGACCACGCGCACAGCCTGCCGGTCCGGCTGGACCTGCCGCGCGGCGGCGGCCAGGAGCCGCCCCGCCTGCTGCGCGCCCTGGTCCGTGCCCCGGCCCGCCGGGCCGACGCCACCGCCCAGGGCGGCGGCTGGCGGGAGCGGTACGAGGCGACCCCGGCCGACGAGCGCGAGAAGCTGCTGGTCGGCCTGGTCCGGGCGCAGTCCGCCACCGTGCTCGGCCACGCGGACGGCGACGCGGTCGCCGTCGACCGGGGGTTCAAGGACCTCGGCTTCGACTCGCTGACCGCCGTGGAGCTGCGCAACCGCCTGGGCGAGATCACCGGCGTCCGGCTGCCCGCCACGCTGGTGTTCGACTACCCCAACCCGGGCGCGCTCGGCGCCTATCTGCACACCGTCCTGTCCGGTACGACGAACGTGACCGCCGTCGTGGGGCGGGTGGTCGAGCCCGACGAGCCCATCGCGATCGTCGGCATGAGCTGCCGCTTCCCCGGCGGCGTGGGCTCGCCCGAGGAGCTGTGGGACATGCTCGTCGCGGGCCGAGAGGGCATCGGCGGCTTCCCCGCCGACCGCGGCTGGGACCTGGACGCGCTGTACGACCCGGCCGGTGAGCGCCCCGGCAGCTCCCTGGTGAACCAGGGCGGCTTCCTCGACGGCATCGCCGACTTCGACGCCGCGTTCTTCGGCGTGGCGCCGCGCGAGGCCGTGGCGATGGACCCGCAGCACCGCCTGCTGCTCGAACTGTCCTGGGAGGCCGTCGAGCGGGCCGGTATCGACCCGACGCGGCTGCGCGGCAGCCGTACCGGAGTCTTCTCCGGCCTGATGTACCACGACTACGCGGCGCGGCTGCGGTCCGTCCCCGACGACATCGCCGGATTCCTCACCAACGGCAACGCGGGCAGCGTGGCCACCGGCCGGGTCGCCTACACCTTCGGCTTCGAGGGCCCGGCGGTGACGGTGGACACGGCATGCTCCTCCTCCCTGGTCGCCCTCGACATGGCCATCAGCGCGCTCCAGCGCGGGGAGTGCGACCTCGCCCTCGCGGGCGGCGTGACCGCCCTGTCCACCCCGGTGGTCTTCGCCGAGTTCACCCGCCAGCGCGGGCTGGCCCGGGACGGCCGCTGCAAGGCGTTCTCGTCCGCCGCCGATGGCATGGGCGTCGCCGAGGGCGCGGGTCTGGTCCTGGTGGAGCGGCTGTCCGACGCCCGCCGCAACGGCCACCGCGTCCTCGCCGTCGTACGGGGCTCCGCGGTCAACCAGGACGGCGCGTCCAACGGTCTGAGCGCGCCGAACGGCCCCTCGCAGCAGCGGGTCATCCGCCAGGCGCTCGCCAAGGCGGACCTGACCACCGCCGACGTGGACGTGATCGAGGCCCACGGCACGGGCACGTCGCTGGGCGACCCGATCGAGGCACAGGCACTGCTGGCCACCTACGGCCAGGACCGGCCCGCCGACCGGCCCGCGCTGCTGGGCTCGGTGAAGTCGAACATCGGCCACACCCAGGCCGCCGCCGGAATCGCCGGGGTCATGAAGATGGTGCTGGCGATGGAGCACGGCACCGTGCCCCCGACCCTGCACGTCGGCAAGGCCAGCGAGCACGTCGACTGGTCGGCCGGTGCCGTCGCGCTGGCCACCGGGACGGCGCCCTGGCCGCAGACGGGCGGCCCGCGCCGCGCCGCGGTCTCCTCGTTCGGTATCAGCGGCACCAACGCCCACGTCGTCCTCGAACAGGCCCCCGACGCCGAGCCGGTGACCGAGCGGCGGACCGCCGTCGTGGACGCCCCGCCCGGCGCCGTGCTGCCGTGGACGCTCTCCGCCAAGTCGGCCGCCGCGCTGCGCGGTCAGGCCGAGCGGCTGCGCGACATGGCGGCCCGGGGCACCGACCTCACGGCGGCCGCCGGGGCGCTCATCGGAACCCGGGCGGCGTTCGACCACCGTGCGGTCGTCCTCGCAGCCGACGGCCCCGGATTCACGAACGGGCTCACCGCCCTGGCCCGGCGCGAATCCCTCGCCGAGGAGGTGGTGAGCGGGACCGTACGCCCCGGCGCCACCGTGGCGTTCGTCTTCCCCGGGCAGGGCGCCCAGTGGTCGGGTATGGCGCTCGGGCTGCTGGATTCCTCGCCGCTGTTCGCCGAGTGGCTGGGGCGCTGCGGGGAGGCGCTCGCCGCTCATACCGACTGGGATCTTCTCGCCGTGCTGCGGGGCGAGGAGGGTGCTCCGTCGCTGGACCGGGTCGATGTGGTGCAGCCCGCGCTGTGGGCGGTCATGGTCTCGCTCGCTCAACTCTGGCGTGGCCTTGGCATTTCTCCTTCGGTGGTCGTGGGTCATTCGCAGGGTGAGCTGGCCGCCGCGTGTGTCGCGGGGGCCCTGCCGCTGCCGGAGGCGGCCCGGATCGTCGTGCGGCGCAGTGCCGTGATCGCCGGTCAGCTGGCCGGTCGCGGCGGCATGGCCTCGGTGGGAGTCTCCGCCGACCAGGCACGGGCGCTGATCGAGACCTATACCAACGATGCCGATGACGCCGACGCGATCTCGGTCGCCGCCGTCAACGGCCCCGGCGCGGTCGTCCTCGCCGGGGATGAGGCACCGCTGCGCCGGGTGCTCGACGGCTGTGAGGCGGATGGCATCCGGGCCCGTCGCATTCCGGTGGACTACCCCTCGCACTCCCCGCAGGTCGAGCTGATCAAGGACTCGCTGCTCGCGGAGCTGGGCGAGGTCACCTCTGGTCCGGCCGACATCCGTTGGCACTCCACCGTGACCGGTGAGCCGATGGACGGTTCGGCGGCCGACGCCGACTACTGGTACCGCAATCTGCGGGAGCAGGTGCGGTTCGCCGATGTGGTGGCCGCGCTGGTCGACGAGGGCGTCGACACCTTCATCGAGGTCAGCCCGCACACGGTGGTCACCTCCGCGATCGAGGACACCGCGCTGCGCCTCGACCGGCACGACGTGGTCGTGGTCGGTTCACTGCGCCGCGAGGCCGACGAGCGCGCCGAACTGCTGCGCTCGGCCGCCACGTTGTGGACCCGGGGCGTTTCCGTGGACTGGACCGCGCTGCTCCCCGGCACGGACACCGCCGTGGACCTGCCGACGTACGCTTTCCAGCGCGAGCGGTACTGGCTGGACGCGCCGCTGGAGGCCGGTGACGCCAGCGGCGTCGGCCTCCAGCCGACCGGCCACCCCGTACTGACGGCCGCGGTCACCCCCGCGGGCACCGATACCGCCCTGTTCACCGGGCGGCTCTCGGCCGCCGGTCAGCCCTGGCTCGCCGACCACACCGTATGGGACACGGCGGTGCTGCCCGGCGGGGCGCTGCTCGACTGGGCGCTGCACGCGGCCCAGCACCTCGGGGAGCCGGGCATCGCGCGGCTGGACCAGGAGCAGCCGCTGGTCCTGGACGCCGCGGGCGCCGTACGGGTGCAGCTGATGGCCACCGCGCCGGACGAGACGGGCCGCCGCGAGCTGACCGTCCACTCCCAGCCGGAAGGGCTCGACGAAGCCCCCTGGACCCGGCATGCGAGTGCCGTGCTCGACCCGGCCGACACCGCCCCGGACGGCGGATTCGCCGAACTGACCGGTGTGTGGCCCCCCTCGGACGCCACACCCCTGGACGCGGCCCTCCTCTACGACGAGCTGTTCCAGCGCGGCCAGAGCTACGGCCCGGCCTCGCAGGGGCTGCGCGCCGCCTGGCGGCGCGGCGACGAGGTGTTCGCCGAGGTGGCCCTTCCCGAGGATGCGGCGGACGGCGCCGCGCTCCTCGACGCCGTGTGCCACGCCTGGCTGCTCAAGGACGTCGCCGGGGCCGGGGAGCCACTGCTGCCCGCCGCCTGGTCCGGTGTGCGGCTGTGGGCGCAGGGCGCCCGCTCGCTGCGGGTGGGCCTGACGCCCGCCGGTGAGGGCGGCGTACGTGTCCGGGCCGTCGACGACATCGGCGCCCCCGTCCTGGGCGTGGACGAGGTGACGCTGCGCCCGGTGACCCCCGCCCAGCTGCGCTCCACCGGGGCGGCCGCGGCGCGCTCGCTGTACGCGGTGAACTGGGAGCGCTGGGAGCCCGCCGGACCGGCGGAACCGCTGCCCGCGCCGCACACCCGCCTCTGGGCGGACGGCGTTTCGGCCGAGGAGCTCGCGGTGGCCGTGACCGAGGGCGCCGACCTGGTGCTCTGGGAGTGCCCGGCGCCCGGCGCGTCCGGCACCGGCGTCCCCGGCACCGACGTCCCCGGCCGGGTCCGCGAGGCGCTCACCACGGCGCTGGAGCGCATCCGCGGCTGGCTGGCCGACGACAGGTTCGCCGACACCCCGCTGGCCGTGGTGGTCCACGGCGGCGTCCAGGTCCTCGACACGGACACCCCCGACCTGCCCCGGGCCTCCGTCCACGGACTGCTGCGGTCGGCACAGTCCGAACACCCCGGCCGCTTCCTGCTGGTCGACAGCGACACCCCGGCCGACACGCTCCCGACGGCGGCGCTGAGCGCGGCACTGGCCGCCGACGAGACACAGATCGCCGTCCGGGACGGCGGGCTGTACGTCCCCCGGCTGGCCCTCGCCAAGACCACCGACCACGACGCCGAGCGGCCCGCCGCCCGGGGAACCGTGCTGGTCACCGGAGGAACCGGGCTCATCGGCGCGGCGGTCGCCCGTCACCTGGTCTCCGCCCACGGCGTCAGCGACCTGGTACTGGCCAGCAGGCGGGGGATGGACGCGCCCGGCGCGGCCGAACTCGCCGACGAGCTGGGGGAGCTGGGCGCGCGCGTACGCATCGCGGCAGCCGATGTCGCGGACCGGTCCGCCGCCGCCGAACTGCTCGCGTCCATGCCGGAACTGCGGGGCGTGGTGCACGCGGCCGGTGCCCTGGACGACGGCGTGGTGACGGCGCTGACCCCGGAGCGGCTGGAGGCCGTGCTGCGCCCGAAGGCCGACGCCGCCTGGCATCTGCACGAACTGGCCGGTGACGACCTGGACATGTTCGTGGTGTTCTCGTCCGCCGCCGGAGTGCTCGGCGCCCCGGGCCAGGCGAACTACGCGGCGGCCAACGTCTTCCTGGACGCCCTCGCCCAGCGGCGCCGCGCCCAGGGCCTGCCCGCCGCCTCGATGTCCTGGGGCCTGTGGGCCGAGACGAGCGGGCTGACCGGGACACTCGACGAGACCGAGCTGCGGCGGGTGAGCGGCGGCGGACTGCTGCCGATGAGCACCGAGGAAGGGCTCGCGCTCTTCGACCACGCCCTCGCCGCCGACCACGCCCACACCGCGCCGGTCCGCTTCGATCCCGCGCTCCTGCGGGGCGGGGACGGACCCGTACCGGCGCTGCTGCGCGGCCTGGTCCGCAACGCCCCGCGCCGCGCCACCACACTGGACGGGCAGGCGCTGCGCCACCGGCTGGCAGCCCTGGACGAGGCCGAGCGGCGGGAGACCCTGCTGGGGCTGGTCCGCGAACAGGTGGCCGCGGTGCTGCGGTACGCGGCGCCGGAGGACATCGCGGCCCAGCAGTCCTTCACCACCCTCGGGTTCGACTCGCTCACCGCGGTGGAACTGCGTAACCGGCTGGCCCGGGTCGCCGACACCCGGCTGCCCACCACTCTCGTCTTCGACTACCCCACCCCCGAACTGCTCGGCGGCTATCTGCTGGGGCTCCTGGTGCCACAGGAGGACGGCGGCGAATGGGGCACGGAGCCCTTCGGCCGCCTGGAGGCGATGCTCGCCGAAGAACGGGACGAGGCCGAGGTCAGGAAGGTGACGGCCCGGCTGGAGACGCTGCTCGTCCGCTGGCGGGAGCGGTCGGGCGGACACCAGGCGTCCGGGGCGGAGGACGCCGGGGACGACGAACTCGGCTCGGCGTCCGAGGACGACCTGCTGCGCTACATCGACGACGAGTTGGGGCTGAGCTGATGCACGCGAAGCCCACGCACGACCGCGGTTCAACGAGGGGTTGGGAACATGGCTGAGAAAGAGCAGGTCGTCGAGTACCTGAAGCGGGTGACGGCGGATCTCAAGCGCACCCGGCAGCGGGTTCGTGACCTGGAGGACGCGCAGCGCGAGCCGATCGCCATCGTCGGCATGAGCTGCCGCTTCCCCGGCCATGCGAACACCCCGGAAGCCTTCTGGGAGTTCGTGCGGGACGGCGGCGACGCCATGGGCGGCTACCCGGAAGACCGCGGCTGGCGGACCGGCCCCGCGGACACCGACCCCGAAGGGCCGCCCGGCCGCGGCGGATTCATCGACGCGGCCACCGACTTCGACTCGGCCTTCTTCGGCATCTCCCCGCGCGAGGCACTGGAGATGGACCCCCAGCAGCGGGTGCTGCTGGAGACGTCCTGGGAGGCGTTCGAGCGCGCCGGGATCGACCCCGCGACCCTGCACACCAGCCGGACCGGGGTGTTCATCGGGGTGAACGGCGCGGACTACCCGAACCTGCTGGGCCACGCCGGTCACGAGTCGCTCGGCTATCTGCTCACCGGTACCGCGGCGAGCGTCGTCTCCGGCCGTATCGCCTTCACCTACGGCTTCGAGGGCCCGGCCGTCACCGTCGACACGGCCTGCTCCGCCTCGCTGGTCGCCCTGCACCTGGCGGCCCAGGCGCTGCGCTCCGGCGACTGCCCGCTCGCGCTCGTCGGCGGGGTCACCGTGATGTCCACCCCGGGGGTGTTCGCGGAGTTCGGCAAGCAGCGCGGGCTCGCGGCGGACGGCCGGTGCAAGGCGTTCGCGGCGTCGGCGGACGGCACCGCGTGGGGCGAGGGCGCCGGTGTCCTGCTGGTCGAGCGGCTGTCGGACGCGCGCCGCAACGGCCACCAGGTGCTCGCCGTGATGCGCGGTTCCGCGGTGAACCAGGACGGCGCGTCCAACGGTCTGACCGCGCCGAACGGCCCCTCCCAGCAGCGGGTGATCGGTGACGCGCTCGCGGGTGCGGGCGTCGCCGCGGCCGAGGTGGACGTCGTCGAGGCACACGGCACCGGCACGTCGCTGGGCGACCCGATCGAGGCGCAGGCACTGCTGGCCACCTACGGCCAGGGGCGCGCGGCCGGGCGGCCGGTGCTGCTGGGGTCGGTGAAGTCCAACATCGGCCACACCCAGGCGGCGGCCGGGGTGGCCGGGGTCATCAAGATGGTGATGGCCATGCGGCACGGAGTGGTGCCGCCCACGCTCCACGTGGACGAGCCGACCCCGCACGTCGACTGGTCTGCCGGTGCGGTGGAGCTGGCGACCGAGGCGGTGCCGTGGCCCGAGGCCGAGCGGCCGCGCCGGGCCGCGGTGTCCTCGTTCGGCATCAGCGGCACCAACGCCCACATCATCCTCGAACAGGCCCCCGAGGAACCCGCCGCCGACCCGGCCGCGGACCACGGCGTACTGCCCTGGATTCTCTCGGCCACCTCGGAATCCGCCCTCGGCGGCCAGGCCGGGCGGCTGCGCGAGCTCACCGCCGACGGCCCCGAGGTGGCCGGGGTGGCCGTCGCACTGGCCACCCGCACCGCCTTCGAACACCGCGCCGTCGTCCTGGCCGAGGACCCCGCCGGATTCGCCGAGGCCCTCGACGCACTGGCGGGCAAGGCCGCCACCGGACGGCACCATGTGCGCGGCGCGGTGCGCCCCGGCGCCAGGACGGCCTTCGTCTTCGCCGGGCAGGGCGCGCAGTGGGCGGGCATGGGCCGCGAGTGGTACGAGCGGATTCCGGCCTTCGCCGCCGCGTTCGACGCCGTCCGCGCGGAGGCCGACGGGCAACTCGGCGCCTCCCTGGCCGATATCGTCTTCGCCCCCGAGCCCGCCGACCCGGAGCTGGTCCACCGGACCGCCTACACCCAGATCGCCATGTTCGCGGTCGAAGTGGCGCTGTTCCGCACCCTCCAGGCCTGGGGCGTGACCCCCGATGTCGTACTCGGGCACTCGATCGGCGAGATCGCGGCAGCCCATGTGGCCGGGGTGCTCTCGCTGGCCGACGCCGTCACGCTGGCCGTGGCCCGTGGCCGCCTCATGCAGGCGCTCCCCGACGGCGGCGCCATGCTGGCCGTCGACGCCCCGGAGGCCGAGGTCGAGCGGTGGCTGCGCGAGATGCCCGCGGACCAGGTGGCGATCGCGGCGGTCAACGGCCCCTCGGCCGTCGTCGTCTCCGGCGCGGCCGACGCGGTCCAGCGCGTCGCCGACACCGCGGACGCCGCCGGGCGGCGCACCCGGCGGCTGCGGGTCAGCCACGCCTTCCACTCGCCGCTGATGGAACCCATGCTCGCGGAGTTCCGCACCGTCCTCACCCGGCTCACCTGGTCCCCGCCGGAGATCCCCCTGGTGTCCGCCGTCACCGGTACGACGGCCACCGCCGAGGACATCACCTCCCCGGACTACTGGATTCGGCACGCCCGCCACGCGGTCCGCTTCCAGGACGCCGTACGCACCGCCGAGGGCCGGGCCGACGTCTTCCTGGAGATCGGGCCGCACGCGGTGCTGACCCGGCCGATCGAGGACAGCCTGCGCGACGGACAGGCGACCGTGACCTCGGTCGCCCACCGTGAACGGCCGCACCTCGCCGGACTGCTGCGGGCCGTGGGCACCTTGTGGACCCGGGGCATCGACGTCGACTGGCGTGCGGTGCTGCCCACCACGGCGGTCCGCGCCGACCTGCCGACCTACGCCTTCGAACGCCGCCGCTTCTGGCCCCGGATCTCCGCGCGGGGGGCCGCGGCGGACGTCGCCTCGGCGGGCCTGACCGGCGTCGACCACCCGCTGCTCGGCGCGGCGGTCAGCGTGGCGGACGGCGACACCGCCGTGCTCTCCGGCCGCCTGTCCCTGGCCACCCACCCCTGGCTGGCCGACCACGCGGTGCTGGGCGCGGTCCTGCTGCCGGGGACGGCCTTCGTCGAACTCGCCCTGCGCGCGGGCCAGGACATGGGCTGCGGCGAGGTCCGGGACCTGACCCTTCAGACCCCGCTCGTGCTCGACGCCGCCGGGGCGGTGCAGATCCAGGTCGTCGTGGGACAGACCGACGCCGACGGCAGGCGGTCGGTGAGCGTCCACTCGCGCCCCGAGGAGCACACCGAAGACCTGGCGGAGTGGACCTGCCACGCGCAGGCCGTGCTGGCGCCGCTCGCCCAGGGACCGGACACCGCCGACTTCGGCGCGGTGACCGGCGGCCACTGGCCGCCCCGCGCCGCCACCCCCGTCGACATCGAGGACTTCTACCCGGCGCTGGCCCGGCAGGGCTACGCCTACGGGCCCACCTTCCAGGGGCTGCGCGCGGCCTGGCGGCGCGGCGACGACTTCTTCGCCGAGGTGGTCCTGCCCGACGACGCGACGGAGGAGGCCGAGGCCTTCGGCATCCACCCCGCGCTGCTGGACGCCGCGCTGCACGGCATCGGCCTCGGTGGCGTCGTGGACGACGCCGAGGGCGCGGCCCGGCTGCCGTTCGCCTGGTCGGGCGTACGGCTGTGGGCGAGCGGCGCCCGGTCGGTCCGGGTATGGCTGTCCACCGCGGGCACCGCGGCCGTACGGGTCCGCATCGCCGACCCCCAGGGCGTGCCCGTCGTGGGCATCGACGAACTGGTGCTGCGCCCGGTGTCGGAGACCCCGGCGCGGTCGGCGGTGGCCCAGTCCCTGTACGCCCACCGATGGGAGCGGTGGGAGCGGCCCGACGTGGCCGCCACCGGCACGCGCCCGCTGGTGTGGGCCGACGGGACACCCGCCGCCGACCTCGCCGCCGCGGTGGCCGGCGGCGCCGACACCGTGCTCCTCGACTGCGCCGACCCGGGCGGCTCCGGCGCCACGGAGCCGGAGCGGGTACGGGCCTCGGTGGCACGCGTCCTGGAGCGGCTGCGGGAGTGGCTCGCCCACGACGGACTCGGCGGCGCCCGGCTGGTGGTGCTGGCCCGGGGCGGCGTCGAGGCGAACCCCGCCAACTCCGATAACCCCGACAAGGGTGACGACGGCGCCGACGGCATCGACCTCGCCCAGGCCGCGATCCACGGCCTGGTGCGCTCCGCGCGCTCGGAGCACCCCGACCGGTTCGCGCTGCTGGACACGGACACCGACGCGGCCGATGTCCCCCTGGACCTCGTCCGGGCGGCGATCGACGCGGGCGAGACCGAGCTCGCCGTCCGCGGTACCGCCCTGTTCGTCCCCCGCCTGGTACGCCACCCGGCCCCCGCCGCCGACGTCCCCGCTCCCTGGTCCGGCACCGGCACCGTGCTGATCACGGGAGGGACCGGCATCATCGGCGCGGCCGTCGCCCGTCACCTGGTCACCGCCCACCAGGTCACCGACCTGGTGCTGGTCGGCCGGAGCGGCCCGGACGCGCCCGGCGCCACCGAACTGGCCGAACAGCTCGGCGCGTTCGGCGCCACCGTCCGGCTGGCGGCCTGTGACGTCGCCGACCGGGACGCCCTCGCCGCCCTCCTGGACTCCCTCCCCGACCTGCGCGGCGTGGTCCACGCGGCCGGTGTCCTCGACGACGGGATGATCGCGTCCCAGACCCCGGAGCGCCTCGCCGCGGTCTTCCGCCCCAAGGTGGACGCCGCCTGGCAGCTGCACGAGCTGACCCGGGACCGGGACCTGGAGATGTTCGTACTGTTCTCCTCCGCGGCCGGGATCTTCGGCTCCCCGGGGCAGTCCAACTACGCCGCGGCCAACGCCTTCCTCGACGCCCTGGCGCGCCGACGCCACCGCGAGGGACTGCCCGCGCAGTCGCTGAGCTGGGGGCTGTGGGCCGAGGCCAGCGCCATGACCGGGTCCCTGAGCGACACCGACCTCGGCAGGCTGAACCGCGGTGGCCTGCGGGCGCTCTCCGAGGACGAGGGCGTGGCGCTGTTCGACGCCGCCACCCGGCTGCCCGAGCCCGTACTCGTCCCCGTACATCTGGACCTGCGCGGCCAGGGCGACCCGCCCGCGCTGCTGCGCGCACTGGCCACCACGCCCCGGCGGCGCCCCGCCCGGGCCTCCGGCGCCGGGGAGGCGGGCCTGGGGGACCGGCTGCGCGGCCTGCCGGAGGAGGACCGGCGGGTCCACCTGGTCGAGCTGGTGCGCGAACACGTCGCCACCGTGCTGGGGCACACGGCGCCCCACGACATCGCGCCCGCCGAGTCGTTCGCCAACCTGGGCTTCGACTCGCTGACCGCCGTCGAACTCCGCAACCGGCTGGCCGACGTCACCGGCGTCCGGCTGCCCACGACGCTCGTCTTCGACTACCCGAGCCCCGAGTCGCTGGCCGCGTTCCTCGGCTCGGCGCTGACCGGCACGGTGGACGGCGGCGACCGGACGCGGCTGACGCCCGTACCGGACGACGAGCCGATCGCGATCGTCGGCATGAGCTGCCGGTATCCGGGCGATGTGCGCTCGCCCGAGGACCTGTGGGACATGGTCCTGCACGGCCGCGAGGGCATCGGCGGCTTCCCCGACGACCGGGGCTGGGACCTGGACCGGCTCTACGACCCGGAGGGGATCGGCGCCAACACCACCTACGTGCGGGAGAGCGGTTTCCTCTACGACGCCGCCGAGTTCGACGCCGGGTTCTTCGGCATCTCCTCGCGCGAGGCCGTGGCGATGGACCCGCAGCACCGCCTCCTGCTGGAACTGTCCTGGGAGGCCGTCGAGCGGGCCGGTATCGACCCCACACGGCTGCGCGGCAGCCGGACCGGGGTCTACACCGGACTGATGCACCACGACTACGTGGCACGGCTGCACGCGGTGCCCGAGGAGATCGCGGGCTATCTGAGCAACGGCAACGCGGGCAGCGTGGCCTCGGGCCGGGTCGCCTACACCTTCGGCTTCGAGGGCCCGGCGGTGACGGTGGACACCGCGTGCTCCTCGTCGCTGGTGGCGCTGGACATGGCGGTCACCGCGCTGCGCCGCGGAGCGTGCGACCTCGCCCTCGCCGGAGGCGTCGCGGTCGTCTCCACCCCCGCCGCCTTCACCGAGTTCGGCAAGCAGCGCGGGCTCGCGGCGGACGGCCGGTGCAAGGCGTTCGGCGCGTCGGCGGACGGCACCGCGTGGGGCGAGGGCGTCGGCATCCTGCTGGTCGAGCGGCTGTCGGACGCGCGCCGCAACGGGCACCGGGTGCTCGGCGTGGTGCGGGGCGGCGCCGTCAACCAGGACGGTGCCAGCAACGGAATGACGGCGCCGAACGGCCCCTCCCAGCAGCGGGTGATCGGTGACGCGCTCGCGGGCGCCGGGGTCACCGCGGCCGAGGTGGACGTCATCGAGGCGCACGGCACCGGGACGCCGCTGGGCGACCCGATCGAGGCGCAGGCACTGCTGGCCACCTACGGCCAGGAGCGTTCGGTGGACCGGCCCGTGCTGCTGGGGTCGGTCAAGTCCAACATCGGCCACACCCAGGCGGCGGCCGGGGTGGCCGGGATCATCAAAATGGTGATGGCCATGCGGCACGGAGTGGTGCCGCCCACCCTCCACGCCCAGGAGCCGTCGCCGCACGTGGACTGGTCCGCGGGCGCGGTGGAGCTGGTGACCGAGGCGGTGCCGTGGCCCGAGGCCGGGCGGCCGCGCCGGGCCGCGGTGTCCTCGTTCGGCATCAGCGGCACCAACGCCCACATCATCCTCGAACAGGCCCCGGAAGCCCTAGTCGGCACGGTCGTCGAGGAGACCACCGAGCGGCGCTCGACCGTGATCGAGTCCCACCCGGCCGCGGCCGTGCCGTGGATGCTGTCGGCCACCTCGGCCGACGCCCTGCGAGGCCAGGCCGAGCGGCTGCGGGAGTTCACCACCGGCCCGGCGGGCGCCGAGGTGCCGACGGCCGAGATCGCCGGGGCCCTGATGGAGAACCGGACCGTCTTCGGCCACCGTGCGGTCGTCCTCGCCACCGGCCGGGCCGGATTCGCCGAGGGCCTCGACGCCCTGGCGGCCCGGGACACCCGGGAAGCGGACGTCATCCACGGAGTGGCCCGCAACCGTACGAAGGTCGCGTTCGTCTTCCCCGGGCAGGGCGCCCAGTGGTCGGGCATGGCGCTCGGGCTGCTGGATTCCTCGCCGGTCTTCGCCGAGTGGCTGGGGCGTTGTGGGGAGGCGCTCGCCGTCCACACCGACTGGGATCTCCTCGCCGTGCTGCGGGGCGAGGAGGGTGCGCCGTCGCTGGACCGGGTCGATGTGGTGCAGCCCGCGCTGTGGGCCGTCATGGTTTCGCTCGCCCAGCTGTGGCGCGGCCTCGGTGTCTCTCCTTCGGTGGTCGTGGGTCATTCGCAGGGTGAGTTGGCCGCCGCGTGTGTCGCGGGTGCCCTGCCGCTGCCGGAGGCGGCCCGGATCGTCGTACGTCGCAGCGCCGTGATCGCCGGTCAGCTGGCCGGTCGCGGCGGCATGGCCTCGGTGGCGGTCCCCGCCGACCAGGCACGCGCGCTCGTGGAGACCTACACCGATGACGCCGATGACGCCGACGCGATCTCGGTCGCCGCCGTCAACGGTCCTGGCGCGGTCGTCCTCGCCGGGGACGAGGCGCCGCTGGACGGCGTGCTCGACGGCTGTGAGGCGGATGGCATCCGGGCCCGTCGCATTCCGGTGGACTACCCCTCGCACTCCCCGCAGGTCGAGCTGATCAAGGACTCGCTGCTCGCGGAACTCGGCGAGGTCACTTGCGGTCCTACGGACATCCGCTGGCACTCCACCGTGACCGGTGAGCCGATGGACGGCTCGGCGGCCGACGCCGACTACTGGTACCGCAATCTGCGCGAGCAGGTGCGCTTCGCCGATGTGGTGGCCACGCTGATCGACGAGGGCGTCGACACCTTCATCGAGGTCAGCCCGCATACGGTGGTCACTTCCGCGATCGAGGACACCGCGCTGCGCGCCGAGGGGCGCGAGGTGGTGGTGGTCGGTTCGCTGCGCCGCGAGGCCGACGAGCGCGCCGCACTGCTGCGCTCGGCCGCCACGCTGTGGACCCGGGGCGTTTCCGTGGACTGGACTGCGCTGCTCCCCGGCGCGGACACCGCGGTGGACCTGCCGACGTACGCCTTCCAGCGCGAGCGGTACTGGCTGGACGCACCGGCCCAGTCCGGCGACGCGAGCGGCATCGGCATCGACACCGCCGACCACCCCCTGCTGGCCGGTGCGGTGCTGCCCGCCGAGGGCGAGACGGCCCTGTTCACCGGCCGGCTCTCGCAGGCCGCCCACCCCTGGCTCGCCGACCACGCCGTCCAGTCCACCGTTCTGCTGCCCGCCGGAGTGCTCGTCGACTGGGCGCTGTACGCGGGACGCGCGCTCGGCTGCCCGCGGCTGGCCGAACTCACCCAGGAAGCGCCGCTGGTGCTCGGCACCGACACCGCCGAGCACATCCAGGTGCAGGTGGGCCCGCCCGACGACGGCCACCGACGCACCGTCACCGTCCACTCGCGCCCCGAAACCCCGGGCGAGGAGGCGAAGTGGACCTGCCACGCCCGGGGAGTGCTGGCCCCGGAGCCGGAGGACACCGGCGCCGCCGACGGCTTCGAGGAGCTCTCGGGCGCGTGGCCGCCGCCCGGTGCCGCGCCGGTCGACGTGGCCGGGCTCTACGACGCCCCGGCCGGAGACGGCTACGCCTACGGCCCGGCGTTCCAGGGGCTGCGCGCCGCCTGGAGAAGCGCCGACGCCCTCTTCGCGGACGTGACCCTGACCGAGGCGGCCACCGGCACCGGCGGCTTCGCACTCCACCCCGCGCTCCTCGACGCGGCCCTGCACGCCGTGGAACCGGGCGAGTTCTTCGACCCGGGCGAGGCGCGTCTGCGGATGCCGCTCGCCTGGTCCGGGGTGTCGCTGCACACCACGGCCCCCCGCTCCGTACGGGTACGGCTCACGAGCGCCGGACCGGACGCGGTCGGCGTCCGCCTCGCCGACCCCGAGGGGCGGCCGGTCGCGAGCGTCGACCGGCTGACGCTGCGCGCCGTACCCACGGCCGAGTTCCGGCCCGCGCCCGGGACGACCGCGCCCGCCCGGCGCGAACGGCCGCTCCGGGACACCCGGCAAGAGGACATCCTCGCCCGCGTCCTGGCCGCCGCGCCCGACCGGCGCCGCCAACTGCTGGAAGAGGTCATCTGGGGTGAACTGACCGCCGTCCTCGCCCTCGGGGAGGCCGGGGACATCGACGTGGACGTGGAGTTCCTCGATCTGGGCGTGGACTCGCTGACGGGCATCTCCCTGCGCGACCGCCTCGACGCGCTGCTGGGCCTCAAGCTCCCCACGACGGCGATGTTCCAGCACTCCACCACGGCCCGGCTCGCCGATCACCTCGCCGACCTGGTCGGCACCGAAACCGCCCGCGCCGCCGCCGAGGGTGCCGAGGCCCCGGCCTCGTCCCCCTTCGACAGCATCGAGGCGCTCTACCGCGAGTCCCACGCACTGGGGCAGGCCGGGACGTCCGGTATGGCCCTCATCCAGTCCGCCGGGCGGCTCCGGCCGTCCTTCACCGCCGAGACCCTGGCCGACCACGTCCCGACGCCGGTACGACTCGCCACGGGCCTCGCCGGACGATCCGCGGTGGTCTGCCTGCCCGCCATCACCGCCACGGCCGGACCGATGCAATACGCCCGGCTGTCGCGGCGGTTCCAGGGCGAGCGGGAGGTGTTCGGGCTCTACAACCCCGGGTTCGCCGAAGGGGAGCTGGTCCCCGACTCGTTCGAGACCTTCATCGAGCTGCAGATCGCCGCACTGCGCTCGGCCGTCGGCTCGGGGCCGTACGTACTGCTCGGCCACTCGGCGGGCGGTCTGATCGCCTACGCCCTGGCGATGCGGGCCGAACAGCTGGGCCTCGGCCCGGCCGCGGTCGTCCTCATCGACGCCTTCCAGGCCGACAGCCAGTTCTCGGAGGACATGACCAGGGTGATGATGGACGGCCTGTTCGAGCGCGAACCCCTCTTCGGGGCCGGCGCGTTCAGCGGCATACGGCTCACCGCCATGGGTCGCTACCACGTCCTGATGGGCGCCTACGAGGCAGCACCGATCGAGAGCCCGGTGCTGTTCCTGCGCGCCGAGTCGCCGCTGCCCTACCAGGACACCGGCTACGAGGACGACAGCTGGCGGCTGACCTGGCCCCACCCGCACACCCTCGCCACCACCACCGGCGACCATTTCACGATCATGGAGGACCACCTTGACCTGACCGCCGAGACGATCGTGCGCTGGCTCGCCGAACAGGGTCTGTGACCCGTCCGTACCGCGGTATCTCCCGCACCCATGTCACCACCCGCGGCCAACGACGGTCGCGGCCTGCGAAGGAACATCAATGATCATTCTTGGATACAACGGCTTCTCGCGCATCGCGGAGCTCTTCGGGCAGCTGTACGGCTACACCCAGGACACCGTCGACCGGCACAGCTTCCTCGGCCACGACGCGGCCGCCGCCCTGTTCGTCGACGGTGAGCTGGTGGCCGCCGTCGAGGAAGAGCGGATGAACCGCCAGAAGAAGACCACCGCCTTCCCGGCCAACGCCATGCGCTGGTGCCTGGAGCAGGCCGGAGTGAGCTACGAGGACGTCGACTACTACGCCTTCGGCTGGAACTTCGACGCGAACTTCGCCAACACCGCCCTCACGGGCATCGCCGCGGCGCCGATGCCCCCCGAGTTCAAGTTCCCGGCGATCGCCTCCTTCGGCGAGCTGTACACCGGAGCGCTGGGCCGGAACGCGCTGATCGAGGACTTCACCCGGCACACCGGCTACGCGCTCCCCGACGACAAGCTGATCACGGTCCCGCACCACCGGGCCCACCTGGCCTGCGGCCGCACCTTCTCCAGCTTCGGCGACGCCGCCTTCCTGATCAACGACGGCCAGGCCGAGTCGGACAGCACGATCATGGGGGAGGTGCGGAACGGAAAGGTCGAGGTCTTCGACCGGTTCACCGTCGACGCGCAGAACTCGATCGCCCAACTCTTCAGCTCCGTCACCCGCTACCTGGGCTTCGTGCCGAACAACGACGAGTACAAGGTCATGGGCCTGGGCGGATTCGGCAAGGCACCCGACAAGGAGAGCAACCCCTTCCTGACCGACATCGTCACCCTCCAGGAGGGTGGCCGGTTCTCGCTGGCCCTGGCCTACGACCCGCGTGGCCCGCGGGCGTACGACACCCTCTTCGACGAGCTGTTCGGCGGAAATGACGACAACCGCGGCGAGTTCGACTTCCAGGTCCGGATGGCCTGCGCGGCCCAGCAGATGATCGAGGAGGTCACCGCGCACCAGCTGCGCGCGCTGGCCGGGGCGACCGACCTGCGGGACCTGATCTTCGAGGGCGGTCTGGCGCTGAACTGCGTCAACAACACCAAGCTCCTGGAGGAACTGGACTTCGAGCGGGTCGAGGTCAGCTTCGGCGCGAGCGACCCGGGCATCTCCATCGGCGCCGCCGCCCACGTCGCGGCGGAGAAGGCAACCCCCGTCACGCCGACCACCTCGCCCTACCTCGGCCCGGAGTTCGGCGAGGCGGAGATCCGCGAGACCCTCGACGCCTACGCCTCCTCGGTCACCTGGGAGGAGCTGCCCGCCGGTGAGGTGGCGAAGAAGACCGCCGAGCTGCTGTCGGAGAAGACCGTGGTCGGCTGGTTCCAGGGCCGGACCGAATACGGCCCCCGGGCACTGGGCAACCGCAGCATCCTCGCCAACCCGTCCTTCGCCGACATGAAGGACATCATCAACAACCGGGTCAAGCACCGCGAGCCCTTCCGCCCCTTCGCGCCCATCGTGCTGGAGGAGGACGCCCCGCGCGTCTTCGACATGGGCAAGAAGACCAGCTCGCCCTACATGACCTTCGTCTTCCCGGTGCGGCCGGAGTACACGGAGAAGATCGCGGCCGCCACCCACGTGGACGCGACCTCCCGCGTCCAGACGGTCACCGAGGAGGGCAACCCGCTGCTGGCCGAGCTGCTCCGCGAGTTCACCTCGCGCACCGGTGTGCCCTGCCTGGTCAACACCTCTTTCAACGTCGCCGGAGAGCCGATCGTCTGCTCCCCGAAGGACGCCGTCGAATGCTTCCTCGGCACCGACATCGACCACCTGGTCATCGGCGACTTCCTGGTCTCCAAGCGATGAGCGCACAAGGTACGCCGACGACGGCGATCCAGGGGGGCACCCGCACGGCGCGCCTCCTGGAGACGGCCGGAGCGGTCGCCACCTTCGGAGCGATGATCATCATCGTGGAGATCTGCCGGGAGATGCTGGCCGCCGACTCCGACACAGGATGGATCAGGGAACTCGTCCTGACCGCCGTCGCCATCGTGGTGGCCGGGCTCGCCGCGCAGATTCTGGGGCGGGCGCTGAGCAGGCGGGCGGCCGCGCGCAGCCAGGAGCTCCTCCGCGCCGGGGTGGCGAACAGGCTGCGCGTCCACCCCGCCGCCCGGCAGGTCCACGCGGCCTGGCGGGCCGACGGCGCCAGCATGGGCGGTGACATCGCCACGGCCGGGAGGATGGTGGGCCGGGCCGGGGCGGAACTCGTCTCGACCGTCCTGGTGTTCCTCCTCTCGATCGGCTATCTCTTCTGGGTCGACTGGCGGATGGCGCTGGTGACCATCCTTCCCATCCTGCTCGGCTTCGTCGCCTTCGGCGTGGTCTCGGCGCGCTTCTTCAAGGAGATGAAGGACGACTACGTGTCCGCCATCTCCGGCATCGACGAGGTACGCCCCACCATCGGCCTGGACGCGCGGATCAACCGGGCCGGGTCCCGGGCCCGTACGGCCATGACGACCCGGATCGCGGCCCGCCGCCTCACGGAGGCCACCGACGGTTTCAGTGACTTCTTCCTGGCCCGTATCGGCACCCTGCTCGGAGGCAGGGCAATGGCCGAGATCGCCTTCTCGCCGCTGAGCGTCCTCGTCTTCGTGCTGTGCGGCGGCTCGCTCATGATCCGGTCCGGCTCGCTGGCGCCCGCGGACCTCGTGCCGTTCCTGCTCGTCGGCGCGGGCCTGGCGGCACCCCTGCTGGCCAGCAGCTACTTCATGGAAGAAATCGGGGAGGGCAAGAAGGCGGTGGCACGGCTCACCGGGTTCGCCGCCGGCGGGCCCGCGGGGCAATCCGGTGACAGCACCACTTCCGGCCCTGTTCCCGGCCTCGAACCGCCCGGGCGCGGGGAGCTGCTGACGGTCATCGAGCCCGCCCCCGAGGGCGCGGACCGGGTGGCCGACCTGATCACGGCCGCCGTCCCCGCGGAGCAGTTCACCTCGGTGGGTGCCGAACCGGCCGTCGTCACCGGCGCCGTCGGCGCGTACATCACCGCCGACCGTGCCGAGGGCACGCCCGAAGCGGCCGAACGTGCCGCGCGGCTCGTGGGCGTTCACGACACCATCGCGGCGTTCCCCCGTGGCTACGCCTCCGTCGTGGGGGCGGAACTGTCCCTGTCCTACCCGGAGATCCAGCGGATCGCGCTGGCCAGGGTGGTGGCGGGGGAGGACCGCGGGGTCGTGCTCCTGGACCAGCGGGCGTTCAGCGGCGACCCCGACGTGCTGGTGGCCGCGGTGGCCGACCTGCGGGAGCGGGCCGCCGTGGTGATCGTGAGCTGCGGCCCGCCGGTGGTCACCGACGGAAAGGTGGTGGTGATGGACGCGGGCGAGGTGGCCGAGTCCGGCACCCATGAGGAGCTGATCCGCGCGGGCGGCCGGTACGCGGCCCTGAGCGCGGTGCCCCCGGGCACCGAGCGGGCCGCCGTGCCCGCTGTCCGATCCGCGACATCCGAGGAGATCCACTGATGAGGGCCGTTCTCGCCCGCTTCCTGAAGGCGTCGGGGAGAGGAGCGCTGGTATCGCTGCTGCTGTTCCTGGTGCTCGGCGCGGTCACTCAGGGCATCGCCTTCGCCCTCGTGGTCCCGATCGCCGATGACCTGTTCTCCCCGGACACGCCCGTTCCCTGGACGTGGATCGCCGTTCTGGCCGCGGTCTTCCTGGTCCACTCCGTCCTGCACTACCGCAGCGTTCCGATGGGCAACCGGCTGGGGGCCGACCTGGTCATCAACCTGAACAAGACCGTCGCCGAGCGCACGGACGGGCTGCCCGCCCGGTCGCTCGGCCCGGCCCACGCGGACCGGCTCGCAGCCCTGAACGGCTTCGCGGTCGTGGTGCTGATGGGGCTGCCCGCGCATGTGCTGCGGCCGCTCGTGGCCGCCGTCGTCACCCCGCTGACGGTGATCGTGATCACCGCGTTCGTGTCGCCGTTGCTCGCCGCGACACTGGCGGGCGGACTGCTGGTACTGGCGGCGGTCGCCTTCGCCGCGTCCCGGCTGCTCACCCGGACCGAGGAGCCCGACAGTGCCGAGTGGCTGAGGCGGACCTACGAGCGGCCCGCCTCCGCCTCGGGCGGCCGGACCCCGTCGGTGTTCCTCCCCGCCGTGGGAGAGACGCTGCCGTGGCGGGCCATCGAACTCGTCCTGTACGCCTGCGTGGCGGTGTGCGCCTCGCTGTCGACCGGGGACGTGTCCTCCGTGAAGAGCGTGGCCCTCGTCGTGCTCTCGGTGCTGACCTTCCAGCCGATCATGGAGGCGGCTCTGCTGATCAGCACCGTCCTGAACTCGCGCACGACAATGATCACGATCGGCAAGCTCATCGACGCCGGTGACCCCCAGTCGCCCGGCGCCGGTTGGCCCGAGCGCTGCGACATCGAGTTCGAGGACGTGAGCCTGGCGGTCGAGGGGGCGACGGTGCTCGACGGGGTGTCCTTCCGCATCCCGGCGGGCAGCACCACGGCGCTCCTCGGCGCGCCGGACGGCGCCCGGCTCGAACTGGGCGATCTGCTGACGGGCGACATCGTGCCCACCTCGGGGCGGGTCCGGATCGGCGGGGTGGACGTCTCCGACCTCGCGGTCGGTGACATCGACCGCCGGGTGAGCCGGATCTCGTCGGCCGAGCCGGATCTCACCCGGGAGGAGGCGGCCCGGTTCCTGGAGTCCACCGATCCGGCCGGTGCGGAGTTCTTCGGCGAACGGCCCGCTGTCCGGGCCGCCGTGGACCGGCTGCGCGAGGCGGTGGCCGCCGGTTCCTCCGATTCCTCCGAGGGAACGGCGCTTGCCGAGGGCGACCGGTGGCGGCTGGCCCTGGTCCGGGCGATGGCGGCGGACCCCGCGCTGGTGGTCGTCGACGCGACCGCGGGCGCGGAGGTGTTCGCCACCGACCCGGACCTGGCCGAGCTGGTCTCCGCGCTCGTCCGGGACCGCACCTGCTGGGTGATCCCGGGAGCCGGGTTCCCCCTGCCGCTCTGCGAGGGGGAGTTGGTACTCGACGGCGCCCGCGTCACCGTCCGCACAGCCGAGATGAGCTGACGCCACCGATGGCGGACACGCGCCGAGCCGGAGGCCACCATGGCCTCCGGCTCGGCGTGCTCTCGCTCCGCGAGGCAGGAATCCGGCCAGGCCGGTCCCCTCACTCCTCGCGGTCACCCCTTGAGGGGCTCCCACCAATCGCGGTGCGCGGTGTACCAGTCGATGGTCTCGGCGAGGCCCTTTTCCCAGGTCACGGTGGGCTGGTAGCCCAGCTGGCCGGAGATCTTCGAGATGTCCATCGCGTACCGGCGGTCGTGACCCTTGCGGTCGGCTACGTACCGCACCATCGACTCATCCATGTTCAGCAAGGTGAGCAGGCGCCCGGTGACCTGTCGGTTGGTCAATTCGATTCCGCCGCCGACGTTGTACACCTCGCCGGGCTTTCCGTCCGCGGCCACCAGCGCTATGCCCTGGCAGTGGTCGTCCACATGGAGCCAGTCCCGCACATTCTCGCCGTCGCCGTACAGCGGAATCTTCAGGCCGTCCAGCAGATTGGTGACGAAAAGCGGAATGATCTTTTCGGGGTATTGGTGATGGCCATAGGTGTTGGAGCCCCGGGTAACACAGACCGGCAGCCCATGAGTGCGGTGCGCGGCCAGTGCCAGAAGGTCGGACGACGCCTTGGAAGCGGAATAGGGGGAGTTCGGCTTCAACGCCTCCTCCTCCGTCCAGGGGGCGTCGTCGCTTTCCAGCGATCCATAGACCTCGTCAGTGGAGACATGCACGAATTTACCCACGCCGTGCTCTGTCGCGGCGTTGAGGAGCGTCTGCGTGCCCAGGACATTGGTCCGTACGAACTCATCGGCCCCGGCGATCGACCGGTCGACATGGGACTCGGCGGCGAAATGCACCACGGCGTCGGCCCCCCGCAGGGTTTCGCCCACCAGCCGTCCGTCACAGATGTCACCCTCGACGAACCGCAGTCGGGAGCTGTCCGCGACCTCGGCGAGGTTCTGCTTATTGCCCGCGTAGGTGAGCTTGTCGAGCACCACCAGCTCGGCATCCGCGAATGCCGAGTAGTTCCCCTTTATCGCCTGTCGGACAAAGTGCGAGCCGATGAAACCCGCGCCTCCGGTGACTACTATCCGCACTGACTTCCTCAGTCCCTTCCGGCAATCTCCATCAGATACTTGCCGTAATCCGTACGCTGTAATTGGCTGCCGAGTGCGTAGCAGGCTTCGGCGTCGATGAAGCCCATACGGAAGGCGATCTCCTCCAGGCAGGCGATCCGCACCCCCTGGCGCTGTTCGAGTACCTGCACATACTGCGAGGCCTGGAGCAGCGAGTCGTAGGTGCCCGTGTCCAGCCAGGCGAAGCCGCGGCCCAGGTTGATCAGCTTGGCCTGGCCGCGCTCCAGGTAGACCTGGTTGACGTCCGTGATCTCCAGTTCGCCGCGGGCGGACGGGCGGATGTTCTTCGCGATGTCCACCACGGCGTTGTCATACAGATAGAGACCGGTCAGAGCCAGGTTGGACCGGGGCGCGACCGGTTTCTCCTCCAGGGAGACCAGATTCCCCTGCTCGTCGACTTCGCCGATGCCGTAGCGCTCGGGGTCGCTCACCGGATAGCCGAACAGCACGCAGCCGTCGACTTCGCTCATCTCCTTGTTCAGGAGCCTGCCGAATCCCGGCCCATGGAAGATGTTGTCGCCCAATACCAGCGCCACCGAATCGTTCCCGATGTATTCGGCTCCGATGAGGAAGGCTTCCGCGATACCATTCGCAAGCGGCTGCTCGGCGTACTCGATGTTCAGGCCGAGCCGACTGCCGTCTCCCAGGAGGTCCTGGAACATGCTCACATGCGAGGGCGATGAGATGACCAGGATGTCACGAATACCGCCCAGCATGAGCGCGGAGAGCGGGTAATAAATCATGGGCTTGTTGTAAACGGGAAGCATCTGCTTCGATACCGCATGCGTCAGCGGATGAAGGCGGGTGCCACTGCCCCCGGCCAGGACTATGCCCTTCATACGTTCAGAATCTCCATAACTGGCAAGGGATAGCGCGCACGTTCAGCGGGAGTCCGTGGCATATTGAATTCACTCGCGCGGGCAGGTGTGTCGGCCTGATGAGGCACATCTGGACAAGGTGACGTCGAGAGAGGTTGCTGCGGCGCTGATGCTGTGGTTCGTGTTAGACCGTACGGCTCTCTCGTCACTTCTGTCAAATGTCTCAGAGGATTTGAGCGGTGAATGGAGAGCCCTCTCCCGGCCCGTTCTCTTCGGGTAAGTCAGGCCCCTTGCGGACGCCTTTCCCTAACCGGTCTTCCGCCTCATCGGGCAATCATGGCCGAAAATCGACGGTGAGGGAGAGGCGCCTCCGGCTGCTGGTGCGGTGGTGTCAGGAGTGATGTCAGGAGGGGCAGGTCTTGGAGGTGCCGCGGTAGGTGCGGTAGAGGCTGGTGGCGCGCTGTTTGCCGGAGCCGGTGGCGGGCGGGTACTCCACGACGGGGACGGGCTTGCAGACGGCCCATTGGTCGTTCTTGCCCGGGCCCTCGAAGCCGTAGGTTCCGCCCGCGCCGATCAGACAGGAGTCGCAGATGTCGCCCGAGATGCTGGGGAAGATAAGGGTGTTGTAGACGTCGTCCTTCATGGGGATTCTCGGCGCCTTCGGGGCCTGCCCGCCGCCCTCGTTGATCTCCGTGTAGGTGCGGTCCACGGCGTTGGCGAGGAGTGTGAAGGCGTCGTGGTACATCACGGCGTAGCCGTCGTCGAGCGGCTTGGGGCCGAGCTTGTGCCGCTTCTCCAGCTGGTCGAACTGGTCGAGGAAGCTGCCGAGCGCCTTCTCGGGCTTGTTCTTCCCGCTCCACCAGGCGGGGTCGACGCAGGACGCGTCCACTATCGTCGCCCGGGCGTCGTCCAGCCGCTGGGTGAGCGCGTCGGTGGTGAGGGTGGGCTCCATCCCTATGCCCACCTTGAGGATGCGCAGCTTCGTGGTGCGGCCGCAGTCGCCCTCCTGGGCCAGGCGCTCGACGAACGCGGGCAGGTCCTGGTCGCGGCCGGCGAAGAAGACGGTGTCGGACTTCTCGTTGCAGATCTTCTGCACGGCGTCGGTGAACCGCTGGGGGATGCCCATGTCGGTTCCGGAGGTGCCGATGAAGTTCGAGTTGTGGCGGGTCAGGCCGTACGCGTCGCCGAAGTGGGTGTCGAAGACGCTGCGCAGGTTCTTCGAGTAGACGTCCTCGCCGCGGTTGTCCCAGACCAGGAAGCCCCGGTGCTTCCCCGGCCGCTCGGCCAGGTAGCCCGCCAGGGCGCGGGCGAACTGGTCGTTGTTGGCCGAGGTCTTGAAGAAGTACGGGGCGTTCATGGTGGCCGCGGTGATGACGGGGCCGACCGTGGGGATCTTGTGCCCGCTGAGCGCGGCGATGGCCCTGCGTGTCTCCGGTGTGCTGCTGGGGATGCCGGTCACGCCGACCAGTGGCGCGCGGGTGTCCTTGGCCAGTTCGGCGAGGCGCGCGACGACGGGCTCCCACTGGTCGAGGTTGCGGCCGTCGGGGGCGAGCAGCAGCTGGTAGTGCGGGCCGCCGAAACGGTTGGCCTGCTGCTGCGCGGCGAGGGCACCGGCGAGTCCGCGGCGGATCATGTCCGTGGTCATGGCGCTGTGTTCGTCCGCGGTGAAGGGCATCATCAGCGCGATGCGCACGTACGGGATCTTGGGCCCGCTCGACGGGGAGTCCGCGTTCTGCCGCACCCGGGCGTTCTCGTCCGCCACCGCCTCGATGAGGCTCTGGATGCCGGGGTCGGCGTCGAAGGCGTTCGCGGTGACGCCCACGCAGTCTCCGTCGATGTCCCGCAGATCGTCACCGCACTTGCCGGGGCCCCGCGCCATGCTGACGAGGAGGACGATCGCGGCGGCGGCCAGCGCGCTGAGTCCGAGGACGGCCAGCCATTCGACCGGACCCCACTCGCGGGGATGACGACGGAACAGTCGCAGCAGCATGCTTCCTCACTGACCGGTGATGGGGAAGGGGCGCTTCTTCCGCGCCGCCGCAGGCCAGCTGCGGGCGGCCTGGCCCAGGACGGCGTGCCAGGACGGGTGCCGCGGGGAGAGGTAGGCCAGCTCATCGCCGACGGCCTTGCACATGTCGGGGTCCGGCTGGGCATGCGGTTCGGACACATGCCACAGGGCGTGCAGCAGCCGGTTGACGCAGCGCTCGATCTCGTGCAGTCCCGCGTGCCGGCCGTCGTGCTCGCCGAGGGCGACCTGCATGCGGTCGTCGGTCCACTCCCCGGCGGGCGGGGTGGGCGCGGTGGCGGCGTACCGCAGGCACAGCAGCCAGTGTGCGGCGGCCTGTTCGTCCTGCTCCGACTGGAACTCCTCCGCCAGCATGGCCACCACGGCCTCGGCGTTCCCGGCGGCGAGGGTGTGCCGCAGGGCGTCCGCCTCGCCGCTCTCGCCGCGCTGGGCGTGGTGCATCCGCAGAAAGCGGTGGATGTCCTGCCAGCTACGGCCGTCGTCGGCCGCCCGCGAGGTGCGGCGCGCCTCGTGCAGGAGCAGCGTCCGCAGCAGGGGGTCGGTGACCAGCGGCTCGTCCGGCGGGGTGAGCTGCTGCCACTGCTGCTCTTCGAGGTAGTCGGTGGCGGAGTTGGCGGGCAGCTGATCGGGCCCCTGGAGCCGCAGATGCTCGGCCAGCGCCTCGGCCGCGGTGCTGTCGCGGGCGAGCGAGAGGAGGGTCAGCCGGTCGCGCTGGCGCCGGTCCGGGAGGAGCTGTTCGAGGAGAGCCTCGGTGACCGGGCGTCCGTCCTCGGCGTGCAGCTGGAGAAGGTCCCGCGGGCCCACGCTGTCGCCCTTCCCGGTGGCGTCCAGCACCGCCGCGCACAGCACGGTGGTCACCGCGGGGTGCCCGCCGGTGAGGGAGTGCACGGCGGAGGCCAGGAAGGGGTGGAGCGGCCGGGCGGGCCGGTCCGGCACCAGGAGGGGCAGGATGTCGTCCCGGCTCAGCGGGGTGAGGGGCACGGCGAGCAGCCCGGCGGAGGGGCTGAGGCCCTTGCGTTCCCAACCGGAGGACGTCACCAGGTCGGGGAGACCGCGGCGGACCGCGTCGGACGCGTCCTCCGGCAGGCCGCCGAGCCGGGTGGCCACCACGACCAGCTCCTCGTGGTCGGGGCGTTCGGGCATCGCCCGGTGCTCCAGCAGCAGGCCGAGGAAGCCCTGCCCCGGCGGGTGGTGGGTGTCGTCGAGCAGGATGAGCGGCCACGGCTCCCGGTTCCACCGCCGCAGCCTGCCGTACGAGGCCGCCACGTCGTGCAGGAAGGCGGCCATCAGGGTCTGCTCGGCAGCGTGCCGGTAGTCGCCGCCCTGCTGGAACCACTGCCCCAGCAGCACCAGCGGATTCTGGCCCTCCGCGCCCCGGGGAAAGCGCCGCCGGTACCACTCCTGGGCGGCGGTCGGCTGGTGGAGTTCGGCGTACTCGGCCACCACGGCGGCGATGACCGCGTCCCGGCCCGACTGGTGCGACCGTCCCCGCTCCGCGCGCTCCGCGTCGCGGGCCTCCAGACGGCCTTCGACGGCGGTGGCCCAGGCGTGCCGCAGCGTGTTCTCGTCCCCGCCGGTGAGGCGGCAGGCGAGCAGCAGCCGCGCGAACCGGAGGCACGCCGCGTCCCGCTGCTCGGCGTTGCCGTGGTGCCAGCCGGACACGGCGAACAGCCCCGGCACCAGAACGGGGAAGTGGCGGCGCAGCCCGGGGGCCAGCCCGCGCACCAGCTCCGCCAGGATCTCGACCAGGGTGGAGGCGACCGGAATCCCGCCGTCGGCCGGGGCGGCCGGGAACGCGGCGGCTTCGGCGGCGACCACCCGGACGTGGGCGAGCGGCAGCCGCTCCCGGTAGCGCGCGGCCAGCTCGGCGAGGACGGCGCTGCGCCCGATGCCGTGGTAGCCCGTCACCAGCACGACGGGCAGGTCACCCTGGTGTTCCCGGGCCGTACGGGACCGCTCGTCGAGGGCCAGGCCCGTGAGCCGGGGGACGAGCGAGCGCAGCAGGGGGTCCCGTCCGTAGAGCGGTGACCCTTCCGATACGCGCATCTGGCTGCGTCCCGCCTCCGTCGCTCAACGCTGCCCGCGGCCACGACTCTGGAGGCGGGCGGCACCGCTCCCCCGAGACATCAGCCGCTGACATCCGTACCAACTACGCCTGTAAGCAGAGAATTTACCCGGACACAAGGGCGTCACACCAGGTGAAGGCGGGATCGGTACGAGGTAGTGACCAGCGGGGCCCCGGTGTCGAACACGGGTGCGGGTCGATGCCGGGTATCAGGGGTGGGGATAGACATCCAGTTCGACGTTTTCGGGGAGGGAGTCCGCCCCGCGGATATCGCCGGGGTAGACGAGCCGTACCCGGCGCAGCCGGCGCAGTCCGGCGAGGGAGGCGAGGTCGAGCTCCGCGACCTGCGACAGATGGATCTCCTCGAGCCCCGGAAGCCGCCGGGCGATCCGCCGCAGCGGAACCGCGGCGCCTGCCCTGGCCCACACCTCCAGATGGGTGACCTGGGGGATTTCGGTGCGGGGGGCGAACAGCAGCATGCTCAGCTGCTGCGGGGAGAGCGTCAGCTTGCGCAGCTGAGGCAACTCGGCGAGCAGGGAGCCCCACTCGTCCGGCGTCAGCCGCTCGCTCGCGTCCTGCAGACGCAGCTCCTCAAGCCCCCGGCACGCGACGATGCCCGCGAGCTGGGCCGCCGCCGACGGCAGCGCCAGCACCCGCAGCTCGGCGGCGCGCGGGAGGTCGGACAGGCCGCGCCAGGGCACCTCCGGTCCGACGAGGAGGCCCTCGAGACGGGGGCAGTCCGCGAGCTTCAGCAGGGTCTCCAGCTGGGGGAGGTCCCGCAGCTCCAGCCGCCGCAGCCGCGGCAGCCGGGTCAGCGGCGCCGGGTCCTTGACGTTCCGGCAGCCCTGGAGGGCGAGTGTCTCCAGCTCGGGATAGGCGGAGAGCAGCCCGAGATCCTCCAGCTGGAGGGTGTTGCGCAGGCGCAGCTCGCGCAGGTGCCGCGGGTCGAGCGAGGCGTGGATCTCGTCGGGGCCGAAGTCGCCGTGCAGCCCGACGCGTTGATACCCGGACATGGTGCGCAGCGCGTCCAGCTCGGCGTGCGAGCGCACCGTGACGATCTCCTCGGGCGCGGCTTCCAGGAGCGGGCGCACGATTTCCTCGGCGTACGCGGTGGTGTCGAACCGGTCCCAGTGGGCGAGGAGCTGGGCGCGCACCGCGCGCTGGCCGGTGCGCAGGAACTCGCGGAGCCGGGGAATGGCGGAGTCCCCGCCGATCTGGCATATCGCGTGGACGGTGGCCAGTTCCTCGTCGCCCTCCAGGTCCTTGGCGCCGGGCAGCAGACCGAGCAGCAGCGGGCCCGTCTGCGCCAGTGCCCTGGCCTCCCGCAGACTGCGCGGCGGGAGGAGCCGCGCGGCCCGGTCCTCGATCGCTTCGCGCACCGCCGGCTCCAGCCGGGTGGCCTGTTCGAGGGAGGCGAGCGCGAGGAGCCGCAGCCGCGCCTGCACCGCCGCGTCCTGCTCCCGGTCGCCCCGTTCGCGTAAACGGGTCAGCAGGTCGGCGCGCTCCTGGTGACGAGCCTGTGCGACGGCCATCTGAACCACGTCCTCCCACTGGTCCAAGTGCGCGTTGTTCACCAGCATGCCCATGTCGCGCTCTTCCAGTACGGCACGGGCGCCCAGGAAATCCTGAAAAGTCCGGTGAATGAAGTTCACTGCTCCCGTGGCGGGTTCCCGCAACAGGCCGGAACGCTCCAGCAGATGCTGCAAAGCTTCCTCCGCCGTCCCCAACTCCGCCAGACGCGGCACGGAGGGCTGCAGCCGCCGCACCACGTCCACCGCGTCCGGACGGTCCAGCTGGGTCCGCTCGTTGCGGATCAGCCAGTACGCCAGCCGCTGCAGCGGTTCCGTCGCCGACTTCTGGTCCAGCACCGGGCGGCCGCGGCCGTACACCTCACGCTCCAGATCGCGCCGCTCCAGCAGCATCGACAGCGCCGCCTCGTACAGGGCGGCGCGGCCCTGGGGCAGAAAGCCGCGGCGCTCCCGGTGCAGCGCGCAGATCAGGCCGCACATCAGCGGGTTGGTCGCCAGACGGCTCAGCTCGGGGCTGCTGCGCAGCGACAGCGTGAGCGTCTCGCCCAGCTCCTCCGACGCCCCGGCCGCCGCGTGCCAGCGCCGGATGAACTGCTTCATGTCGGCGGGCCGCATCGCGGCGAGCGCGAACTCCTGGAAGCCCTCGCGCGCCAGCCAGCCCCGCTCCAGGGCCGAGGGGCGGGAGGTGAGCAGCCACAGATTGCCGGGGAAGACGGCGAGCAGCTTCCTGAGCCAGGCCCGGGTGCGGGTCCGGTCCTCCTTGGGGATCTCGTCGGCCCCGTCGATCAGGAGCACACCGCGCCCGTGCTGCAGCACCCGCGCCGCCCACCCGTCCGGTTCCGTGCCCACCAGCGGGCAGCCGATCCAGCGCAGGAAGTCCTCGGGCATGGGCAGCTCGGCGTTCTTGCGCGCCAGGGTGCGCAGCGGCAGGACGAAGGGGACGCGCCCGAACAGCTGGGTCAGCCCGCCCGGCACCCGCTCCTGCTGCGCCGTGGCGAGGGCCAGCCACTGCACCAGGGTCGTCTTGCCGGTGCCCGCGACCCCGTGCAGCAGCACCCGCTCATGGCGGGCGAAGACCGCCTCGGCCGGGCCCGCGGCCCGGTCTGCCTCCGGGTCCCGGTCGGCGCCCGGCTCACCGGTCACCACCGGAAGCTGATCGGTTCCCTCGCGGTACGGCCTGGCCTCCAGGCTCAGATACGCGGTCTCCAGCGGCCAGTCCTGGCCGTCGGGTTCGCGCAGATCGACGCCGTAGATCGTGAGCCTGCCGTGGCTCTCGACGACGTAGCGCGCGTACTCCTCCTCGAACTCCGTGTCCTGGCGGCTGATGTCGGGCAGCTGCCGCAGGATTCTGTCCAATTTCTCGCTCTGCTCCCGGATCTCGCGGCTCTGCTCGATCTGGGCACGGGCCGCGAACCCGGGCCGCTGGCTGAAGAAGCGCATGAGATGCACGCACGCCGTCTCCAGGAGCCGGTCGTGGAAGCGCGCGGCATCGTCGCTGAGCAGCCGCCGGGTGTCGGGGCCCGCGCTCCTGGACAGCTCCGCGGCCAGCCGCTCGGGGCCCAGCGCGAAGGCGTGGACGTCGTCCATGTCCAGGTCGCCGAGCGCGTGCAGGGTGCGGGTCAGCGCCTGGCCGACGGAGTCGTGCTCGTCGGCGCCGATCGGCGGATCGTGGGGTCCGGCGGCGCGCACGGCGCGGCGGACCAGCTCCCGGGCCAGCTTGTGGAGATCGTCCTCGGTCAGGGTGCGGTGCTCCCTGCCGAACGACACCAGCCGGCGGACCGGAATCGGGCGCTCGCCGAACTCGGCCGCAGGAGCGCTCGCGGGCGGCAGCAGCAGTCGTTTGACCACCGGCACGACCACTGCCGATGCGATCTTCAGACCCACCGTGCCGCCGTCCACAGCAGCCCTCCCTCACCAGCGCCGAAGCGCTTCCCCCGCCGGGGCCCGTGCCCCTTGAACCCCGCTCACCATAGCCGTGGACGGCCGCCTTGAGGCAGGGCGCGCGGGCGCCGGGCTTGCGCCGAGCGCCGTCGCACCCCTGTTCGCCGAGGAGGGGGAGTCGCTCAGGATACGTAGTCGGCCTGCTTCGCCGCGTCGACCACGCCGCGGCCGTCCGCCGCGCCGAGCAGCCCCGCGGCCACCCAGGCATCGACGGTGGACCGGACGTGCTTGATCAGCGCGCCCTTGTTCCGGAACGGGGCGGCGGCCCAGATCGCGTCGAGGAGGGTGGTGCCGTCGTCCCGGGCCGGGTTGGCGATGCCGGAGTCGGTGCCGCCGAAGACCACCGTCGGCTCGGAGCGGTGGAAGTAGGCGTGCGCCGGCTCCTCGGTGCCCTCGGAGAACGGGGCGAACTCGACGCCCTCGAGGGTGTGATGGAGCGGCTTGCCCGGTACGGGGGTGAGCGTGGGCAGCAGATCGCCGGAGAGCGCGGCGTTGCGGTAGAGGCCCACCTTCAGGAACGACGTACGGGCGTCGCGCGCCACCAGGTTGACCGGACCGTGGAACAGCGCCTGTACGCCCGGCTCGTCGAGCGCCTTCTCCACCCGCAGCCGGAACGGGATGAGCACCCGGACGGTGTCCCCGTCGCGCCAGGTACGCGACACCGAGGCATAGCTGCCGGGGGTCCAGGTCCCCTTCACTGCCTTGCCGTTGACCGTCACCCGGAAACCGCTCGTCGCCCACCCGGGCACGCGCAGCCGCAGGTCGAAGGCGGCGGTGCGGCCCCGGACGGTGAGCGTGGAACCCTGCTCGCTGGGATAGCCGGTGGACTGGGTGACGGTGATGCCCTTCTCGGCCCAGGTGAGCGTGGACGGGCTGTACAGGTTGACGTACAGGGCGCTGCCGTCGGCCTTTTGGAAGTACACCGAGTCCTGGTATTTGGTGGCGCTCTCCATGCCGGTGCCCTCGCAGCAGGTCGTGCCCGCCTTGGGGGTGTAGTCGCGCACCTGCCCCGGTACCAGGCCGATGAAGTACGTGACGAGCGGCTTCTCCGCGTCGGCCTTGTCCTGCTTGGAGCCGAGGACCTGGTTGTACAGGGCGCGTTCGTAGTAGTCCATGTACTTCGGGTCCTGCTCGTGGAAGAACAGCATCCTGCTCAGCTTGAGCATGTTGTAGGCGCAGCAGGTCTCGGCCGTGGTGTCGCCGAGGGTCTTGGCGATGGCGCCGCGCGCGCCCCAGAACTCCCGGTCGCTGGTGCCGCCGATCCCGTACATCCGGGTCGGGACGACCATGTCCCAGAAGTTCTTCGCCGCGGTGAGGTAGCGCGTCTCCTTTGTCTCGTCGTACAGCCGGACCAGCCCGGTGAAGATCGGGATGTGCTGGTTGGCGTGCAGGCCCTCCAGGATGTCGTTCCCGGCGGCGCAGGCGTCGATGAGCTTGTCGAGGTCGAACAGGCGGGCCAGCGCGAGGTGCTGGGCCTTGCCGCTGAGCGCGTACAGATCGCAGATCGCCTCGACGATGCCGCCGAACTCGCCGCTGGAGAAGATGGACCACATCCGCTGGAGGGTGCTCGCGGGCAGCTTGGACAGCCGGGAGTACATCCAGTCGCACATGCCCATCGCGAGGTCCAGGGCCCGTGCGTCGCCGGTGCCGAGATGGGCGTCGAGCAGTCCGCGCAGGATCTTGTGGGCGGTGTAGTACGGCGCCCAGACCACCGTGTAGTCGCCGCTGGTCATCGACTCCAGGGTGATGAACTGCGTCTCCGGGTACGCCGCGAGGAACCCGGGGTGGCTCGGCCCTCCCCAGGTGCGGCGCAGAGTGGCGTGCTGATCGCGGCCCGAGGAGTCGGCGAAGGTGCCGCCGGTGGTCTCCTCGAAGGTGTAGGCGGCCAGGTTTCCGGCCCCGGCGGACGTCTCGGCGGCCGGGTGGTCCCGAAGCTCGGCGATCTGGGCGGCGGTCAGGGCCCGTGACCAGATGCCGACCTCGTCGAAGGCGCCCGCGAACACCGGGTCGGCGGCGTAGTGGGACCGGCCGAGCCAGTGGTCGCGGAGGGTGCCGAGCGCTGCCGGGGTGAGGGTCATCGCGGTGTTCTTCGCGACCGCGGCGCCGTTGACGTAGAGGATTCCGGTGCCGTCCGCGATCGTCACCGCCACATGGCTCCACTCGTCCAGGGGCAGTGGCGCCGTGCCGTCGAGGCTCTGCTCTCCACCGGCTCCCGAGGTGGTGAGGGCGAAGCGGGGGTTGCCCTGTGCGTTGCGGGCGGCCAGGTAGAGGTAGCGGGTGGTGTCGTCGCCGAAGTCGAGAATCCGGGCCCAGGCGGTGTGGTGGCTGGGCTTCACCCGGGCCGCGAGGGTGACCGCGGTGGCGCCGCCGAGCACGGTGTCCGGCAGGTCGACGAACTGGTAGGAGCCCCGGACGTTCTCCGCGGCGGTGCCGAACCTGCCCGGCACGCTGAGCACCGCCGGATCGCGCCGCAGCGCCTCGCGGACCTCGTCCAGGGCCCCGACCATATGGCCGATCTTGTCCGCGTACGCCTTCTCCCCGGTGCCGGTGTACGCCTGGGAGAGCATGGTGAGGAAGTGGCCGGTGAAGTGTCCGCGGAGGTTGCCGCCTGCCTCGCCGTCCAGCCCCTCCCAGCCGCCCGGGGCGACGGCACCACGGGTGGAGAGGCCCGCGTTGGCCCGGAAAACCTGGAGCAGCCGGTCCACGTCGTAGCCACGGCCGAAGTCCAGCATCAGCCGGCGCTTGGCCGTGAAGACACTTTTCCGGAGTGCCACGTCCTCGGGGCCGAACGGCCGCAGCGTCCAGGCGGCCGGGGCCCCGGCCGCCGGAGTGGTGGTCGCCGGAGTGGCGGTCGCGCGGCCGACGGTGAGCGAGGCCAGCGCCGGGGCCGCGGCGACGAGGGCCGCGGCGCGGAGGACGGCTCGTCTGGCGGGTGCGGGTGCCATGGATGCCTCGTTTCTGGGAACGATCACACAACGTTCGGTATATCGACCGACGTTCGGGAAGTCGACGCGAAAGTAGACCGCCGGTCAGAACACGTCAATGGCTGGGACGAGAGTGTGCGCAAGCGTCAGTGAGGCGGGGGAGTGACCTGGGACCGCTGCTCTACGGTCGCGGGGTCCGCGGGCCGCGCGCGCGTCAGATACTGCGGTACCGGGGCCGTGTCCTCGCCGGTGTCCCGGACCAGCCCGTACCGGACGATGCCCGCGCCCGGGTCGGGCGGAGCGGCCACGTCGTCGGTGATCTGGCCCCAACTGGACGCCTGGGCGAAGAGGTTGTAGTCCGCGCCGCGCTCGTTCTGGTGGAGGGTGACGCTGCCGTCCAGCCAGAAGTACTCGTTCTGCCACATCTGCTGGGTCCCGGCGGGCAGCACGGTGGAGCCGGTGGCGGGGCCGCCCATCCAGGTCGTGCCGTCCGCCGAACCCGGCTGTACATCGTCCAGGCGCCGCCCGCCGCCCGAGGCCACATGGAAGAGCTTGCCGCGCAGACCGGTCCAGGCCGGCATGGCGAGATCGCCGGGGCGCTGCCCGGGCAGCACCTGCCAGCGCACCCGGACGTATCCGCGCCCCGTGAACGTGACCTGCTCGCCCCGGTGGGTCAGCCCGGTCGGCGGTGCGCCGCTCAGCGTCACCGTGCCGTCGGCGCGCCGCGGCAGCGCCGCGGGGCGGGCGGTGGCCGAGGGGGCGCGGTCGGCCGTGTCGACGACGGTGCCGTACGGCCGCGCCCGGCGGCGCGAGGGTGACGGCGCCGGGGAGGGCGGGGGAGCGGACGACGGCGGGCGGGCGGTACTCGCGGCGGTGGGCGGGGCGGCGCGCGGCGCGGGCTCGTCCGGCGTTTGCGTCACGACGTACGCGCCGCCCGCGGCGATGGCGGCCCCGGCGGTCACCGCCACCGCGGGCTTGGCCAGCGCGCCGAGCACCTTGGCCGACCAGCCCACCGGGGTCGCGGCGGCCGAGACGGAAGTGGCAGAGGCCGTGATCGTGGCGGCCGCGGCCGCCGTCTTGCCGCCCAGCACCGTCCACAGCGTGAAGCCGACCGGCAGCGGCACCAGCGCGATGCCGACGAGCAGCCGCTCGGCGGGGACCGTGTCCGCGCGCCGTCCCGAGCAGCGCGCACATCCCCGGACGTGGCGGGCCAGCCGCTTGCGCCACACCGAGTCGGGCCGCCCGTCCCAGCCGTCGGTCACCTCGCGCAGGTCCGCGCACGAGGAGTCGAGCGCCCGGACGATGCCCCGCGCGGTCTCCAGGCGCCCCTTCAGCCGCTGCACCCGCACGGCGGCGTGCTGACGGCTGATGCCGACGGCCGCCGCCAGCTCACGCCGGGTCAGCTCGCCCGCGACTTCCAGCCACCACAGGGACAGCAGTTGCCGGTCCTCGTCGGCGAGCCAGCGCACCGCCTCCGCGACCTCCCGCCGCTGCCCCTCCAACTGGAGTCGCAGCACGGTCAGTTCGGCGAAATCCGCAGTGCCGTGGGCCTCGTCGGGCAGCGCCTCGGCGGTCCGCCGCCGCGCCCGGTCGCGGATCTGGCGCATGGCGATGGCCACCAGCCAGGACCGGAAAGCCTCCGGATCGCGCAGCGAGCCCAGACCGTGGACGGCGCGCAGCATGGTTTCCTGCACCACGTCGTCCACGTCCGCGTGGCCGTTCAGGGCCCGTCCGACGATGTTGTAGACGAGCGGCAGCCAGCCCTCGACCAGCTCGTCGAGGGCGCGCCGGTCGCCGCTCTGCGCCGCCGTGATGGTGGCGCGCCACTGCCGCCCGTCCACAACCCGCCCGTCCACCGTCCGCCCTTCCGCCATCCGTCTTTCCGGCGCCGCTTCTTCCCGCCCGGGTCTCACTTCGCGTAGAGGAGCGTCCCGAAGCCGAGCTGGTCGAAGCCTCCGCTGTTCGGCCCGTAGTCGCCGCCCCCGCCCTCGGCGCCCACCTTCTCAGCCATCGCCGTGATGGCGGGGACGGAGAGCCCGCGGCGCCGTGCGTAGTGGTAGCGCAAGATCTCCCAGACCGGGCGGATCTGCCCACGGCCCGCGTCGGAGATCACAGTCTGCGACTGCCGCGCGCAGTTCTGGCCGGTGCCCCAGGTGTAGGTGGTGAACGGCACGTCCCGTCCGAGGTTGTACGTGGCGACGTACTCGGCGGCCTTCATGAACCGGTTGTCGTCGTAGCCGTACAGGTCGACGCCCTGGGTCCAGGCCATTTCACAGATCGCGCCCATCAGGCCGATGCCCATCATGGTGTGGCCCTGGTCGCGGCCGCTCTCCTGCCACTGGGCGAGCCCCTGGCCCTCGTGGACGAAGGGGATGGCGTGCGGGAGGGAGCCGTTGCCCTCGCCGGACTTCATGTACGTCACGGCGCGGTCGAACGTCGTGGCGTCGTCGCGGAGGATGCCGATCGCCATGAGCGAGGCGGTGTTGCACAGGTCCCAGTTGGCCCAGTAGTTGGTGACGCAGGCGTCGTTGTGGCGGGTGAGGAAGTCCTCGTTGAGCGGCTGGAAGACGCGCTGCGCCATCGTCTGGAAACGGGCGAGCTGGAAGCCGTCGTAGCCGCGCATCAGCTCGGCGGCGTTCGCGAACTGGTAGCCGTAGAGACCGGCGGCCAGGAAGCGGTCGGCGTTGCCGGTGATCTCCTTCAGCGTGGACGACCAGGCGTTGAGGATCGCGACGGCGGTGTCGCCGTTGGCCCTGGTGCCGCCGATCTTCCAGCGCAGGGCGTTCTGGTAGGCGGCGTGGACGTCGTGGTACAGCGTGGGGTAGTTCTGGCCGGTGCCACCGCGGATAACCGTGGCCTGGGGCCTGGGCTGCCAGGTGCTCGCGGAGTGCCGGTTGGCGGTCAGTCTCTGCCATCCCGCCCGCCACGGGTCGTCGCCCGCCTTGACCCGCACCGCGGCGCGGTGCAGATCCCCGGCGCTGTGCAGCGCCCCGGGATGTGCGAAGTCCGCCGGGGCGGCCTCGGCGCCACCCCCGGCGAGCGCGGCGATCCCGCCGCCGAGCGCCCCGGCCGCCGCGAGGCCGCCGCCGAGGGTGAACAGGCCTCTGCGGCTGAGGCGGTGCTTGTTGTCGTGCGGCATGTGGCTCAACTCCTGAACGGGGATCACAGGGGACGCTCAGGAGACGGAGCCACAGCGCCGCCGATAACAGTTTTTTGCCGCACCGCACCGCACCGCGTCAGCGCGCGAGCAGTGTCCGCGCCCCTGTCACAGCGCCGTGTACACCGCGTCGATCAGGGCCTTCTTCCGGGGATCGTCGACGATGTGCGGGCCCATGCGGTTCATGACGTAGCCGAGGCTGACCCCGGCCTCGGGGTCGGCGTGGCCGCAGGAGCCGCCGAAGCCGTCGTGGCCGAAGGCCCGGGGGTTGGGGCCGTAGGAGCCGTTGGGGCCGCTCAGCCACACCCCGAGCCCGGCTTCGGTGTCGTGGGTGAAGCCGTGCCCCAGGATCAGGTCACGGCACGCCCCCTGCCCCTCACGGGCGCGCTCGACGGCCTCGGGCGAGAGCACCCGGTGCTCCCCGTGCTCCCCGGCCAGGCCGTGCCGGGCGTAGACGCCGTAGAGGGTGGCGAGCGCCCGGGCCGTCCCATGGCCGTTGGCGGCCGGTATCTGGGCAGCCCGCCACTCCGGCGTATTGGCCTCGGCCGCCCCGACGAGCGGATTGGCCAGCGCGGCGATCGCGACGGGCTCCAACTGGGCGAAGACGGCGGCCTGTTCGCTGGACGCGGCGGCGGGCGGATGGACCAGCTCCGCCACCCGTCCGGCCTCCTTCTCCGGCAGCCCGATGCTGAAATCGATCCCCAGCGGCCCGGTGATCTCCTGGCGCAGGAACTCACCGGGCAGGACACCGGTGATGCGCCGGATCACCTCGCCGACCAAGTGGCCGTAGGTGATGGCGTGGTAGCCGGACCGCGTCCCGGGCTCCCACCACGGCTCGGTGGCGGCCAGCCGCGCGCACGTCTTCTCCCAGTCGAACAGATCCTCCACGGTGTGCCGTGCCCGCAGCCCCGCCAGGCCCGCCCGGTGGGAGAGCAGATGGCGCACCGGCAGGTCGGCCTTGCCCGCCGCCGCGAACTCCGGCCAGTACGAGGCCACCGGAGCGTCGAAGTCCAGCAGCCCCCGGTCCGCGAGCACATGCGCGCACAGCGCCGTCACACCCTTGGTGGTGGACCAGACGTTCACCACGGTGTCCCGCTCCCACGCCCGTATCCGCCCGGCGTCCGCCCAGCCGCCCCACAGATCCACCACGGTCCGGCCGCCCACCTGGACGGTCACCGCCGCGCCCAGCTCCTCGCGCTCGGCGAAGTTGGCTTCGAACGCGTCACGCACGGCGGTGAACCGCGGGTCGCAGTGGCCATCGATACGCGGTACGGGCGGCACGGACTGCTGCGTCATGGGGCACTCCCAACAGGTCTGTTCGGCGGACCTGCAACATACCGACTGGTTGGACCAGCGGAAACCCTGGGCGATCCTTGACGGTCCGCCCACACCGCGGCCGGGAACGTGACCGACCCCCTTGAGGAGCAGTCCATTGGGACACACACGCCAGGACGAATGGGACGCCCACTACGCCGACGGGAAGACCTACCGGCCCCTGGGGGACGCCGAACGCGCGCTGCTGTCCGCCCACGTACCCGCCCCCGCCGACGGCGGCCGGGCCCTTGACGTGGGCTGCGGCCTCGGCGAACTGGCCGCGCATCTGGCATCGGTGGGCCATACAGTCGACGCCGTCGACTGGGCCGACAGCGGCCTCGCCCGGGCCCGCGCCACTCACCCGCGGGGCGTGCGGTGGCTGCGTCTGGACATCGAACGGGACGACCTCGCGCCGCTGCGCCAGGACGGCTACGACCTGATCACGCTGCGGCTCGTCTATGCCTTCTTCCGCGACCGCGTCCAGGTCATGGACGACCTCGGCCGTCGGCTGAGGGACGGCGGAGCCATCGTGGTGATCACACCGCTCGTCGCGACGACCCCCGAGGAGCGGCGGGCCGTCGCGCTGGACGAGACGGAGGTCAGCCTGCTGAGCACGGGATGGAAGCGGGTGGAGCGGTTCGACGCGGAGGGGCTGGCCGTGCTGGTTCTGCGCGGCCGGGTTCAACCGGAGGCTTCGGCGGGCCGCCGCTGAACGGGGACCCGGAGAAGCCACTCGATCTCAGGGGAGTGGTTCGACGTCCAGGTAGCGGTGGCGGCCGCGGCCGCGGTACTCCAGGGCCTCCCAGCCCAGCCCGCGCAGCACCCGCGCGCAGTTCCCCAGCTCCTCCGCGGCCGCGTACGAGGCGCCACTTCCCGCTGGCCCCAGCCACTCGACCCGTACCACCCCCGCCTGATCGGCTGCCGCACCGCAGCGGTATCCCGTGGCCAGCCGGTGGCCGTCGGCACCGACCGCCGAGGGCGGCACGCCCGCCGCCTCCAGGGAGATGGCCACGGCCCGTACCGGCTGGTGCCGCTCCCAGGCGGCGGGCGTGGCAAGAGGGTCGTCGCGCTCGGCGTTCATCAGCCGCCGGATCTCCAGCAGGCCGTCGAACGCCGCCCGCACCGCCGCCGCCCGCTCCGGTGTGCCCGCGCCGAGGGGCTGTTCGTCGCCCGTGGCCGCTTCGATGCTCATGGGGTCAGCCTCCGGCTGAACGCGCGACGCGGAATCCCACGTCGTCCACCCGGAAGGTCGGGTGGCTGCGGCGCCGTACGGAGGCCCGGCAGCTCCAGTGTTCGTCGAACCAGCCACCGCCGCGCAGCACGCGGTAGGTGCCGTAGACCTCGGCGTCGTAGAGGTCCCAGCACCACTCCCAGACGTTGCCCAGCATGTCGTGGAGGCCCCACGCGTTGGGCCGTTTGCCGCCGACGTCGCGAAGCCGCTCCCCGGCGTTGCCGCGGTGCCAGGCGATGTCGTCGAGCGGCCCGTACCGCGGTCCGGCCGTACCGGCACGGCAGGCGTGCTCCCACTCTCCCTCCGTGGGCAGCCGGTACCCGTCGGCGGACGCGTCCCACTCCACGCCCTCGCCATCGGCATCGAGGTGGTAAGCGGGCGCGAATCCGTCATGTTGTGACAGGGCGTTGCAGAACCGCACCGCATCCCGCCAGGAAACGCCTTCGACGGGCGACGCGTCCCCCTGGGTGGTGCTCGGCCGCAGGCCGGTGATCCGGGCGTACAGCGTCTGGGTGACCGGGTACGCGCCGAGCTGGTACGGCGTGAGCCGGACCGGCCAACTGCGCTGGGTCCGCCGGTCCGACAGTGTCACCTGCCCCGGCGGGATGTCGATCATCTCGTGCCCTGCGCTCGCGTCCACGCACAGACGGTACCGGCTGGACGTCGGCGGCTGGATTCCCTATTTTTCCTACTGGGTTAATAGGGAAGTATGGCCGGACGGGTTCGCGCCGGATGAACCGCATGAACCGCATGAACCGGATGAAGAGGAGCAGGCGTGACGGTGGTGGAAGCGGTAACGGAGACACCCGACCGCGCGCGTTGGCTGCATATCGCCCGTGAGGCGGCGGACGACCTGGCCACCGACGCGGTGGTCCGCGACCAGGCGGGGAAGACGCCCTTCGACGAGGTCTCGCGGCTTCGCGAGGCGGGGCTCCTGTCGTTGCTGATCCCCGTGGAGAGCGGGGGCGGCGGCGCGGACTGGCCCACGGCGCACGCCGTCATCCGGACGATAGCCGCGGCCGACGGGGCGATCGGCCAAGTGCTCGGCTGCCACTACCTGCTGTCCTCCAGCGCGCGGTTCTTCGCCGGGCCCGACCTCGCCGCCCGCGTCGAGCGGGAGTCCGCGGCCGGTCAGTGGTGCTGGGGCGGCGGGCTGGCCTCCGTGGAGCCGCGGCTGACGCTCACCCCGGGGCCGGGCGGCTATGTGCTGGACGGACGTCAGGGGTACGCCACCGGCGTCCTGGTCGCCGACCGGCTCGCGGTGCGCGCGGACCACTCCGAGACGGGGGAGCCGCTGGCCGTGCTCGTCGACGCCGCCCGGCCCGGCGTGGTGGCCGGGGCCGATGGCGGGGACACCTTCGGCCAGCGGCTGGCGGCCGGCGGGAGCGTGGAGTTCGACGCGGTGGCGGTCGAGCGCGACGCGGTACTCGGCCCGCTCTCCCCGGACGACGGCACGCTGTCGCCCTTCGCCGGACTGTCCGCCCCGACCGGACGCCTGGTCTCGGCGCAGATCTGTCTCGGGATGGCCCAGGGGGTGCTCGCCGAGGCCCGTGAGTACAGCAGGGCCGCGGACGTGCCCTGGCGGCTGGACGGTCCGTCGTACGGCTCGCCCCGGAACCCGTACGTGCTGACGACCTACGGGGAGCTGACCGTCGCCACGTTCTCCGCGTCCGCGCTCGCCGACCAGGCGCTGGAGGCGCTGGACTGCGGGCTGGCGCGCGGTGAGGACCTCACCGACGACGAGTGCGCCGAGATCACCATGCTGGCGGCGGCGGCCGAGGCGGCCGCCGCCGGTGCCGCACAGGACGTCACGGCCCGCGCGCTGGATGTCCTCGGGGCCCGCTCCGCCGCCTCGGCGTACGGATTCGACCGGTTCTGGCGCAACGTGCGGACCCACACCCTCTGCGTCCCGGTCGCGCCCCGGCTCCAGGAGGTGGGGGACTACTTCCTCCACGGCGAGCACCCTCCGTTCGCCCTGCCCTTCTGATCGCCGTGCGTCCCGGTGGCGGATAATCACCGTATGCGGATCTCTGCGAAGGCGGACTATGCGGTGCGGGCGGCCCTGGAGCTGGCGGTGGCGGTGGACGGTGTCTCCGTCAAGGCCGAGGCGATCGCCGCGTCACAGGGCGTTCCGCACAAGTTTCTCGAAGGGATTCTGGGCGATCTGCGCCGCGGCGGACTGGTGGCCAGCCAGCGTGGCGGGAACGGCGGCTATCGGCTGGCCCGTCCCGCCGACGAGATCACGATCGCCGATGTGATCCGCGTGGTCGACGGGCCCCTGGTGTCGGTCCGGGGTGTGCGCCCGCCCGAGCTGTCGTACCGCGGCCCGGCGGAGTCGCTGCTGCCGCTGTGGATCGCGGTACGGGCCAATGTCCGCAAGATCCTCGGCGAGGTCACCCTCGCCGAGGTCGCCGCGGCCGAGCTGCCCGACGGGGTCCTGGACCTCGCCGAGGACCCGGAGGCGTGGACGAACCCGTAACCAGGACGTGGGACACCCCTTGACGGGACTCACGGGGCCCTCGACACTCTCGGGAGGGATTCCTAGCGGATAGGTGGGGAATGATGAGGCCTGGGCAGGCGGCCGCCGAACGAGCGGTCCGCACGCATCGGCCATCTCCCCTTCTGACCTCTCCCCTTCTGACGTCCCGCCGCCACATCGACCTGCTGCGCGTCTGCAGCGCCGCAAGTCTCCCGTCCCTCCCGTCCTGAGCCGGGAGGCCCTCGCGGGCACCTGACACCGTCGTCATACGCCGATACGCGTGCACGCACCGCCGTGCGCCCGCCGCGGGCGGCTCACCGTCATCCGGTCGCCGCCGTCCGCTCACCGTACGTCTCACCGCCAGCGAATAACCCGACCTGGGGAGAAACGTGTCCATTACACCTGGGAATGCCGCGCCGTCGTCACTGTCCGTCGCACCGTTCCGGGGCAGGATCGGCCGGGACGCGCGCAGTGGACACTACGCCGTGCCGCGCCGCTACCGCCTCCATCTGGCGCTGTCATGCCGGCACTGTCTGCGGATCGCCATCACCCACAGCCTGCTCGGCCTGGAGGGCACCCTCCCGGTGACCCTGCTGCCCGCCGTCCCCGACGGACCGGACGGCGGGCACTCCGCCCTGCGGCTGATGTACGAGGCCAGCGCGCACCACTACGCCGGGCCGACCGCCGCACCGGTGCTCAGCGACGACTGGTCGGGCAGGATCGTCAGCACGTACGCCCCCGACATCCTGCGCGACCTGGACCGCCGTTTCGGCAGCGGGAGCCCCGACCGCGCCGTGCTCCACCCGTGCGGCGCGGAGCGGGAGATGGAGGCGATCGCACGCCTCTGCGAGCACGGCATCAGTGAAGCCGTCCAGGCCGCCGGACAGCCCGGTGCCGACGACGCGGCGCGCGAGGCCGCGCTCAGCACCGTGTTCGGCGCGCTGGACGGACTGGAGCGACGGCTCGCGACCCGGACCCATGTCCTGGGCGACGACCTGACCGCTTCCGATGTGCAGGTGTGGGTGACCCTGGTGTGGCTCGACACCGTGCACCGGCAGCACCTGGACGCCGCCGCGGTGCACCGCGTCACCGACCATCCGCATGTGTGGGCCTACGCACGGCGGCTGGCCGCCCACCCGGCGTTCGGCCCCCACCTCGACCTCGACGGTATCGCCCGACGGCACCACGCCCACTGCCGCGGCCTGGAGGCCGCCGGAGCGGCGGTGCAGATCCTGGACTGGGCGGCGCACACCCGGACCAGGACCCCGGTCGAGCCCGGCTGACGCCACGTCATACGGGCCGCCCCGCGCGCAGCTCACCGCAGCCGGGTGCGCAGGGCGGCCACCTGTCCGCGCAGACGTTGCACCGGCGTGGGCGGCAGCGTACGGGCAGCCCCGCGCGCGTAGTGCCGCTCGACGTAGAACTGCCCGGCGCTCAGCACCGTGGTGACGGCGATGTACCAGAGGGTGGCGACCATCAGCAGGGGGATGACCTGGTAGGTCTGGTTGTAGACCAGCTGCACCGAGTAGAGCAGGTCGTGTACGGCCAGGACACTGACGATGCTGGTGCCCTTCAGGGTGCCGATCAGCATGTTTCCGGCCGTCGGCACGATGGAGCGCATCGCCTGGGGGACGACGATCCGGCGCAGTGTGCGCCACCGTCCCAGGCCGAGCGCCTGGGCCGCCTGGGTCTGCCCGGGGTCCACGGAGAGGATGCCGCCGCGGACCACTTCGGCGGCGTAGGCGGCCTCGTGCAGGGTCAGGCCGATGACGGCGGTGAGGGCGGGGCCGAGCAGGTTGACGGTCTTGACGGTGACGAACTCGGGGCCGAAGGGGATGCCGACACCCAGCGTCGGGTAGAGGGCGCCGATGTTGAACCAGAACAGCATCTGAACGAGGAGCGGTGTGGAGCGGAAGATCCATACGTAGCCCCAACTCAGCGTGGCGAGCACGGGGTTGGCGGACAGCCGCATGACGGCCAGCAGGGTGCCGATCAGAAAGCCCAGCACCATGACGAGCCCGGTCAGCCACAGCGTCAGCAGCAGCCCGTCGAGCACGGCGGTGGTGGTGAAGTAGCTCCCCACCACCTCCCATTGGAACGCGGGGTTGCGGACGACGGAGTTGACCACCATCGCGAACACCAGCAGAGCGGCCGCCGCCGCGAACCACCGGCCGAGGTGCCGGCGTGGCACGATCCGCGGCAGATCGCCGGAGTCGCCGGGGTCCGGGTCTTCGCGTGTGGACACGGGTATGGGGGCAGGGGCGGTGACATCGGAAGGCGTGGCCATCTGAGGCTTCTCCGGGGGGAAGGATCGCGGGCGTGGGTGTGAGCACCCCGGTGGCACGGTGTGGCCCGGGGCGGTTCATCACGCTCGCCGCGTCCCTCAACGCGGCCGGAGCGGCTGCCGCGCAGGAGCGGAGCCGGTCCAGGGGCGATGGTATGTGCCGACAGCGTGCAAATGTCAATGTGGCGGGGAGCCGGGCCATTTCCCGGTCGGTCAGCCGGTCCGTCATCCGAGCACTGGTTGACGCGACGCCGTTCGTACTGCTCAATTAGTCCCATGCCTGCCCAGTTGCGCTTGGTCTCCCGCGACCACATCGACTTCGGTCGTGTGTGGTCCGCGATGTGTTGCGCCTGACTCGGCAGCGGGCTGTCTGACCGGCCCTTCCCTCCCTCGGTGACCCCGTCGCGGGCCGAGTTCCTCCCTCGCACGACCGCGGTACCCGGGCGCGTCCGCCCGGATGCGAACGGTCCTGCGGCGGACCCGGACACGCGCTGCCTTCGCATCCTTCCGGCCTCATCACGCCTGTTCCACCCGCGCTCCGCACCACGCTGATCCGCCGTCGCACACGGCCGGACCAGCGGCATCCCGCCCTGCTCGCGGGACCCCTCCGCCCTTTTCCGAAAGGCCCTTCGCATGCCTGTGGAATTCCTCGGCATCGCCGCCACCCATGACGGCTCCGAGACCACGCCGCGCTCCGGCGCGGCCTTCGACAAGGAGTACACGCTCCGGCTCGCCCGTGCGCACGAGGACCACGGCTGGGACCGGGTGCTCTTCGCCTACGGCTCCGGGTCGGCCGATCCCGCCCCGGCCGCCGCGTACATCGCGAGCAGACTGGACCGCCTGCAGATCCTGCTCGCCCACCGGCCCAACGTCTCGTATCCCACGTACGCCGCCAAGACCTTCGCCACCCTCGACCAGATCAGCGACGGCCGGTTGACGGTGCACTTCATCACCGGCGGGAACGACCATGAGCAGGGCCGGGAGGGCGACACCCTCACCAAGGACCAGCGCTATGAGCGCACCCGCGAGTACATCCGGATCGTGAAGAAGATCTGGACGTCCCACGAGGCCTTCGACCACGAGGGGGAGTACTACCGCTTCCACGACTTCGTCAGCGATGTCCACCCCGTGCAGCAGCCCCGGCCCCGGGTCTCCTTCGGCGGTTCCTCTCCGGCGGCCTACGCGGCCGGGGGAGAGGAGGCCGACATCTACTGCCTGTGGGGCGAGCCCCTGGAGAAGACCGCCGAACAGATCGAGGCGGTGAAGTCGGCGGCGCGGGCGGCGGGCCGCACCGACGTCCCGCGCATCCAGGCGGCCTTCCGCCCGATCATCGCCCCGACCGAGGCACTGGCCTGGGAGAAGGCCCACCGCACGGTCGGCGCGATCCGCGCCCGGCGTGAGCAGGGGCTCGTACGACACCATCGCAACGGCGCCCCCGAGAACACCGGCTCCCAGCGGCTGATCGCCATCGCCGAGCAGGGGGAGCGCTACGACCGCGCGCTGTGGACCCCGACGGCCGCCGCCACCGGCGGCGCGGGCAACTCCAATGCCCTGGTCGGCACCCCCGAGACGGTGGCCCAGGCACTGCTGGACTACTACGACCTGGGCGTCGACATCCTCTCGGCCCGTGGCTACGACCTGCTGGACGACGCGATCGACTTCGGGCGGCACGTGATCCCGATCGTTCGCGAGGAGGTCGCCAAGCGCGATGCCGAGCGCGATGCCGAGCGCGCAGCGCGCGGAACACAGGCCCTCGCGGCGGTGCGCGCATGACCGCTGTCACACAGCGCCCCGCCACCGGCCCGGCCACCACCGGCCCGACGGTCACCGGCCCGGCCGCCGCCGGGCTGGCCGTCGTCACCGTCGAGGTCGGCGATCCGCGCGTGGCGCCGCTGTTGCGGGAACTGGGCGACGAGTACTCCACCCGCTACGGCAAGGACGCCCACGCCGAGCTGGCCCGGTACCCCGACGAGGAGTTCACCGCCCCGCACGGCGGTGTGCTGCTCCTGCTGCTGGAGCACGGGGAGCCGGTCGCGGGCGGCGCGTTCCGCCGGTACGACGCGGCCACGGCCGAACTGAAGCGGATCTGGACCCACTCCGGCCACCGCCGCCGCGGCCTCGCCCGCCGGGTGGTGGCCGAACTGGAGTGCGTGGCAGGGACCTACGGCTATCGCCGCCTCTACCTGACCACCGGGCCGCGCCAGCCCGAGGCCCGCGGTCTGTACCTGGCCACCGGCTACACACCGCTGTTCGACACCGAGGCCGACCCGGAGACCATCGGCCCGCTCCCCTTCGAGAAACACCTCACCGCCGACGCGCATACCACCGTCGTCGCCCGCACCCGAAAGGCATCAGCTCCGTGAACCACTCCCGTACGAGACCGCGTCTCCGTCTGGCCGCGGCCGCGACATCCGCCGCTCTCCCGCTGGCGCTGGCCGGATGCGGCTCCGGTGGCACCGGCGGGACCTCGGCGGCGGGCGCCGCGTCCCCCGCGCCGACCGGCAACCCGGTCGCCGCCGTGCACAAGGTCGACTCCGTCGCGGCCCTCCTGCCCGCCGAGGTCAGGAAGTCGGGCAAGCTGCGCATCGGCAGCTCGGTGGGCGGACCGCCGGGCGCGTACTACCCGCAGGGTGCGGGCGGGAAGCCGGTGGGCCAGGACATCGACCTCGCGAACGCGGTGGCCAAGGTCCTGGGCGTCGAACTGCAGCGCCAGGACGCCTCGTTCGAGACGATCCTGCCCGCCCTCGGCAGCGGCAAGTACGACGTCGGGACCGGCAACTTCGGTGTGACCGCCGAGCGGTTGAAGACGATCGACTTCGCCACGTACATCAACGACGGCCAGGGCTTCGCGGTGAAGAAGGGCAACACCTCGCTCGGCGGCAAGGTCACCGACCTGACCCGGCTGTGCGGCCTGACCATCGGCACCGGGGCGGGCACCACCTTCGAGGCGACCCTCGAAGCCCAGAAGAAGGTGTGCGTGAAAGCGGGCAAGAAGCCGTACGACGTGAAGGTGTACTCGGAGAACGGCGCCCTCCTCACCGCGCTCCAGCAGGGCCGGATCGACGTGGAGATGTCCACCATCAACGGCCTCCGCCACCAGGCGGCGCAGCAGGCCGCCCAGAGCAGCTTCCTCGGTGAGTACCACCGGCTCGACGTGGGCTTCGCCTTCAAGAAGGGATCACGCCTCACCCGGGCCTTCCAGTCCGCCGTCAACGAGCTGATCAAGGACGGTGTCTACGCCCGCATCCTCGACAAGTGGGGCACCGGCCCCTCCGCCGTCAAAACCTCGCGGATCAACCCGCCCGAACACACCACGTGAAAGGCCGGACAACCTCGCCGGGCCAAAACGCGTCTTGATCGACAACGGACGCGCGGCGGACAACCCGGAGGGGGTTGTTTCCGACTCGCTATACACTCGGCGTATAGTGGGAGTGGACAGAAAGATGGCGCGCGCTCCGGCAGATCGCAGACGGAAAGGCGCGTACCCATGTACGGCAAGGCATTCGCCCCGGAGTACCAGGGCTCCCTCACCTCCCTGTCCGTGAACTCTTCGCTGGTCGATGTACTGGCCGCGGGCACCGAGCGGTTGCGGGCGGCCGAGCGGAGCGGTTGCCCGCGTGAGGCGGCACGCTCGGGGCTGGCAGTGGCGGAGGCCCACCGCAGGCTGGGGCAGGTGACGGATGCCGACCGCGAGTGGAAGGCCAGCTACCGGGCGGCCCGTGGGGCGGGGGATGCCGGGGCGATGGCGTGGGCGCTGTGGAGCGGCGGCACGCTCGCCCGGCAGCGTGGCGCACTGGCGCTGGCGTGGCGCCTGCTCGGATTCGCGGCCGAACTGGGGGAGCGCGGTGGGGACATCCTCGCCCGTGGCTACTCGCTCGCCGGTTTGGCGGAGACGGGCCGCATCCAGGGGGATTACGAGGCCGTGGGCGCGCTGCACGAGCAGCTTCTCGCCGAGGCGCGGGAGCGCGGTGAGGCGCGGCACACCGTATGGGCGCTGGAGGGGATCGCCCAGATGCATCGCAACACCGGGTCGTACGACACGGCGTACGCGATGTTCGAGGAGTCCGCGGCGATCGCCGCGCAGGCCGATGACCGGCGCGGACACGCCTGGGCGCTGCGGGGGCTGGCCGACATCGTCTCCGTGCGCGACGGGGACGCGGACCGTGCGCTGGGCCTGCTCTCCCAGGCGGAGGTGGCGTGTCGCGCGATGAACCTGATGAGCGCGCTGGCCTACAACCACAAGATGCGGGGCAATGTGTTCTATCGCGCGGGCCGCTTCGCGGAGGCGCGCGATGTCTACCGGGAGGCACTGGCCGAGTTCCGCACCATGAGCGAGCCGCGTGGCGAGGCCCTCGCCAGGCTGGGGCTCGTCAAGTCCCTGGCCCGGCTGGGGCGTGACCGCACCCTGACCGCCGCCGATCTGGCCGAGCTGGCCGGTGTCCTGGACCGGATCGGACTGCGGCACGCCCGCCGGATGGTGGACCGCGCGCGGGTGGAGTTCGGCATCACGGAGGACGCGGAGGACGCGGTGAAGGCGGCGGTGGCGGCGGCCCCGGAGCGCCTGAGGGAGGCCGCCCCCGTGGGCGGGTGAGAACGCCGCCCCGCTGCGAAAACACCCCTGCCCCGGGCCGGAGCGGCCGGAGGAAGGCGGTATCGGTGCTGTCGACGGCTTACGTGGACGCCTGGTCGTTGTCCTTCATCGCACCCCAGCCGTGCCACCGCTCGACCTCGACCCAGGCGCTGGTGCGGGTGCGGTCCCGGTCCGGGTAGGGCCCGCCGATGTAGTGGCGGGCGATGCGGTCGATGTCCGCCAGGCCCTCGTCCTGGCGGATCTCCACGACACGCCCGATGAGGGTGACATGGGTGTACCAGTCGTCCTTGTCCAGGACGGTGAGGGTCACCCGCGGATCGTGGCGCAGATGCTTCAGCCGCACCCGGCCGTCGTCCAGGTTGACCAGCAGGCGGCCGTCCTCCCACGCGTACCAGGTGGGAGTGGACACGGGGGTGCCGTCCGAGCGCACGGTAGCCATGACGGCGGGATTGGGGCGGCGCAGCAGGGCGACGGCCTCGGGCGGCAGCGGCGGCTTGGACATGGGAACTCCTTGCTGTCCTTGCTGACGGGCGGCGGGGCCAAGGGTGTCCGATGGCAGACCCCGCACTGCCCGGATCGTACGTGACCGGGCGACGCCCGGCAGGTGCCGGTGCCGGGCGCCCGCTCACGAGCCACGGACAAGGAGGTGAACACCGGCCACATACACGTCCATTGACATTCATTGACATGCCCACGACTATCCGTATGGTCCAGGCCAACGAGCATGGAAGAGGTCATCGGATGGCACGAGCCAGAGCCGGAACCAGAATCAGAACCAGAACCGCGCTGCTCAGTGTTCTCACCCTGCTGGCCGCCCTGGTGAGCCTTCAGCTCACCGGCCCGGCCCCGCGCGCCGCCGCCGCGCCGACCGCCTTCACCCACCCCGGAGTGCTGGTCAGCCAGGCCCAGCTCGACTACGCCCGGGGCAAGGTGCAGGCAGGTCAGCAGCCCTGGAAGGCCGCGTACGACGACATGATGGCCAGCTCCTACGCCTCACTGTCGCGCACCCCGAAGCCACGCGCCGTCGTGGAGTGCGGATCGTCGTCCAACCCCAACTACGGCTGCACCGACGAGCGCCAGGACGCCATCGCGGCCTACACCGACGCGCTCGCCTGGTACTTCACCCGGGACAGCAGATACGCCAAGAAGTCCATCGAGATCATGGACGCCTGGTCCGCGACCATCACCGACCACACCAACAGCAACGCCCCGCTGCAGACCGGCTGGTCCGGCTCCACCTGGCCACGGGCCGCCGAGATCATCAAGTACACCTACGACGGCGGCTGGGCGGGCGCGGGCCGCTTCGCGACCATGCTGCGCGACGTATACCTCCCCGAGGTGATCAGCGGCGCCGAGACCAAGAACGGCAACTGGCAACTGGTCATGACGGAGGCGGCGATCGGCATCTCCGTCTTCATCGAGGACCGCACCAGCTACGACAAGGCCGTCAGCACCTACCTCGCCCGCGTTCCGGCGTACGTGTATCTGACCGGCGACGGCGATCTGCCCAAGCCGCCCGCGAACAGCAGCATCGACACCAAGGCCGAGATCATCAAGTACTGGCAGGGCCAGAGCACCTTCGCCGACGGCCTCTCCCAGGAGACCTGCCGCGACTTCGGGCACACCGGCTGGGGCATCGCCTCCATCGCGGACATCGCCGAGACCAGCCGCATCCAGGGCCAGGACCTCTACCCGAAGATCCAGGACCGGCTGCGCCAGGCGCTGGGCTTCCACACCACCTACGAGAACGGCGCCACCGTGCCGTCCTGGCTGTGCGGCGGCTCGGTCAAGAAGGGCCTCGACCAGGTCACCGAGGTCGGCTTCAACGCCCTCCACAACCGCCTCGGCATCGCCATGTCCAACACCCAGAAGTACACCGAGGCACACCGCCCGTCCGGCACGGACAACTACTTCAACGCCTGGACGACCCTCACCCACGCGGACAACCCCTCCTGACCGCCCTCAGCCGTCGAGCGGGAAGTGGCACAGACCCTCGTGCCGCTCCCGCCCGGCGGGCGGCGCCGGTTCACGGGTGACGGCCGAAGGGGCGGTCTCGGCGCACCGGGCCTCGCTCTTCCAGCAGCGGGTACGGAACCGGCAGCCCGAGGGAATGCCGTACGGGGAGGGGATCTCCCCGCGCAGCGGAATCTCCTCCCCGGGCGCCGCCCCGGACACATCGAGCCGGGGAGCGGAGGACATCAGGGCGGCGGTGTACGGGTGCAGCGGCCGGTCGAAGACATCGTCGGCGCGGCCATGTTCGATGACCTTGCCCAGGTACATCACCGCCACCCGGTCGGAGATGTACCGGACCACGGACAGGTCGTGCGAGATGAACACGTAGGAAACACCGAGCCGGGTCCGCAACTCGCCGAGCACATTGAGTACTTGGGCCTGCACCGACAGGTCCAGCGCGGACACCGGCTCGTCGCACACGATGAGGTCGGGTTCGAGGGCCAGCGCGCGGGCGATGCCGATGCGCTGCCGCTGCCCGCCGGAGAACTCGTTCGGGTAGCGGCCGGCGTCGCTCTCCCGCAGTCCGACCAGGGACAGCAGCTCGCGGACCCGGCGGTCCCGCTCCCGCGCCGTGGGCACGATGTCGCGGTGGGTGCGCCATGGCTCGCCGATGAGGTCACCCGCGGACATCCGGGCGTTGAGCGAGGCGAACGGGTCCTGGAACACCATCTGTATCCGGCGCCGCCAGGCCAGCAGGTCCCGGCCCTTCAGGGTGAACGGGTCGGTGCCGTCGAAGCGCACCGACCCCGCGTCCGGCCGCTCCAGCCCGAGCACCACCCGGGCCAGGGTCGACTTCCCGCAGCCGGACTCGCCCACCAGGCCGAGGGTCTCGCCGCGCCCGACCCGGATGTCGACGCCGTCGACCGCGGTCAGGCGGCGTCGGCCGTGGCCGAACGACTTCGTCACGCCGCGGACGTCGAGCAGAGGTGTTCCGGGGGTCTCAGCCACGGTCGAGCTCCTCGGAGAAGTGGCAGGCGGCCGAACGGGAGACGCCCACGGACTCCAGCGGAGGGCGTTCCCGGGCGCACCGTTCGGCGGCCAGCGGACACCGGGCCCGGAAGACACAGCCGGACGGCACCGCGCTCAGCTCGGGCGGGCTGCCGGGGACGGCGGGCAGCGGGCGGCCCCTGACGGCGTGTTCGGGAACGGAGTCGAGCAGCCCCTTGGTGTAGGGGTGGCGGGGGCGGGAGAACACGTCCCGCACCGGGCCGGTCTCCACCACCGTGCCCGCGTACATGACCACCACATCGTCCGCGTGCCGGGCGACCACCGCCAGGTCGTGGGTGATCAGCACGAGCGCCATCTCCCGCTCGGTCCGCAGATCCCGCAGCAGCCGCATGATCTGCGCCTGCACGGTGACGTCGAGCGCGGTCGTCGGCTCGTCGGCGATCAGCACATCGGGGTCCAGGGCGACGGCCATCGCGATCAGCAGCCGCTGGCGCATACCGCCGGAGAACTGATGCGGGTACGAGCGGGCCCGCAGCCGGGGCTCGGGGATGCCGACACGGGTCATCAGCTCCACCGCCCGCTCCGCGGCCCGGCGCCGCGACAGCCCGCGATGGATGCGGAACGGCTCCGCGAGCTGACGGCCGACCGGCTGTACGGGGTTGAGCGCGGCCAGCGCGTCCTGGAAGACGATCGACAGCACAGGACCGGCCAGCTTTCTGCGCTCGGCCCGGCTCGACCGCACCACATCGGTGCCGGACACCCGCACGGACCCGCCCGTCACCTCGGCCACGGGGTCGAGCAGCCCGGCGATGGACAGCGCCGTCATCGACTTCCCGCAGCCGGACTCGCCCAGCAGCGCCAGGGTGCGCCCCTTGTGCACACCGAAGCTGACCCCGTCGACGGCGCGGACCGTGCCGGAGGGGGTGTGCAGATCGACGCGGAGCCCGTCGACCTCCAGAACCGGGCGGCCGGGCGAGGGGAGCTCCGGTGGCTTCACGCGATCATCTCCGGGGGAACGGCGGCCCGGGCGCCGCGCCGCTTGCGGGGCAGCGTCAGCCGCCAGCGCTGCCCGGGGTCGGTGGCCAGGCGCACCCAGGCGGCGAGCACCGTGGCCGACACCGTGGTGAGCATGATGGCGAGCCCCGGCAGCACGGCGATCCACCAGGCGGTCCGCAGGTACTGGCGCCCCTGGGCCACCATCAGCCCCCAGCTCACCTCGGGCGGCTGGATGCCGATACCGAGGAAACTCAACGACGACTCGGTCAGCATGACGAAGCAGAAGTCGAGCGTGGCCACGGTCAGCAGCGTCGGCAGCGCGATCGGCAGGAGATGCCGGACGATGATGGCCGAGGCGGGCGTACCGAAGGTCCGGGCCGCGTCGACGAACAGGCGGCTCCTCAGCTCGGCCGCCTCCGCGCGGGCGGTGCGCAGATAGATGGGGATGCGCGCGACGGCGAGGATCAGCACGATGTTCATCGCGCCGGGTGCGAAGACGTACAGCACGACCACCGCGATCAGCAGGGACGGAAAGCTGAGAATGACATCGGCGACCCGCATCGCGACGCTCTCGCGCATCCCACCGTGGTACCCGGCCCACAGCCCCAGCGCCGAGCCGATCAGCAGCGAGCACAGCACCGCGGGCACCGCGATGGACAGCGTCGTCCCGGCGGCGTCCACCAGCCGCGCCAGCACGCTGCGCCCCAGCACGTCCGTGCCGAGCAGCCCGGAGACGCCGTGGTCCAGGGAGGGCGGGCGCAGCGAGGCGCGCAGATCCTGCCGTACCGCCCGGTCGCCGAGGAACAGCCGGCCGCACAGCGCGACGAGGAACACCAGGGCCAGGACGGTGGCCGCGGCGGCCGCGGTCCGGTCCCGGCCGAGCAGCAGCCACCAGCGGGGCGGACGGGAACGCGAGGAGGTGGCCGCACCGGAGGGGATACGGCCGTCGGGGGCGGACATGGTGACTCCTTCGCTCACGCCGGTACCGCCTGGCGCACGCGGGGGTCGATCAGCGCGTGGCAGACGTCGACGAGGATGTTCAGCGCGAAGATCGTCACGGCGGTGAGCAGGACGGCGGCCTGCAACACCGCGAAGTCGCGCTGGAGAATCGAGTCGATCATGAGCTTGCCGATCCCGGGCCAGCCGAAGATGGTCTCCACGACCACCGCGCCGTTGACGAGGCCCACGGCCAGATCCCCGGCCACGGTCAGGACGGGGGTGACGGCGTTGCGCAGGGCGTGCCCGAACACCACGCGCAGGGCACCCGCCCCCTTGCTGCGGGCGACCTTGACGTACGGGGCCGACAGCGCGCCGACCATGCTGCCGCGGACCACCTGGACGAGCACTCCGAACGGGCGGATCAGCAAGGTGGCGAGCGGCAGTACCCATACCTCGGGACCGCCCAGGGTGCCCGAGGTCGGCAGCCAGTCCAGCGCCACTCCGAAGACCAGCACACCCATGATGGCGAACCAGAAGTCAGGGATGCTGGCCGCGGTCATCGACAGCAGACCCGCGAGCCGGTCGACGGCCGACTGCGGCCGGTAGGCGGCGAGGCTGCCGACCAGCAGGGCGCCGGTGACCGCCAGCAGCATCGTCATCCCGGCGAGCTGGAGGGTGACGGGAAACGCCTCCAGGACCATCGCGTCGGCGGGCTCCCCGGTGCGCAGCGATACCCCGAAGTCGAGTCGCGCCGCGTTGCCGAGGTAGTCCCACAGCTGCACGGGGAGGGAGTCGTCGAAGCCATGGGCGGCGGAGAACTCCGCGCGCTGCTCGGGGGTGGCGCTCAGCGGGAGGTAGAGGTCGACGGGGTTGCCGGTCAGGCGGGCCAGACAGAACACGCCCAGCACCACGAACACCAGGGGGATCGCGCTGGAGACGACGCGTTTGCGCAGAAAGGACGCCATATCAGCGGTTCCCCGCCGCCACCGGGCGGACCTCGGCCAGCCGCATCTCGTCGCCGGTGGCGGAGTCCGGGCGGTACCGCACCGAGGGCGACAGCCCGAGCAGTCCGCGCATATGGGCCAGGTAGGCGTACTGCGCGACCTTCTCGTTCTGGTAGGCGAGCACCTCGGCGAAGGCCTTCTGCCGGGCCTTGCCGGACAGCGCGTTCGCCGCGGCGATCCGCCGGTCGAGCCGCGGGGTGCCGAAGGTCGACTGGGGTCCGTCGCTCAGCAGGTACTGACTGGTGGTGAAGGCCGCGTCCCCGGCCTGGTTGCCGTGCATGATCAGCAGCGCGATCGGCCCGACGCCGCGGGGGAGTGGCCGCAGCTGGTACTGGAGATGGGTTGCGGTGTCCGCCATCCGTATCCGTACGTTCAGCCCGATGCGCGCCATCTGGTACTGCAGCGCCTCGGCCACCTCCGCGATCCCGGCGAACTGGCCGTTGCGCGCGACGAGGGTGATCCGCCGGTGGACCGGGACACCGTCGGCGGCGGCCCGTCGAACCAGCTTGCGGGCCGTGGCCACCTGGTACGGGGTGGTGGCGAGGCCGTCGTTGTGGCCCACCACGCCGGGTGGGACGAGCTGCGCGGCGGGCCGGGCGAGTCCCCCGAGCAGGGCGTCCACGATGCCCGTGCGGTCGACGGCCATGCCGATCGCCTTGCGTACCCGGATGTCGTCCAGCGGCGCCTCGCGGCCGTCCAGCCGCAGGGCGGTCGTCTCGTTGTTGGGGTAGGCGACGGTGGTGTCCTTGGCCGCGTCCACGGGGTCCAGCGCCGTCGCGATGTCGGCCTCGCCCTTGTCGATCATGGCGGCGCGGACACTGGCGTCGCCACGCCAGACATATCTGGCCCGGGGATAGGCGGGCGGCTTGCCCCAGTAACGGTCGTTGCGGGCAAGGGAGATCGAGACGCCGGTTTCCCACTTCCCTACGGCGTAGGGGCCGGTCCCGACCGGTATCCGCACCTTGGCCGTGGTGTCGGTGGTGCGCGGCACGATCTCGATGAAGCTGAGCCGCAGCGGGAGGATGGGGTCGGCCGTGCGTGTGGTGACGGTCAGCCGGGTGGCGCCGACCGCCCGCACGTCGAGCTTCTCGTCGCCGAAGACATAGCCGTCCACATTGCAGGCGAGATCCGAGTTGACGGCGCGTTCGATGGAGAAGGCGGCGTCCCGCGCGGTGAACGGCCGCCCGTTCTGGAAGGTCACGCCCGAGCGGATGCCGAAGGTCCACGTGGTGGGCTTGGTCTGCCGCCAGCCGGTGGCCAGCAGCGGTTCCAGCCTGCCCGAGGCGGGGTCCCGTTCGACCAGCGGTTCGGTGACATTCGAGCGGACGACGACTCCGGTCGCGGTCAGCGACGACTCGCAGGGCTCCAGCGTCGGGGGCTCCTGGGTGAGCACCACCCGGAGTGTGCCGCCGCCCGCGCTCCCGGCATCCCCCGCGGCGTCACTGTTCGCCACGGCGCACGCGCTGGTCAGCAACATCGTCCCCGAGACCACAAGGGTGAGCACGGTGCGCGCCCGGTCCGATCTCATCCTGGCCCCCGAGGCTGTCTACATGTGCGTACTCGGTCCGCATTTATAAACGCCGAAGCTAAGGCGGGGCTGCCGGGGCGTCAAGAGATCTGACAGAAGGGGGTGTTGGGCGCGGTTGTGAAGGGGGTGTGATCGGCGGACCCTGCCCGCTCGGCGGGGCGGCGGATCACCCTAGACTGCCCTCGTCTTCCAGTCGATCAGGAGCACCACATGCAACGCCGCCTCGCCCCCGCTCTCGCTCTCGTGGCCGTGACAGCCCTCGCCCTCACCGGGTGCGCGCAGGACTTCGACAAAGGCCCGGAGGGGAAGGTGACCGAAAAGGTCAAGGACGGGAAGAAGTTCTATCTGGTCGTCGACCCCGCCAAGGGTGGCTCGGAGAAGAAGTTCCGGGTCAGTAAGTACGACTACCACGACTGCGACCGGGGTGCGAAGTACCCCAAGTGCATCGACGACTGAGCCTTATTCGAACCGCGCGGTGTCGCCCGCTCCCCGGCGCACGATCTGGGCCTCGCCGTCGGAGAAGTCGATGACCGTGGTCGGCTCGGTCCCGCATTCTCCCGAGTCGACCACGGCGTCCACCACATGGTCGAGCCGTTCCTTGATCTCCCAGCCCTGAGTCAGCGGCTCGTCCTCGCCGGGCAGCAGCAGAGTGCTGGACAGCAGCGGCTCGCCGAGGTCGGCGAGCAGCGCCTGAGTGACGGTGTGGTCCGGAATCCGCACGCCGACCGTCTTCTTCTTCGGATGCGGCAGCTGCCGCGGCACTTCCTTGGTCGCGGGCAGGATGAAGGTGTAGCTGCCGGGCGTCGCCGCCTTGATCGCCCGGAACACATCCTTGTCGATGTGCACGAACTGACCCAGCTGCGCGAAATCCTGGCACACCAGAGTGAAGTGGTGACGGTCGTCGAGGTTGCGGATCGACCGGATACGGCTGATGCCGTCGCGGTTGCCCATCTGGCAGCCGAGCGCGAAGCAGGAATCCGTCGGATAGGCCACCAGGGCGCCCGAACGAATCCTTTCCGCCACATTGCCGATGGTGCGCGCTTGCGGGTTGTCCGGGTGAACATCGAAGTACTTTGCCATCTGCCGAGCCTAATCGATCGTCGGGATCGTGCGCAGAGTGATGATCCGGAAATGGGCCGGGCCTCATCGGAAGACGGCGCCGACCCGGTGATTGGATCTTCAACGACCAGCGGACCTAGTGTGCGGGAAGGCCACGGAACACCGCTACGAGGAGACAACCATGGCGAAGATTCTTTTTGTGATGACCGGCGCCGACGCGTGGACGCTCGCGGACGGCGGCAAGCACCGCACGGGCTTCTGGGCGGAAGAGGCCGTCGTTCCGCTGGAGGCCTTCAAGGGTGCCGGGCACGAGGTCACCGTGGCCACCCCGGGCGGTGTGGTGTCGCCGGTCGACCCCGTCAGCCTGGCTCCGGAGGCCGCCGGTGGCGCCGAGGAGGCCGGGAGGCTCACGAAGGTGGTGGAGACCGCCGCCGAGTTCCGCCACCCGGCTGTCCTGGCCGAGGTGCGGCTGGAGGACTTCGACGCGGTCTACGTTCCCGGCGGCCACGGCCCCATGGAGGACCTCGCGGTCGACGCCGACTCCGGGCGGCTCCTGACGCGGGCGGTGGAGTCCGGGATGCCGGTGGGCGTGGTGTGCCACGGCCCGGCCGCGCTGCTGGCCGCCGTCAAGGAGGATGGCACCAACGCCTACGCCGGTTACCGGATCACCGCGTTCACGAACGCCGAAGAGCAGTTGGCAGGCGGCGCCGACAACGCCAAGTGGCTGCTGCAGGACCGGCTGACCGAGGCCGGGCTCACCGTCGAGACCGGCGACGCCTGGGCCCCGCACGTCGAGGTCGACCGCAACGTGGTCACCGGCCAGAACCCCGCCTCCTCCGCCGCCCTCGCCACCGAGCTGCTCAAGAAGCTCGGCTAGCACCCGGCAGCCTCTGCTCGCACCAGATGGTCTTTCCGGCGGTGGTCTGACGCGTCCCCCAGTTGTGGCTGAGCTGTGCGACGAGCACCAGGCCACGGCCGCCCTCGTCGTAGACCCGGCTGCGGCGCAGATGGGGAGTGGTGCTGCTGGCGTCGGACACCTCGCAGATCAGCTTGCGGTCGCGGATCAGCCGCAGGCGGATCGGGGCGGCGCCGTAGCGGATGGCATTGGTGACCAGTTCGCTGACCAGCAGCTCGGTGATGAACGCCAGATCCCACAGCCCCCATGCGTCGAGCTGCTCCACGGCCAGCTTCCGGGCGTGCACGACCAGGGCCGGGTCGGCGGCGATATCCCAGTCGGCGACCCGGTCGGGGGCCAGAGCGCGGGTACGGGCGAGCAGCAGGGTGATGTCGTCCGCCGGGCGGTCGTCCGCCAGTGTGCGCAGGACGGTGTCGCACGTCCCGTTCAGCGACGTCTCCGGCACCGACAGCGCGTCGCACAGCTTGGTCAGACCCGCGTCGATGTCGCGGTCGCCGGAGCGCACCAGACCGTCGGAGTACAGGGCGAGGACGCTGTCGGTGGCCAGGTCCATCTCGGTGGTCTCGAAGGGGAGGCCGCCCACTCCGAGCGGCGGGCCGGTGAAGCCGCGCACCAGGTCGGCCCTGCCGCCGGGGGTGACGAGGACGGGCAGCGGGTGACCGGCCGAGGCCAGCGCGCAGTGCCGGGAGACCGGATCGTAGACCGCGTACAGACAGGTCGTTCCCACCCCGCCGGTGGCCGCGGTGTCGGTGCCCGGGTACGTGTCCGTCCCGGTGTCTGCGCCCGGGTCGGGGTCCGCGTCCGCGGTGGTGTCCTGCTCGTCTTCGCCGAGGTGGACGACCAGGTCGTCGAGGTGGGTGAGGAGTTCGTCGGGCGGCAGGTCGACATCGGCCAGCGTGCGCACGGCGGTGCGCAGCCGTCCCATGGTGGCGGAGGCGTTGATGCCGTGGCCGACCACATCCCCGACGACGAGCGCGACACGGCTGCCGGAGAGCGGGATCACATCGAACCAGTCGCCGCCCACTCCGGCTCGCGAATCCGCGGGCAGATAGCGCGATGCCACATCCACGGCCGTCTGCCCGGGCAGATGCCGGGGCAGCAGATTGCGCTGCAGCGCCAGCGCGGTGGCCCGCTCACGGGTGTAGCGGCGCGCGTTGTCGATGGCGGCGGCGGCCTTGGCGGCCAGTTCCCCGGCGTCGGACAGATCGCTCTCGGTGAAGGGCGGGGTGTCCCGCGTACGCCAGAAGCCGACCATCCCCAGCACACTGCCCCGCGCCCGCAGCGGAGCCGTGATCAGCGAGCGCATGCCGTAGTCCAGCACCGCCCCGGCGGGCTCGGGGACCAGCGCCTGCCAGTCGGGGCAGGCCCGCACATCGGGTTCGAGCCTCGGCCGCTCCCAGGGTGAACCGCGCTCCCGCGCCCCGCACAGGGCGAGCCTGGGCGGTCCGTCGACGGGGAGCAGCGGATGGTGTCGGCGGGCCCCGGCCAGGGCCACCCGGCGCACCCGCGTGGCGCCGTCCGGCGGCACCTCCTCCCCGGCCAGGACGCACACCGCCAGATCGACGGTGACGACATCGGCGAACCGGCCGACCGCCACCTGCGCCAGCTCCCGCGCGGTCCGCTCCGCGTCGAGGGTGGCGCCGATGGCCGTACCGGCGTCGTGCAGCAGCGTGAGGCGGCCGTGTGCCGCCCGCGCCCGGTCCCGCTGGCTGAGGGCGCGAACCGCCAGTTCCGAGACGGCGAGACCGATGGTGAGCAGCAGGACGGCCGTCCAGCCCTCCTGGGCGCTGGTGACGGACAGCGCGTCCCAGGGACGGGTCAGGAAGAAGTCGAACCAGAGGGTGGCCGACAGCGCCGCGATCACACCGGCGCTCCGGTAGCCCAGGGCCGCCACGGCGACCACCACGGCCACCAGCACGAGAGCCGCGTCGGTCCGAGGGAAGACGGTACGGAACGGCACCAGCAGCAGCGACACGATCAGCGGCCCCACCAGGGCGAACGCAATCGCTGTCCGGACATTGCTCAGCCAGCGCACACCATGCCACGTACCCACCCGAAAGGGCGTTTACCACCTCAGCCGCGGGGCGGTTCCGGGGCCGGCATAGTCCTCCGCGAGGGCGCGGTCGAGTTGCTCGGTGCGGAAGCCACTGCGCACCGCCCACCGGTAGCTGGCCGGCGTCAGGGCGACGACGGCGAGCAGCGTGGCGATCAGCCAGATACTGGGTACATGGCGGGACGTCAGGTGGTGGCCAGCAGCAGATCCTCGCCACTGGACGGACGGAGGCCATCGGCACGGTCGGCGAAGTAGCGCTCGGCGTGCGAGGCCCCCGATACATGGCGGACATCCCGGAAACCGGCCTCGCGGGCCAGGGCCAGCATCTCCGGCGGGGTGTAGAAGCTGAGGAACGGCGTTCCCGAGGCTCGTGCGCCCTCCTCACTCGCCCGGAGGCCGGGGCGGTCGGCCTCGTCGACAAGGCCGGGCGGCAGCAGGAAGGTCATGGCGAGCGTCGAACCGGGGGCGAGCCCGGCGATCCGGCGCAGAGTGGCGGTGGTGGCGTCCTTGGTGAGGTACATGCTCACGCCGGTGGAGACGACGACCGCGGGCTGCCCGGCGTCAAAACCGGCAGCGGCCAGCCGCTCCAGCCAGGACCCGCCCGCCTCGAAGTCGAACGGCACCAGGTGCAGCCACTCCGGGATGCCATAGCCGAGTTCGGCCAGGCGGCGGCGCTTCCAGGCCTGGGGGCCGGGCTGGTCGACCTCGAAGATCCGCAGCCGGGAGGCGATTTCCGGCCTGCGCTGGGCGAAGGTGTCCAGACCGGCTCCCAGGATGACGTACTGGCCCACCCCGTGCCCGGCCCGCTCGGTGATCAGCTCCTCGATGAAACGGGCGCGCGCCACCATGGCCGCCCGGAACGCCCTGGTGGCGTGCGGCTCCATGTCCGGCCGCTCCCGCCACGCCTCCCCGGGAGCCGCCAGCCGCAGCCCGATCTCGTCCTCGATCACATGCGGCGGCGGGTCCACCTGGACATGCATGGCCCGCCACAGTGCGGTCCGCACGGCGGTGCTGTCCGGCGCCTGGTTCTGCTCGTCTGTCATGGCTTTCCCTTTCGCCGTGGGTCAGTTCCCGGCGGGAGCCTGGAGGCTCCACACCCGCCCGTCGGGGTCGCGGACGGTCATTTCCCTGGTCCCGAAGTGCGTGTCCTCGAACGGTGTGACTACCTCGACGACAGCCGGATCGGTACGGAGCGCGTCCGCGTCGGGCACCTTCAGGACGATCCGCGTCTCGGGCTCCTGGTCCTCGGGGACCTCGGCGATGAACACATACGGCCCGTCGCCGTTGCGGAGCTGGCCGGAGCTGTGATCCGTCGCGAACTCCAGCTCGTAGCCGAGTGTCTGGAAGAACTTGGCCGCCTTGCCCCAGTTGTGTGTCGTCAGGAACACGGCCTCGATGCCTTCGGTCGCCATGTCAGATCTCCTGTTCGGTCGATTGCTGTCCGGAGTTGTCGGCGTCGTCGAGGTAGGTGCGCAGCGCGTCGGCGACCAGCGCCGACAACGACATGCCCGACTCGATGGCGCGGTACTTGACCTGCTTGATCAGTCCGATCGGCAGGTACACGTTGAACTGCTTGACATCCTCATCGCCCACAATGGGCGATGCTAGCATCCTAGCAAGCTAGGTCGGTGAGTGAACGTGGCGTGAGGTGCTTCACAATGAAGGGTGACGCGTGGCGAGCTGGGTAAGCGCGCCATGATCACCTCGTGGGATACCGATGTGATCGGCACAGGTAGAGCATCGTTGGAAGGAGGGCGACATGTCGTCGAAGCGACGTCGCAAGAAGAAGGCCCGTCGTAAGAACGGTGCCAACCACGGCAGCCGCCCCCAGTCCTGATCTGGGCGCTCTGCCGAGTGACGCGAGGGACTCCCCGTCCCCGGGAAACTGCTCCCGGGGCGGGGAGTCCCTGTTTCGCGAGGCGGGTGGGCAGGTGGGTCAGGCAGGGCGGGCGGGCTCGGCCACGGTGCCGCGTACGACGAGTCGCGGGCTCAGGACGACCTCGCGGGGGCTGGTACGGCCCTGGTCGAGGCGGTCGACGGCGGCGGCCACCGCGTGGCGGGCCTGTTCCTCGGCGTTCTGGCTGACCGTGGTCAGGTTGAAGCAGCTCAGCCGGGAGAGCGTGTCGTCGTCGTATCCGGCCACGGACACCTCGCCGGGGACGGCGACACCGGCGCGGGAGAGGGCGGCCAGGACACCGATGGCGCACTGGTCATTGAAGGCGACGACGGCGGTGGGCAGCGCGGCGCCGTCGAGGAGATGGCGGGCGGCGCGCTCACCGGCCGCCTCGGTGTTGTCGCCGCGCAGCACGCTGATGTGCGTCTCCAGGCCGTGGCGGCGCATGGCGGCGCGGTAGCCGCGGCGCCGGTCGGTGGCGATGACGCCCCTGCCGCCGTCGACGTGGGTGATGGCACGGTGGCCGAGCCCCACCAGGTGGTCGACGATCTGGCCGACCCCGTCGTCGTCCGCGCTGCGGACCACGTCCAGCTGCTCGTCGGTGATCCGGCGGCCGACGACGATGACCGGGGCCTTGCGGTCGAGGGCGGCGAGGGTGTCGGCGGGAGAGGTCGGGCCGAGGAGGATCAGGGCCTCGCTGCGGAAGGCCAGCAGGGTGTCGACGGCGGTGTGCTCGTCGCGGGTCCGGGTCAGGGTGCTGAGGACGAGGTCGTAGCCCACTTCCTCGGCCGCCGAGTGCAGATGGTCGACCACTTCGGCGTGGTAGGGGCTGTGGACGTCGACCATGACGCCGAGCAGCCGGGTGCGTCTGCTGGCGAGCAGGCTGGCGGTGCGGTCCACCTGGTAGCCGAGTTCGGCCGCGGCCTTCAGGACCCGCTGCCGGGTGCGCTCGCTGGGGCCGGACACTCCGCGCAGCACCAGGGAGACGGACGCGGTGGACACGCCTACGCGGGCGGCCACGTCCTCCAGCCGGGGGCGCTTGTTCGCGCCGTTCCGGTGACGCTCGGAATCGGCATCGTCCACCTGTGCCTCCCGGACAGCGATCTCCTCGCGCAATGCCTTGACACGCTCTTGAAACGAGTCGATAGTACCAGCACTTAAAGCGCTTTAATCGCTCCGGACCGCTCCTGGTTGTTCCCCGTGAAGTCGGCCCCCGTGTGCGACACCGCACGGCGCGCGCCCGGCTTCGGTCCGCTCTCCTTCTCCCTCTCCGTCCCCTCCCCGTCGCACAGTGAGGTGCACGAGCCATGAACCGCGTTTCCCTCTCGCTCTCCCGCTCCCGAAGAATCGTCCCCGTCGCCGCCGTGGCCGCCTCGGCCGCCCTGATCCTCGCGGGCTGTTCCGGCTCCGGCGGGAAGAAGGCCGAAGAGGCCGGAAACAATGTGTCCGCGGGCAAGGCCTCCACGCCCCGCATGACGATCGCGATGGTCACCCACGCACCCTCCGGCGACACCTTCTGGGACACCATCCGCAAGGGCGCCCAGGCCGCCGCCGCCAAGGACAACGTCAAGCTCATCTACTCCGGCGACGAGAGCGCGGGCGACCAGGCCAACCTGGTGCGGAACGCGATCGACCAGAAGGTCGACGGCATCGCCGTCACCCTGGCCAAGCCGGACGCCCTGAAGGCCGTGGTCGCCAAGGCCGAGAAGGCCGGTATCCCGGTCGTCGGCTTCAACGCGGGCCTGTCCGTCTGGAAGAAGCAGGGCCTGCTGTCGTTCTTCGGCCAGGACGAGGCCGTCTCCGGCCGGGCACTCGGCAGCAAGATCAACACCACCGGGGCCAAGCACGCCCTGTGCGTCATCCAGGCCCAGGGGGACGTCAACCTCGAAGAGCGCTGCGCCGGAGTGAAGAAGACCTTCGGCGGCAAGACCGACATCCTCTACGTCAACGGCACCGACATGCCCTCGGTGAAGTCGACGATCAAGGCCAAGCTCTCCCAGGACGCCTCCATCGACGAAGTGGTCACCCTCGGCGCCCCGTTCGCGCTCACGGCCGCGCAGGCCGCGTCGGAGGCGGGCGGCAAGGCGAAGGTCGCGACCTTCGACCTCAACAAGGAACTCATCACCGCCATCGAGAAAGGCAGTGTCCAGTTCGCCGTCGACCAGCAGCCCTATCTCCAGGGCTACTTGGCGGTCGACTCGCTGTGGCTCTACAAGAACAACGGCAACTACAGCGGCGGCGGCGAGCGGCCCGTGCTGACCGGCCCCGCTTTCGTCGACAAGGCCAACGTCCACGCCGTCGCCGCGTTCGCCGCGAAGGGCAACCGGTGATGAGTAACGGGCCGGGGCAACGGCGTAGAGACAACCTATTGACATGACATTTACGCGAGGGCATCGTACTCGTCGAGGGCGCGTTTAAAGCGCTTTAACTCCGCTGGCGCACCACAGGAAGACGCATCGCAGGAAAGCCACTACGCCCGCACACCAACTCGTTGGAGGTGGCCATGGATGTCAGGGACGACACGCCACAGGCCTCCACACAGAGCAACGCCGTCACGGACCACGCCTCTCCGGAGGTCTACCGAAGACTGCGGATCATCACCGTCATCGCCACGTTCGGCGGACTCCTCTTCGGCTATGACACCGGCGTCATCTCCGGTGCGCTTCCCTTCATGGCCCTCTCGGCCGAGCAGGGCGGACTGGGACTCAGCCCCCTGACCGAAGGGGTCGTCGCGTCCTCCCTCGTGGCGGGTGCCGCGTTCGGCGCCCTGTACGGCGGGCGCCTGTCCGACGCCTACGGGCGCAAGCGGGCGATCCTCGGGCTCGCCGTGCTGTTCTTCGTCGGCGCCCTGGGCACCTCGCTCGCACCGGACCTCGTGGTGATGGTGCTGTTCCGGGTCCTGCTCGGGCTCGCCGTCGGCGGCGCGTCCGCCACCGTGCCGGTCTTCATCGCCGAGCTGGCCCCCGCCGCCCACCGCGGCCGCCTGGTGACCCAGAACGAGCTGATGATCGTGACCGGCCAGCTTCTGGCCTACACCTCGAACGCGGTCATCGCGAAGACCATGGGCGAGGGAGACGCCTGGCGCTGGATGCTCGCGCTGGCCACAATCCCGGCCGTGCTGCTGTGGATCGGCATGCTGTTCGTGCCCGAGTCACCGCGCTGGCTCGCCTCCCGCGGCCGCTTCGACGACGCCGCCCGCACCCTGGGCCTCATCCGCGACCCGGAGGTGGTCGAGCCGGAGTTCGCCGAGATCAAGCGGCGCGTCATGGCCGACGCCGGTGAACCGCGGGCGAGTTGGGGTGACCTGCGCACCCCGTGGGTGCGGCGCCTGGTGATATTCGGCTTCGCGCTCGCCGTGCTGACCCAGCTCACCGGCGTCAACTCGATCATGTACTTCGCGCCGACGATCCTGCTGGACACCGGGCTCGGCACCCAGGCCGCGCTGACCGCCACCATCGCCAACGGCGTCGTCGCCGTGCTCGCCGTCTCCACCGGCATGTGGCTGCTGGGCCGGTACGGGCGGCGCCCGATGCTGCTGACGGGACAGATCGGCGTCACCGTCTCCCTGGTGCTGATCGCCTTCTGCTTCCTGGCCCTGCCCGCATCGACCGCCCGCAGCTACCTCGTGCTCGCGTCCATGCTGCTGTTCCTGCTGTTCATGCAGGGATGTGTCGCCACCGTCTTCTGGCTGATGCTCTCCGAGATCTTCCCGCTCCGGCTGCGTGGTTTCGCGATGGGCATGGCCGTGTTCGGCACCTGGACGGCCAACTTCGTGGTGACTCTGGCCTTCCCCCCGCTGATCGCCGCGATCGGCGGCGCCACGTTCCTGCTCTTCGCGGCGGTCAACGTCGCCACCATCTTCTACTACCTCCGTACCGTCCCCGAGACGCGAGGCCGCTCGATGGAAGCCATCGAGGCCCACTTCCGCGGCCAGGCCGCCGCCTGACCACCCCACCGCACGCTGACCCGACCCACCACCGTCCATGTCGAAAGGCACCCACCCATGGCCACGTCCGGCAAGCCCCTGTCCGTCGCGGTAATCGGAGCCGGCATGGCCGGCCGCACCCACGCCGCCGGTTATCGCAACGTCAACACGGTCTTCGCGGCCGGTCTGCCGCCGGTCCGCCTGGCCGCCATAGCCGACGCCAACGTCGCGCTCGGCGAGGACGCCGCCCGCCGGTACGGCTACGAGAAGGCGCTCCCCAGCTGGGAGGCCGTGGCCGAGGACCCGACGATCGACGCCGTCAGCATCGTCGTCGGCAACGATCTGCACCGCCCCATCGCCGAGGCCCTGGTCGCCGCGGGCAAGCATGTGCTGTGCGAGAAGCCCCTGGCCGGAACGCTCGACGACGCCCGCGCGATGGCCGACCTCGAGCGCACCGCCGATGTCGTGACGTCCGTCGGATACACCTTCCGGCGCTCTCCCGCCATCTCCGCCATCCGCGACCATGTGCGCCGCGATGAGCTGGGCGACCTCACGCTGTTCAGCGGGCGCTACTGGTGTGACTACGCCACCGACCCGAACTCCCCGCTGAGCTGGCGCTTCAAGGGCGGCCCCGGCTCCGGAGCGCTCGGGGACGTCGGCGCGCACGTCATCGACGCCGCCGAGTACATCGCCGGTCCCATCACCGCGGTATCCGGCGCCTCCCTGTCGACGCAGATCCCCAAGCGCCCGCTGCCGCTGGGCGCGGTCGTCGGGCACAACGCCGCGCCCGTCTCGGATGAGTTCGGCGAGGTCGAGAACGAGGACACCGCGTCCTTCACCGCACGCTTCGAGTCCGGCCTCGTGGGCACCTTCTCGCTGTCGCGCACCGCCTTCGGCCTGCCCAACGGGCTCGCCTTCGACGTCGTGGGACTCGGCGGCCGGGCGGCGTTCGACCAGCACCGGCCCGCCGAGTACCTCTTCGACGACGCCCAGCCGGACGCCCGCACCCGCGGTGCGCGCCACATCATCGCCGGTCCGCAGCTGCCGTACTTCAAGGGCGGCTACCCGATGGAGGCACCGGGCGTGGGCGGCGGCAACGCCGAGATGTTCACGTACCAGGCCCGCGCCTTCCTCGACCAGGTCGCGGGTGTCACCGACCCGCTGCCGGCCTGCGCCACCTTCGCCGACGCGCTGCGGACCATGGAGATCATCCAGGCCGTCGTCGAGTCCTCCCGCAGCGGCGGTGCCGCCGTCACCATCCCGCCCGCCTCCTGACCCCCCCCACGAAGGACGAAGCCCATGGCTCTCAAGCTCGGCGCCTACACCGCCTGCCTGCACGACCGCACCCTCACCGAGGCCCTCGACATCCTCAAGGAGAACGGACTGACCTCCGTGGAGGTCAACACCGGTGGCTTCATCCCCGCCCCGCACTGCCCGGTCGACCTGCTGCTCTCCTCGGCCACCGCACGCGAGGAGTACCTGGCCACCTTCGCCGACCGCGGGATGGAGCTCACCGGCCTCAACTGCAACGGCAACCCGCTCAACCCGCTCCCCGGCGTCGGTCCGAAACACGCCGACGACCTGCGCCGCACCATCCGGCTCGCGGGCCTCCTCGGTGTGAAGCACGTGGTCACCATGTCCGGCACCCCGGGCTCCGACCCCGACGCCAAGTACCCCTCCTGGGTCGTGAACCCGTGGGACGGCGTCTACATGGACGTCCTGGACTACCAGTGGGGCGTGGCCGTCGCGTTCTGGAAGGAGATCGACGCGCTGGCCCGGGAGAACGACGTCCGGGTCGCCGTCGAGATGCACCCGCACAACGTGGTGTTCTCCCCGGTCACCCTGAAGCGGCTGGTCGACGAGACCGGCGCCACCAACGTCGGCGCGGAGATGGACCCCTCGCACCTGATGTGGCAGGGCATGGACATCGTGGCGTCCATCAAGTGGCTCGGCCCGCTGGTGTTCCACGCCGCGGCGAAGGACGCGACACTCTGCCCCGGCGCCGACATCCGCGGCGTACTCGACTCGTCGTTCACCCGCGTGCCCGCCGACGCACCCGGCAAGGTGCCCACCGGCTACGGCTTCTGGTGCAACGCCTGGCCGGAGAACCCGGCGTGGAAGTTCGTCGCGGTCGGCCTCGGGCACGACACCGCCTACTGGACGGAGTTCCTGCGCGCCCTCGCGGAGGTCGACCCGGACATGGCCGTCAACATCGAGCACGAGGACGCCGCCTACTCCCAGACCGAGGGCCTCGCCCTGGCCGCCAAGAACCTCCGCGGCGCCGCCGCCGACCTCTGACCCACGGGCGTGCGTGGCCCCGTACCCGGCAGGACCGGGTACGGGGCCACGCACGTGCGGCCGCTACCAGGTGCGGGAGAGGACGAGCCTGGCCTTGTGGCCCGAGGCCGACTTCACCCAGATCCTCAGGTTGTTCAGCTGGACCGTGCTCCCCGGACTGGCGCTGCCGCCCAGACGCGTTCCACCGCTGGTGGCCGAGAACTTCACGGACCGGGAGCTGATGTGCGTGACATTCAGCTTCCCGAACCCGAACGTGCCGCGTTGAACGCTGATGCTCCGCGGCTTCGACACGGTGATGGCGCACCGTCCGTCGTAACAGGGCCCCCGCCCGGCCCCGTACGCCACCGGCGCCATCAGGCCGCCTCCCAGTGCGCCCGCCAAGGTCAGCGTCACGGCGGTCGTCGCGGCGCGTCGGCGCATGCCCGTACTCATCAAGGAATCCTCCGGTCCTCACAGGGAATCTGGCCCGGAGTTTGTAACCCGGCGGTCCCGGGACCCCTCCCGGGACCGCTCGACGCGTGGCTCAGGGGTGGCTGGTGAGGTAGCCGCCCATGGAGGTGAAGTACTCGGTGGCGCCCAGTTCGTGGCCGTCCTCGGTGCGTACGCGGGTGATGGCCAGGCCGTGGTTGCGGCCGGTGCGGGCGTCGGCGCCGGTGACGATCACCACGCCGTCGCCCTCGCGGTAGAAGATGCGGCCGGGAGTGCCGCCGTACCGGTTCCGGGACACGTCCGCGGCCAGGATTTCGAGGCGCTTGCCCTTATGGAAGGTGTAGGTGCTGGGGTACGGCTCGGACTGGGCGCGGACCAGGCGTTCGAGGTCCTGCGCGGGCCAGGTCCAGTCGATGCGGATGTCCTCGGCGGACCGCTTGTGGAAGAAGGTCGCCCGGGACCGGTCCTGCTTGGTGAACTCCGTCTGTCCGGTGGCGATGAGGTCGAGCGCGCCGATGGTGACGGGGGCGATGAGGCCGACGGTCTTGTGGAAGAGGTCGGTGGTGGTGTCCTTCGGGCCGACCGGGACCGCCTCCTGCCGGACGATGTCACCGGCGTCGAGTTCGTCGTTCATCATGTGCGCGGTGACGCCCACTTCGGGCTCGCCGTTGATCAGGGCCCAGATCAGCGGGGAGAAACCGGCGTACTTCGGCAGCAGCGAGTCATGGACGTTGAGCGTGCCGCGGCGTGGCAGACCGAAGATGCGCGGGGGAATCCACGTCCGCCAGTTGTTCGCCACGATGATGTCCGGGTCGGCCTCCTCGAGGCGCGCGAACAACTCGTCGTCGTCGGGGCGGTTGCGGATCAGCACCGGGACGCCGTGCTCCTCGGCGAGGTCGGCGACGGAGTCGCTCCAGATCTTCTCGTACGCGTGCTCGCTCTTGGGGTGGGTCACCACCAGTAAGACGTCGTGTTCGGAGTCCAGGAGGGCTTGCAGGGTGCGGTGCCCCCAGGTCTGGTAACCGAACATGACGACCCGCATGGGGTTCCTCCTCGCGGCAGGGGATGACCGGGGCAAGTAAAGCAAGGCTTGCCTTAGCCCGCAACGTTCCGATCTAGTGGCCCAGTTGGCGGACGTGGGGCTCGGATTGATTGTTTCCGGCTATCGACAGCCTCACGGGTTTAGCTTAGGCTCACCTAAGTTGTTGGCGTGTCGCTCCGTCGGCGTGCCCACCGCGACTTCCCCACGCCTGACAGGCGATTGCCCCGCACGATGGGAGTGACATGTCACGGGTTCTTCCTGGTGACGCATTACCGGTCCACGACCTCATTGGCATCGGCTTCGGGCCGTCCAATGTGGCCATGGCGATCGCAATCGGCGAGCACAACGCAGGCGCCGACGGGCCGGAGGCGATCAGCGCGCACTTCTTCGAGCAGCAGCCGCGCTTCGGCTGGCACCGTGGCATGCTGATCGACGACGCGACCATGCAGGTGTCCTTCCTCAAGGACCTGGTGACGCTGCGGAACCCGGCCAGTGAGTTCAGCTTCCTCTGCTATCTGCAGAGCAAGGGCCGGCTGATCGACTTCATCAACCACAAGAACCTCTTCCCGCTGCGGGTGGAGTTCCACGACTACTTCGAGTGGGCCGCGGCCAAGGTCGGGGACATGGTCTCCTACGGCCACGAGGTGGTCGGCGTCGCGCCCGTTGTCCGCGACGGAGCCGTGGAGTACCTGGATGTGACGGTCCGGTCGGGGGAGGGGCTGGAGGTCCACCGGGCCCGCAACCTCGTCATAGGGACGGGGCTTCGTCCCCTCATGCCGGAGGGCGTGGAACGCGGCGACCGCGTCTGGCACACCTCCGAACTCCTGGCGAAGGCCGACGGGCTGGAATCCACCTCGCCCTCCCGGTTCATCGTCGTGGGCGCCGGGCAGAGCGCCGCCGAGAACGTCGCCTATCTGCACCGCCGCTTCCCCGGAGCCGAGGTGTGCGCGGTCTTCTCCCGCTACGGCTACAGCCCCGCCGACGACAGCGGCTTCGCCAACCGGATCTTCGACCCCGGCGCGGTCGACGACTACTTCGCGGCTCCGGAAGACGTCAAGCGCCGGCTGATGGACTACCACGGCAACACCAACTACTCCGTGGTCGACATCGACCTGATCGACGACCTGTACCGGCAGATGTACCAGGAGAAGGTCCTCGGCGCCGAGCGGCTGCGTTTCCTGAATGTGTCCCGCCTCACCGACGTCAAGGAGACACCCGCCCAGGTCCGGGCCACCGTGAAGTCCCTCGTCACCGGCGAGGAGACACTCCTGGACGCGGACGTCGTGGTCTTCGCCACCGGCTACAGCTCCGTCGACCCCCTCGGCCTCCTCGGCGAAGTCGCCGACGCCTGCGTCCGCGACGACGAGGGGCGGGTCCGGGTCGAGCGGGACTACCGCATCGCTACCGACCCCGGCCTGCGCTGCGGCATCTATCTGCAGGGCGGCACGGAGCACAGCCACGGCATCACGTCGTCCCTGCTGTCCAACACCGCGATCAGGGTCGGCGAGATCCTGGACTCGCTCATCGGCCGGGGCGTGCGGTCCGCTTCCGTCGAGGCCCGGTCGGTGGCCGACGGAGTCGGCACCGCGCGCTAGTGCGTCCCCCGGTGGATCGAAGGATGACGTACTGAGACATGGGCACGACTGTAATCGAGCGCCCCGTATCCCGGGGCACAACGACGGCTCGTCGGCGGCGGGTTGTGGGTCTGGGCACGCTGGTGGCGGTCCTGGTGGCCGCGGCGGCGGTGTCGCTGGCCGTCGGCGCGCGCGCGTTGAGCCCCGCCGAGGTGTGGCACGGGCTGTTCGCGGAAGCGGACTCCGACCAGCGGCTGACCGAGATCCGGCTCATCGTGCGGACCGTACGGGTGCCCCGGACGGTGCTCGCCATCGTGGCGGGCATCGCGCTGGGGGTCGGCGGGGCGCTGATCCAGGGGTGCACCCGGAACCCGATCGCCGACACGGGCTTGCTGGGGGTGAACGCCGGCGCCTCGTTCGCCGTGGTGTCGGCGATCGCCCTGTTCGGGTTCGCCGATCCGTTCCAGTACGTCTGGTTCGCCTTCCTGGGGGCGGCGGTCGCCGGGGTCGTGGTGTTCGGGCTGGCGAGCGTCGGCCGGGGCGCCGGGAATCCGCTGACGCTCGCCCTGGCCGGGCAGGGGATCACGGTGTTCCTCGCGGCGATGACCACGGCGGTGGCGCTGTCGGACCAGAAGTCGCTGAACGCGCTGCGGTTCTGGAACGCGGGCTCGGTCGCCGGTGTCGGATTCGACGTCATCTGGCCGGTGACCGGGTTCGTCGCCGTCGGGCTGGTGCTGGCGGCGACCACGCTGCCCGCCATCAACCTGCTCAACCTGGGGGACGACGTGGCGCGGGGGCTGGGCGTGAACATCGCGCTGAGCCGGACCATCGGCATCCTCGCCATCACCCTGCTGGCGGGCGCGGCGACGGCGGCGTGCGGCTCCATCGCGTTCCTCGGGCTCATGGTGGCCCACATCGCCCGGTATCTGACCGGGCCGGACTACCGCTGGCTGGTGCCGTACGCGGGTCTGCTCGGAGCCGTCGTCCTGCTGGTCTGCGACATCGTGGGCCGCTTGGTGGTGCGGCCGGGCGAGTTGGACGCCGGTGTCCTCGTGGCTCTCCTCGGCGCCCCGTTCTTCGCGGCGCTGGTGTGGCGCGGAAAGTTCAAGAAGGCATGAGCGGAACACCTGTGAGAACCGATGTGAGAACCGATGTGAGAACAGATGCGGGAACCGATGTGAGAGCAGACGGGAAGCGGCCGGTGGCGCCGGGCGTGCGGCTCGGTCGGGTGTCGTTCGTATGGCGGCCCTGGCTCGTCTGCGTGACGCTGCTGCTGGCGGCGGCGGTCTTCCTGGTGTTCTGCTTGTCCATCGGCGTCGGGGAGTTCCCCATCGGGCTGCCCCAGGTGGTCAGGACGATCCTCGGCCGGGGCGAGCGGGTGGACCAGTTCGTCATCATGGATCTGCGGATGCCGCGCGCCCTGGCCGGGCTCGTCGTGGGCATCGCGCTGGGGGTGTCCGGGGCGCTGACGCAGTCCATCGCGCGCAATCCGCTGGCCAGCCCGGACATCCTGGGGATCACCGGGGGCGCCGGAGCGGTTTCGGTGTTCCTGGTGACGGTGTCGGGCGGGGCCGCCGCGGCGGTCGAAAGCACCGTGGGCCTGTCCGCGGCGGCGCTCGCGGGCGGTCTCGGCACGGGGCTGCTGGTGTACTTCCTGGCGTGGCGGCGCGGGATCGACGGCTTCCGGCTCATCCTCATCGGCATCTCGGTGAGCGCCGTGATGGAGGCCATCACGACATGGCTGCTGGTCACGGCCGACATCAAGGACGTGGCCCGGGCCCAGGCGTGGCTGGTCGGCTCGCTGGACAACCGGTCGTGGGGCGAGGTCCGGATCGCGCTGTGGTGCACGCTCGTCATCCTGGCCGTGGTGGCCTGTGCCGCGTTCCAGTTCAAGCCGATGCATCTGGGCGACGAGGTCGCCGCGGGCCTGGGCGTCCGGTACGCGATGGTGCGGGCCGTCCTGCTGCTGTGCGCGGTGCTGCTGGCCGGGGTGGCGGTGAGCGCCGCGGGCCCGGTGCCGTTCGTCGCGCTGGTGGCGCCGCAGGTGGCGATGCGTCTGGCGAGGTGTCCGACGCCGCCGATGGTGGCCTCCGGCATGGTGGGGGCGCTGCTGCTGATCGGCGCGGATCTGGTCGCGCGCACGGCCCTGCCGATCACGCTCCCGGTCGGGGTGGTCACCGCCGCGATCGGCGGGCCCTTCCTCGTCTATCTGCTGGTGCGGGCGAACCTCCGATAGATGATAAAAAAGTTAGGCAAACCTGAATACAGGGGGGCTTGTGAGCGCCGAGTGCATCACCGAGATCGAGTCCGGGGCCCGGGGCCTCGCACGGCTGGCGGCCAGGGGCGTCACCGTCGGATACGGTGGCCGGAACGTCATCGACGGCCTGGACGTGGCCATTCCGCCGGGCGTGATCACCACGATCATCGGTCCCAACGGCTGTGGAAAATCCACTCTTCTGCGCACCCTGACCCGGCTGCTCAAACCGGCCAGCGGAAGCGTCGTGCTGGACGGCGAGGACATCGCGCGGCTCAGAACCCGCGACGTGGCGAAGAAGCTGGGCCTGCTGCCGCAGGCACCGGTCGCGCCGGAGGGGCTGACGGTGGCCGACCTGGTCGCCAGGGGACGCCATCCGCACCAGAGCTGGCTGCGGCAGTGGTCGTCGGACGACGCCGGGGTCGTGGAGCGCGCGCTCGCCCTGACCGGGGTGGCGGATCTGGCCGACCGCCCGGTCGACTCGCTGTCCGGCGGGCAGCGGCAGCGCGTCTGGATCTCGATGACCCTGGCCCAGGGCACCGATCTGCTGCTCCTCGACGAGCCGACCACCTACCTGGACCTGGCGCACGCGATCGATGTGCTCGACTTGGTGGACGACCTGCACGAGTCGGGCCGCACCGTGGTCATGGTGCTGCACGACCTCAACCTCGCCACCCGCTACAGCGACAACCTCATCGTGATGCGGGCCGGTTCGATCCTGGCGCAGGGACACCCGCGTGAGGTGATCACCGCCGAGCTGCTGGACGAGGCGTTCGGACTGCGTGCCATGGTCGTTGACGATCCGGTGGGCGACCGGCCGCTCATCGTGCCGATCGGCCGTACCCACGTGCGGCTCGACCAGGTCCCGGCAGAGGAATGTTGCAAGTAAGGCTAGGCTAGCCTCACTTGAACGGGATAAGGTTTGCCTGCCCTGAGACAGGGGCGTAATGGACAGCGCGACAGCAAGGGATTCCGGATGCTCCTCCACCGAACGACGCGTATGACGCCAAGACGCCGGTTAGCGGCGGCACTCTCCGCCGCGGCCTTGAGCGCCGGCCTCCTCGCGGGATGCGGTTCCGGCTCGGCGGACAAGGCGGACGACGACGCCCCGGCCGCCGCCTCCGGCGCGTACCCGGTCACCGTGGAGCACGCGTTCGGAACCACGAAGGTCAGCGAGGCGCCCAAGCGGGTGGTCTCCGTCGGCTACACGGACGACCAGGCCATGCTGGCGCTCGGCGTCAAGCCGGTCGGCATGGTCGACCAGTACCCGAACCCGGCGGGCAAGAAGCCCGACATCAACACCCAGTGGCCGTGGGTGAAGGACAAGTGGGGCGACACCCGGCCCGAGGTCATCATGAAGAACGGCGACTCCGGACCCGACTACGAGAAGATCGCCGCCCTGCGGCCGGACCTGATCGTCGCGGTGTACTCCGAGATCGACAAGGCCGCCTACGACAAGCTCTCCAAGATCGCCCCGACCGTCGGCCGCACCAAGGGCGAGAAGGAGCCGTTCAGCGCCCCCTGGCAGGACAACGCCGTGCAGATCGCCAAGGCGCTGGGCAAGGAGGACGAGGGTACCGAGCTGGTGCAGGGCATCCAGGACAAACTCGCCACGGCCAAGAAGGCGCACCCGAAGTTCACGAACCAGACCGCGGTCGCGCTGTCCTGGTACAAGAACTCGGTGGCGCCCTTCACCTCCACCGATGTGCGCGGACGGCTGCTGACGGGCATGGGCTTCACGTACCAGAAGGAGATCGACAAGGTCGCGGACGGAAAGTTCTTCACCGCGCTGTCCCCCGAGCGCGTCGACCTGGTGGACGTCGACCGCGTCTTCGTCGTCAACGACAAGGCGGACCAGACAGCGCTGAAGAAGTTCAAGCTGTTCAGCAACCTGGACGCCGTGAAGAAGGGCAACGTGTCGTACCTGCTGGACAGCGAGGGCCCGGCCGTCGGCGCCGCCATGTCCCAGGGCACCCTGCTGTCCCTGCCGTACGCGATCGACGAACTCGTCAAGTCGGCCGGTTAGGTGTGAGCGCCACCGACGTACGTAGCGCCCCGGCGACCCTGCGCACGGCGACCGGACGCGTGGCCACCCGATGGGTCGTGGCGCACTGCCGCGAGGTGCCATGGCTGGCCGTCGCCACCGTGCTCACCACCGTGGCCGGGGCGGCGCTCCAGGTACTCCCGGTGCTCCTGCTCGGCCAGGTGGTCGACGGAGTGGCCGGGGGCGAACCGCGCTCGGCCCTGGTCACCATCGGAAGTCTGATGGTGGCCGCCGCGCTGCTCGGCGCGGCGGCCACCGCGGCGTCGACCTATCTGATCGGGCGGCTGGGCGCGGATCTGCTCGCACGGCTGCGCGAAGGCGCCGTCCGCGCGGTGCTGGGGATGCCGAGCGCACGCATCGAGCAGGTCGGCCGGGGAGACGTGCTGTCCAGGGTCGGCGACGATGTGGCCGTGCTGTCCAAGGGCATCCGCACCGCCGTCCCCACGGTGTTCTCGGCGGGCGTGCTGGTCGTCATCGCCACGGTCGGCATGTTCGGCCTGGACTGGCGGCTCGGACTCGCGGGCGCCGGCGCGCTGCCCGCGTACGCGCTGGCCCTGCGCTGGTATCTGCCCCGGTCCGCCCCGCTCTACCAGCAGCAGCGGGTGGCCCAGGCCGACCGCGCGCAGGCGTTGATCAGTGGCCTGAACGGGATCGACACGGTCCGGGCATACCGCCTGGAGGGCGCCTTCCGCGAGAAGGTCACCCGTGAGTCGTGGCGGGTGCGCGACCTCGGCGTCGAGGTGTTCCGGTTCTTCGGACGGTTCGTCGGCCGGGAGAACCGCGCCGAGTTCATCGGGCTGGTCCTCATCATCGTGGTGGGCTACGCCCTGCTGGAGGCCGACGCCGCCAGCCTGGGCGAGGTGTCCTCGGCCCCCCTGATGTTCCACCGGCTGTTCACCCCGCTGGGCTCCATCATGTTCACGTTCGACGAGGCGCAGAAGTCGGGCGCGAGCCTGACCCGGCTGGTCGGGGTGGTGGGGGAGGCCGCGGAGGACCGGCTGGTGGGCGACGCGGCCGCCGTCGCGCCCGCGGCGGCCGTGCCGTACCCGGTGACGGTGGAGGGGCTGACGTACCGCTATCCCGACGCCGAGGACCCGGTCCTCCGGGACGTCAGCCTGACGATCCCGGCGGGCGGTTCGCTCGCGCTGGTGGGGGCGACGGGCGCGGGCAAGACGACCCTGGCCGCGCTGATCGCGGGCATCGGAACCCCGGAGGCCGGGTCGGTGCGCATCGGCCCGGTCGACCTGGCCGGTCTGGACGAGGCCGGGGCACGGGCGCTGGTGAGCATCCTGACGCAGGACACCCACGTGTTCTCCGGTTCGCTCGCCGACGACCTGCGGCTGGCCGCGCCGGAGGCGACCGACGCCGAGCTGATGGACGCGCTGCGCACGGTCGGCGCCGGGGGATGGGCCGAGGCGCTGCCCGAGGGGCTGCACACCATGGTCGGCGAGGGCGGCGAACGCCTGGACGTCACCAAGGTGGCGCAGATCGCCCTGGCCCGGCTGGTGCTGGGCCGGTCCCCGGTGGTGGTGCTCGACGAGTCGACCGCGGAGGCGGGCAGCGAGGGCGCCGCCGAACTGGAGCGGGCCGTGCTGGCCGCGTGTGCGGGCCGGACCACGTTGTTCGTGGCACACCGGCTGACCCAGGCGATGGCGGCGGACCGGATCGCCGTACTGGACGCGGGACGCGTGGTGGAGCAGGGAACACACGAGGAGCTGGTGGCTCTCGGCGGCCGGTACGCGCGACTGTGGCGGGCCTGGCGAGAGGGCAGTTAGGCGGTGTCCGAGGCGGCCCGGTCGTCCGGCCGGTCGAGCCGGCGGTGCTGCTCCCGCACCCCTGATTCAGGTGAGGTTTTCATGACGTGGAAGGAATGCTGAGTCTTCGATGATGGAACCGAGCGCTCGCCGCGTACCGCTCTCTTCCGCACGCGTTGCCGACGTGCGCCGCCGAACCGGGGACTTCTCCGACCGGACCATCGCCGAAGCGTGCGCCATCGGGCTGTCGTACTGGGCCACGGGCCGCAGCCCCGACGGCATCGACCTCACCCCCGCCACCCTGTTCGCCGACGTCCTCGGATGGGTCGACAACGGAGGTGCGGGGAACGGCAGTTGGGAGGTCGGCGCGGACGGCTGGAGCATCACGGTCCCGGAAGGTGTCCTGCCGGCCGACGCGCAGCTCGCGCTCGACGACCTGGCCGACTTCCCGGACCGGCCCCTGGGCACCATCGGCCCGTCCAGCGTGGCGGCGCGGCTCGACGCCCTGGCCGAGTGGAACGACACCCACGCCGACCGGGTCCGCCCGACCATCGTGGAGATGTTCCGCGAGCAGGCGCGGACCAGGCCGGACGCCATCGCCATCGTCGACGAGCACCGGTCGCTGACCTACCGCGAGGCGGCCGAACTGGCCGGTCAGCTGGCCCACCAGCTGATCGCCCGCGGGCTCGGCCCCGAACAGGTCGTCGGCATCTCCCTCGGCCGCTCCGCCGAGATGGTGATCGGGCTGCTCGGCGTGGTCCAGGCGGGGGGCGCGTTCGTACCGCTCGATCCGCGGTGGCCCGCCGCGCGCCGGGCCGTCGTCATCGACGACGCCCAGGTCGTGCTGCAGCTCAACGACTCGGGCGAACCCGCCCCGGGCGAACCGGAAGCCGTGGCCGTCGACCTCGGCGACTGGCGCTTCGGCTGCCACCCCGCCGAAGGCCCGGGGGTCACCGTCCCCGGCGACGCCCTGGCATACGTGATCTTCACCTCCGGTTCGACCGGGCGGCCCAAGGGCGCGATGATCCGGCACGAGGCGATCAGCGAGCGTCTGCTGTGGCAGGTCGACGAGATCCTGGGCTTCGGCCCCGACGACGCGTCGCTGTTCAAGGCGCCGCTGTCCTTCGACATCTCCATCAACGAGATCTTCCTGCCACTGGTCTCCGGCGGCAGGCTGGTGGTCCTGCGGCCCTGTGGCGAACGCGACCCGCACCACCTCCTGAGCGTGATCGCCGAGCAGCGCGTCACCTTCACGTACCTGGTGTCGTCCATGCTGGACGTGCTGCTGGAGATGGCGGGCGACTCCGGACGGCTGGACAGCCTGCGCCATGTGTGGTGCGGCGGCGAGGTGCTGACCCCGGAGCTGTACGAGCGGTTCCGCACCCGGCTCGACATCCCGCTGTACCACGGCTACGGCCCGGCCGAGACGACGATCGGTGTCTCGCACGTCATCTACCGGGGTGCGGCGGAACGCCTGTCGACATCGATCGGCAAGGCCAACCCGAACACCCAGTTGTACGTGCTGGACGACGAACTGCGCCCGGTCCCGGTCGGGGTCGGCGGCGAACTGTACGCGGGCGGATTCCTCCTGGGCCGCGGGTACATCAACGCGCCCGGTCTGACGGCGTCCCGGTTCGTGGCGAACCCCTTCGCGGGCGACGGGTCCCGGCTGTACCGGACCGGTGACCTGGCGCGATTCGCCCCGGATGGCTCGCTGGACTTCCTCGGCCGCGCCGACAATCAGGTCAAGATCCGCGGTATGCGGCTGGAGATCGAGGACGTCGAGGTCGGCCTCGCGGAGCACCCCGGGGTGCGGCACACCTGTGTCGTCGCGAAGAAGAACACGGCGGGCGGCACCTACCTGGTGGGGTACGTGATCCCGGCCGCCGGGAGCGAGGACCTGCGCGCGGACGAGGTCACGGCGTGGGCCGCCGCGCACATGGTGGAGTACATGGTGCCCGCCCACCTCGTGGTGATGACGGAGTTCCCGCTCACCGCGAACGGCAAGCTCGACCGCCGCGCGCTGCCGGAACCCGTGATCGGGACGGGCTCGCTCGCCCCGCCCGCCACCGAGAACGAGCGCGTGGTGTGCGCGGCGGTCGCGAAGGTGCTGCGGCTGGACGAGGTCGGTGTCGACCAGGACTTCTTCCAGCTCGGCGGGGACAGCCTGCTGGCGATCTCGCTGCTGAGCGCGGTCCGCGACGCGGGCCTGCACCTCACGGCACGGCAGATCTTCACCCACAGCACCGTGGGCGCGCTGGCGGCGGTGGCGGTCGTCGAGGACACCTCCACCGTGGACCACGAGGATGTCCCGACCGGGCCCGTCGTGGGATCGCCCATCGTGCGATGGCTCGGTGAGACCACGGACGCGATTGACGGCTTCGTGCAGTCGGTCGTGCTGAACACCCCGGTGGACCTGACCGCCGACGCCCTGGAGGAGATCCTCGCCGCCGTGCTCCGGCGGCACGACATGCTGCGCGCCGCGCTGGTGCGCGGCGACCGCTGGAGTTTCGACATCCCGGAGACGGCCCGGGATACGGCGGTGTGGCAGGAGAGCGACCGGCCGCTGGAGGAGTGTGTCGCGCTCGCCACCGGCGGGCTGGACCCGGCGGGCGGCGTGATGCTGCGCGCCGTCTGGAGACGCCCGGCCCGGCAACTGGTGGTGGTCGTGCACCACGTGGTGATCGACGGCGTGTCCTGGCGGGTCCTGATGGACGACCTGGCCACGGCGTGGCGGCAGTCCGCCTCGGGCGCGCCCATCGAATTGCCCCCGGTGGGCACGTCGTTCCGGCGCTGGACACAACTGCTGGAGCACACGGCGTTCGACATGGACCGCGCCTACTTCCGGCGTCCCCTGCCGGGGGCGGACGGGCCCGTGGGCAGGCGGGCGCTGTCCGAAGCCGACACCGTCGCGCGGGAGCGGGTACGGACCGTCTGTGCCGGTCCCGAGGTCACGGCCGCGCTGCTGGGCGAGATTCCCGCGAGGTTCCACGCGGGCGTCAACGATGTACTGCTGACCGCGCTCGCCGTCACCCTCGTCCGGTGGCGCCGCGACCTCGGCCAGGACCAGACGTTCGCGCATATCGAACTCGAAGGCCACGGCCGCGAGGGGCGGTTCGTGGCGGACACCGCGGGCTTCGAGCCGGACCTGTCGCGGACCGTGGGCTGGTTCACCACCCTGTTCCCGGTGACCGTGGACCCTGGCGCGGCGGCCGATCTCACCGCCCCCGCGTATCTGGCCGCCGCGCTCAAGACTGTCAAGGACGACCTCGCCCGTGTGCCGGGCAACGGCGTCTCCTACGGCGCCCTGCGCTACCTGCACGGCACCGAGTTCGACGCGCCCGCACCGCAGGTGTTGTTCAATTACCTGGGCCGCTTCGACGCGGGCACCTCCGGTGACTGGCAACTTGCTGGCGCCACCGGCCAATTGGGTGAGAAGCGCGACCTGAGGATGCGTCTGCCGCGCGCCCTGGAGTTCAACGCGATCACCGAACCCGCCTCGAGGGGCGCCTACGAACTGGTCACCACCATCTCCTGGCCCGAGGGGATGTTCACCGACGAGGACATCGCGACGATCGGCGGATACTTCCGCGAGACCCTGGGCGGGCTGGCCGCGCTCGACCAGGGCGGCCACTCGCCCGGTGACTTCGGCGCGGTGCCGCTCACCCAGACCGACGTCGACGCACTGGACGGCCCGGCGCTGCGCGACATCCTGCCCCTGACCCCGTTGCAGGAGGGCCTGTACTTCCACTCGGTCTTCGACGGCGACTCGGCGGGCGCCTACGTCGAGCAGCAACTGCTCACACTGGACGGCGAGGTGGACGCCGACCGGCTCGCGGTGGCGGCCACCCGGCTGCTCACGCTGTACCCGAACCTGGCCGCCCGGTTCGTGGCCCTCGCCGACGGCCGTGTGGTCTCCGTACTGGAGAGCGGTGGGGAGGCGCCCTTCACCACGCTGGACCGCCCCGGCATCACCGACGACGAGATCCGCCGCTTGGCCGAGCGGGACCGCCGCGCCGGGTTCGACCTGGCCACCGGTCCGCTGATGCGGTACACGCTCATCCGCGGGGGCCCCGGCGGAGACGTCCTGGTGCAGACCGTGCACCACATCATCGCCGACGGCTGGTCGGTGCCGCCGATGCTCCGCGCGCTGCTGGCCGAATACCACGCGCCGGGGACCAGGTACCCGCTCGGCGGCTTCCCCGACTACGTGCGGCGGCTCGCCGGACGTGACGACGACGAGAGCGACCGGGTGTGGCGCGAGCAGCTGGCCGGGCTGCCCGGCCCCTCGCTGGTTGCCGAGGGACACACCCCGTCCGACCGGTTCGCCGACATCGCCGTGGCACCGGGGCAGGACATCGACGCGGCCGCCCGGTCGGCCGGTGTGCCGCTGAGCGTGGCCGTGCACAGCGCCTGGGCGGTGACACTGGGCTCCATCCTGCACGGCAGGGATGTGGTGTTCGGCTCCACGGTGTCCGGGCGTGACGCCGATGTGCCCGGCATCGAGGACATGGTGGGGCTGTTCATCAACACCATCCCCGTGCGCGCCCGGTGGGCCGGTGCCACCACGGCGGGTGACCTGCTGGCCTCGGTGCGGGAACACCAGAGCGCGGTGCTGCCGCACCAGCATGTCTCGCTGGCGCGGATCGGCCGCCGGACCGGCACGGGCACCGTGTTCGACACGTTGGTGGTGTTCGACGTCGCCACCGACGTGGACGCGCTGCGACGGCCCGACGACACGCTCGCCATCACCGGCATCGTCAACGAGGGCGCCCCGCACTACCCGCTGACGCTGGTCGTCGAGCGCGCGCTCGACGGCCGCCCCCGCTTCAACTTGATCTACGACGGCGAACTGCTGCGCGAGGCGAGTGCCCGGGCGATCCTGCACACCTTCACCCAAGCCCTCACCGGCCTGCTCACCCGGCCGGACACCCTGGTCGACGACCTGGCGCAGGACGCCACCCGGAGTCCAGGGCGGATCGCCCCGACCACTCTGGGCGGGCTCTTTGACGCCGCCGCGCGCCGCGACCCGGCGGCCACCGCCGTCACGCAGTGCGGTCTCGACGGCGGCGCCCGGTCACTCACCTACGGCGAACTGGCCGACGCCAAGCACGAGTTGGCCTCAATTCTGCGCGCGGCCGGGGTCGGTCCGGGGCAGCGGGTCGCCGTCGCCGTCCCGCGCTCGCTCGAACAGGTCGTCGCCCTGGTCGCGATCGTCGGCGCGGGCGGCGCGTACGTACCGCTGGACCTGGCGTACCCGGACGAACGGCTGGAGTACATCCTCGCCGACGCCGCTCCGCAGGTCGTCCTCGTGGAACGCGAGCAGCGCGACCGCTTCACCCGGCTGCTGGCCCGGGCGGGAGTGCGGGCCCGGGTGCTTGTGCGGGGGGACGAGCCGTCACCGGCCACCACCGGGCCCGGCCCGGAGGCCGGGTGGCACGACCCCGCGTACGTGATCTACACATCCGGATCGACCGGCAGGCCCAAGGGCGTCGTGGTCCCGCACTCCAGCGTGGTGACACTGCTCGCGAACACCCGGCCCGCCATGGACTTCGGCCCCCACGACATATGGGTCCAGTTCCACTCCTTCTCCTTCGACTTCGCGGTCTGGGAGCTGTGGGGCGCGCTGGCACACGGTGGCGAGCTGCTGGTGCCGGAGTACGGGCTGACCCGCTCGCCGGTCGACTTCCACCGGCTGGTCCGCGAGCGCGGAGTGACCGTGCTCAACCAGACCCCGTCGGCGTTCTACCAGTTCATCGAGGCCGACCGGCATGCGGGCGAGCCGCTGCCCGCACTGCGCCGCGTCATCTTCGGCGGCGAGGCACTGGACCTGGGGCGGCTGCGCGGCTGGGTCGAGCGGCACGGTACCGGTGCGCCCGAGCTGGTCAACATGTACGGCATCACCGAGACCACCGTCCATGTCACCCACCGGGTGCTGACCGACGAGGACTTCGGCCCCGGCCGGGACGTCAGCCCGATCGGCGGGCCGATTCCCGGGCTGGTCACCTATCTGCTCGACGACCGTCTCCGGCCGGTGCCGCCGGGCCGGGAGGGCGCCATCTACGTCGCCGGAGACCAGGTGTCGCTGGGCTATCTGGGCAGGCCGGGGCTCACCGCGGGCCGGTTCGTGGCGGACCCGTTCGCGGGCGGCGGCTCCCGCATGTACCACACGGGCGACCTCGCCATCCGCACCCTCGACGGCGAGCTGGAGTTCACCGGCCGCGCCGACGATCAGGTCCAACTCAAGGGCTTCCGTATCGAGTTGGGCGAGGTCGAGGCCGCGGTCAGGGAACTCGACGGTGTGGTCGACGTGGCCGTTACCGTGGCGGACAGCGGCGACCACCTGGTCGCACACCTCGTGGGCCGGGTGCCCGGTGACCTCGTCGAGTCGCTGTCCGCGAAGCTGCCCGCGCACATGGTGCCGGGCCGGGTGCTGCCGGTCGACGCCCTGCCGCTGACGGTCAACGGCAAGCTGGACCGCGAGGCCCTGATCCGGCGCGCCGCCGCACAGGACGACACCCCGGCGGCCATGAGTGATTCCGCGCTCGCCGCACTGGTCGACATCTTCGCGGACACGCTGCCCGAATCCGCCGTGGACGGCGACACCGACTTCTTCCGGGCCGGGGGCGACAGCATCGTCGCCATCACCGTGATCAACCGGGCCAGGGCGCTCGGCCTGCCGATCGCGCCACGGGATGTGTTCCTGTTCAGAACACCGCGCGCGCTCGCCGAACACCTGGGAACGCGCACACCGAACGCCGAAACACCCGCCCCGCGCCACGAGGACGGCCCGCTGACGCCGACGCCGATCATCCTGCGCCAGCGTGAACTGGGCGGATCGCTCACCCGGTTCGCCCAGGCCAGGACACTGGTGGCGCCCGAGGGCGCCGGATTCGCTGACGCCGAGCGCGCCGCGAACACCGTGGTGGCCGCGCACCCCGCCCTCCGGCTGCGGCTGCGCGTCGAGCACGGGGTGTGGGCCCTGCGCACCGAACCCGCCCGCGAGGTCACCGTCGTGGCGACGGACACCACCGACGCGACGGCCGCCGCGAACGAGGCCGCCGGACGGCTCGATCCCGAGTCCGGGGACGTGGTCGCGTTCACCTGGCTGGAGGCGAGCCGCACCCTGGTGGTCACCGCGCACCACCTCGCCGTCGACTCGGTGTCCTGGCTGATCCTGCTGGACGACCTGGCCACCGCTCTGCGCGGGGCGCCGCTGGCCCCGCCGACCACGTCCTACGCCGAGTACGCCGAAGCACTCGCGTCGCGGTCCGGTCAGGCCACCGACGGCCTCGGGCACTGGATCACCACGCTCCAGGCGCCCGAACTGCTGGCGACGACAGGCGAGTTGCGCGAAACCACTGTCGTGCTCGCCCCCGACGTGAGCGACCGTGTGACACGTACGGCGCCCGCCGCGCTCGGCACCGGTCTCACCGAGCTGCTGTGCGGCGCGCTGCGCACCGCGCTGACCCGTGTCCAGCCCTCGCCCACCGATCTCGCCATCGAGCTGGAGCGGCACGGCCGCGTCCCGGCGCTGGAACACCACGACTACACCCGCACGGTCGGCTGGTTCACCGCCATCGCACCCGTGCGGCTCACGGCGCACACCGACCCCGTCGCGGCGGCGCGGGAGGTCGCAGAACGCCAGCCGGACGAGCGCGCACACGTCGCCTACGGGCAGCTCAGATACCTCAACCCGCAGACGGCCCCGCTGCTCGGCCCCCGCCCGCAGGTGCTGTTCAACTACCTCGGCCGGGGCGGCGAGTCCCGGGCGCCACGCGTCACCGGCGGCGATCAGGGCAGCCCGTACGCCGTCGAGGTCAACGCCTGGACCGACGCGGCCACCGGAAGCCTGCACACGGACTTCACCCTCGCCGAGTCCATCCCGGACGAGATCACCGAGCACTGGCGGAACGCGCTGGAACGCATCGCGGACGCCTCCGCGACGGCCGAGCGCACGGCACCGGTCACCCCGCTCCAGCGGGGCCTGTTCTTCCAGGCCCAGCTGGCGGGCCCGGCCGGACACTACGTCGCGCAGAGCTGGTTCACCTTCGACCGGCGCCTGGACACCGACGCGCTGGCCGAGGCGATGGCGTACGTGATCGCGCGCTACCCGGGCGTGGCCGCCGGTTTCGCCACCGACGACGACGGAAACCCGGTCCAGGTCCTGGGCGCGGGACGCCGGGTCGGCGTCCGCACGGTCGCTCTCGCCACGGACGCGGAAGTCGACTCCCTGCGCGCCCGGGACCGCGACACGGGATTCGACCCGGGGGAGCCGCCACTGATCCGGATGACCGTGGTGCGGCTGCCCGACGACCGCGACGGGCTGCTGCTCAGCTACCACCTGCTGCTGTGGGACGGCTGGTCCCGCGAGATCGTGCTGCGGGAGCTGTTCGACGCCTACCGGGCCGTCCTCGCGGGCGAGCTGCCCGCACCGGTCCCGGCCACGCCGAGCTTCGAGGACCACGCCCGGGCGCTCGGCGCCCGGGACGCCGCCGCGTCGGAGCGCTTCTGGGCGGAGCACCTGGCCGGTCTCCCCGGCCCGACGCTGCTCGCCGGACCCGCGCCGTCCCTCGCCGACGATCTGCCGGGCACCCTCGTGCACACGCTGTCCGCCGAGCGGTCGGAGCTGCTGCGGGACGCGGCCAGGACACACGGCGTCACGCTGAACTCGGTGCTGACCGGCGCGTTCGGCCTTCTGCTGGGTGCCCATACGGGCCGTAGCGACGCCGTCTTCGGTGTGACCGTCTCCGGCCGGGAGGGCGAGGGTCTGGACGGCATCGTCGGCGTGCTGCTGAACACCGTGCCCCAGTGGACACGGGCCCGGCCGGATGACACGGTCGGGGCGTATCTGTCGGCCGTCCAGGCGGCCAGGGTCGAGGCGATGGAACACGAGCACCTGGGGCTGGGCGAGATCCAGCGGGCCAGCGGGCACGACACCCTGTTCGACAACCTGTTCGTGCTGCAGAACTTCCTGGACATGGACGCGTTCGCCGAGATGAACACCCGGCACGGCATCACCTCGGTGAAGGCCGACGACTCCACCCACTACCCCTTCACCTGGGTCGTCACCCCCGGCGACCGGCTCACGGTCAAGCTGGAGTACCGCGACCACGACACCGAGAACGCCCGCCGTCTCCTCGACGACTTCCTGCGCGTCCTCGACGACGTGGCGCGCTCCACCGGACCGGTCGGTGCGTTGCGGGGGCTGGGGCCGCGGCCACAGCAGGGGGCACGTACGGACGTCGGCACGGACACCGTCGTCGACCGGTTCGACCAGGCAGCGGACCGTGACCCGCAGCGGGTCGCGCTCGTGGCCCATGGCTCGACGATGACGTTCGCCCAGCTCCGGGACCGCAGCCGCGCGGTGGCCGGTGTGCTCGCCCGGCGTGGCATCGGCCCGGAGACGACCGTGGGAATCGCGGTCCCGCGCTCCCTCGACTCGATCGTGGCGCTGTTCGCCGTGCTGCGCGCCGGCGCCGCGTATGTGCCGCTGGAGCTGGACCACCCCGACGAGCGGATCGCCGCGATCGTCGCGGACGCCCGCCCCGAGGTGATCCTCACGGTGAGCGCCGTATCGCACCGCCTGACGGGCGAGCTGCTCAAGCTGGACCGTCCGCTGCCGGACGCCGAGCCCTGCGTGACGTTCGCGCCGGACGACCCGGACCGGCTGCGGCACCCCGCGTACACGATCTATACCTCCGGATCGACCGGCAAGCCCAAGGGCGTGGTGACCGAGTACGCCGGGCTCACCAACATGCTGATCAACCACCAGCGCCGGATCTTCGAACCGGTGCTTGCGGAGCACGGCCACCGGACCTTCCGGATCGCGCACACCGTGTCGTTCGCCTTCGACATGTCGTGGGAGGAGCTGCTGTGGCTCGCCGACGGCCACGAGGTGCACATCTGCGACGAGGAACTGCGCCGTGACGCGCCCCGGCTGGTCGAGTACTGCCTCGAACACGGCATCGACGTCATCAACGTGACGCCGACCTACGCACAGCAGCTGGTGGCCGAGGGCCTGCTCGACAACCCCGCACGGCGGCCGGCGCTGGTGCTGCTGGGCGGCGAGGCCGTCACCCCGGCACTGTGGCGGCGGCTCGCCGAGACCGACGGCACGGTCGGCTACAACCTCTACGGACCCACCGAGTACACCATCAACACCCTCGGCGTCGGCACCTTCGAATGCCAGGACCCGGTGGTGGGCGTGGCCATCGACAACACCGATGTGTATGTGCTCGACCCATGGCTGCGGCCGCTGCCGGACGGGGTGCCCGGTGAGCTGTACGTGTCGGGCATCGGCATCGCGCGCGGCTATCTCGGGCAGCCCGCCCAGACCGCGCACCGCTTCGTGGCATGCCCGTTCGGCGCACCCGGCGAGCGCATGTACCGCACCGGGGACCTGGTGACACGCCGCCCCGACGGCAACCTGATGTACCTGGGCCGCACCGACCAGCAGGTCAAGATCCGGGGACACCGGGTCGAACTCGGCGAGGTCGAGGCCGTGTTCGCGGCACACCCGGCGGTGCGGTTCACCGCCGCCGTCGCCCAGCCCGACCCGCGGGTCGACGGCGCGTACCGGCTGGCCGCCTATCTGGTGCTGGAGGGCGCCGAACTGGCGGACGTCGCCGCCGAGGTGGGCGCCGGGCTGCCGGACTTCCTGCGCCCGACGCACTACGCCCGGGTCGACAGCATCCCGCTGACGGTGAACGGGAAGGCTGACACCAAGGCGCTGCCGGAGGCCAAGCCGCTGGGCGCGCTGACCACGGCGGGGGAGCGGGGGCCCGAGACCGAGACGGAGACCGTGGTGTGCGAGTTCTTCGCCGAGGCACTGGACCTGGACGACGACGAGGTGAGCGCGGTGAGCGACTTCGTGTCCCTGGGCGGGCACTCCATGCTGGCGGTGCGGCTGATCGGGCTGCTCCGCCGAGAGTACGGTCCTGTGATCACCATCCGTGATCTGTTCACCCTGCGAACCCCGGAAGCGATGGCCCGCCACCTCGATGACAGCACACCGCGATGACCACTCCTGACACGCAGCCCACGCAGCCCGAGCAGCCCCAGCAGCTCACGCAGCCCGAGCGGCCCGAGCGGCGGCCCCGGCCGGGGGCCGACATCCTCCGGACCGCCCTGCGCCGCAACCTCGGCGCCATGACCTGGGGCACCGTCCTCATGGGCCTGTACCAGGCGGGTGAGACGGCCTTCCCCATCGCGCTCGGCCTGATCGTCGAACACACCATGCGGGACCGGAGCCTCGGCGCGCTCGGCCTGTCGATCGCCGCACTGGCGGTCATCATCACGACGGTGTCGCTGTCGTGGCGGTTCGGCATGCGCGTCCTGCAGAAGGCCAACACGACCGAGGCACACCACTGGCGGGTGAAGGTCGCGTCCTGCGGCCTTCAGCCGGTGGCCACGGACATGGACCTCAAGTCCGGCGAGGTGCTGACCATCGCCACCGAGGACGCCGACCAGACCGCCGACATCATCGAGGTGGTGCCGCTGCTGATCAGCTCCCTGGTCGCGGTGGCGGTCGCCGCCGTCGCGCTGGGCCTGGCCGACGTCCGCCTCGGGCTGCTGGTGATCGTGGGCACCGTCGCGATCCTTTCGGTCCTGAGCGTGCTGTCCAAGCGGATCGGCTCCAGCACCCGCGAACAGCAGGCCCGGGTGGCGCGGGCGGGCGCGAAGGTGGCCGACCTGATCACCGGCCTGCGCCCGCTGCACGGCTTCGGCGGCAACCACGCCGCGTTCCGCTCCTACCGCGAGGTCAGCACGGAGGCGAAGCACCAGGCGATCACCGTCGCCAAGGTGAACGGCGTGTACGCGGGCACCGCGCTCGCCCTCAACGCGGTCCTCGCCGCCGCCGTGACCCTGACGGCGGGCTCACTGGCCTGGGACGGCCGCATCAACATCGGGGAACTCGTCATGGCCGTGGGGCTGGCGCAGTTCATCATGGAGCCGCTCAAACTGTTCTCGGAGATGCCGAAGTACGTGATGATGGCGCGCGCGTCGGCCGAGCGGATGGCCCTGGTGCTGGCCGCGCCGCCGGTGACGGCCCCGGGCCCGCGGCGCCCCGCCACCGGCGGGGACCTGGAGCTCGACTGCGTCCGGTACGGGGCCCTGCGGGAGCTCAAGTTCCAGGTGGCGGCGGGCGAGTTCGTGGCGATCGCCGCCTACCAGCCGCGCGTGGCGGCGGACCTCGCCTCGGTCCTGGCCGTGAACGTGCCGCCCGGCGCGTACGAGGGAGCGGTGCGGATCGGCGGGCAGGAGCTGGCGGACCTGGCGGTCGAGGCGGTCCGCGCACACCTGCTGGTCAACCCGTACGACGGGGAGATCTTCGCGGGCACCCTCCGCACGAACATCGACCCGTCGGGCACCAGCCGGATGGTCCCCGAGGCCGTCGAGGCGTCCATGCTGACCGACGTGGTCGCCCTCCACCGCGCGGGGCTCGACTACGGTGTCCGCGACCGTGGCGCGAACCTCTCCGGAGGGCAGCGCCAGCGGCTGTCCCTGGCCCGGGCGCTGGCCGCCGACACCGACGTCCTCGTGCTGCACGACCCGACGACGGCCGTCGACGCGGTCACCGAGCAGCTCATCGCGCGCAACGTCGCGAAGCTGCGCCGGGACCGCACCACCATCGTCATCACCAGCAGCCCGGCGCTCCTGGACGCCGCCGACCGTGTCCTCGTCCTGGACGACGGTGTCATCACCGCCGAGGACACCCACCGCAACCTCCTGGCCACCGACCCGGGCTACTGCTCGGCGGTGGCGCGGTGACCGGCTAGGAGAGCGCCCAGGCGACATCCCTGAGCAGGGCGTGCCGCCAGCCCGCCCGGTCGTGGCCGGACGCCGACCGTGACACCCGTACGGTCGCGCCGGTCCGTCCGGTCAGGGTCTCGGTCAGCGTGCAGTGGGGGAGCATGTGTGTCTCGTGTTCCCCCACGTCGAACGCGATCCGCAGGCCGGACAGATCGGGGCGCTCCCGCAGGCGCGCGGCGACGGCCCCGCCGACCGGGCCGCTCAAGGGGTCGGGCAGGTCCAGGGCGTCGGGCGTCCACCAGAACGACCCCGACTGACAGGCGACGCGGGACACCAGGTCCGGGAACTCCAGCGCCGCGTACAGCGCGCTCAGCCCGCCCAGGCTCTGCCCCGCCACCACCAGCCGGTCCGGGTCGGCGGGGACGCCGGATTCCGCCACCAGCGGCAGCAGTTCGTCCCGGACCGCCTCCCACAGCCGGGGCCCGCACCCGAACTCGGCCTCCCGGTCCCTGACGGGCAGGAAGACGAGCGTGACGGCGGGCATCCCGCCGCTGGCGAAGGCCGAGTCGAACGCGGTGATGGCCGGGTGGAGATACAGCCAGTCGTCCCCGTCGAGCAGCAGAACCACGGGCCCGCCGCCGCCCACCGGGTGGATGCGCACGGTGCGCCGCCCGCCGAGCCGTTCACTGCTCCAGCGGACCCGGGTGCGGGGGAGGGGCAGCACGTCAGTGGCGCCGACGACGGGCCAGTGCGGCTGGGGCGGGGCGTCCGGAGTCGCGGCGATGGACCGGTCGCCACCGGCACCGGCCGGGTTGAACGGGTCGGCGTGCGCCGCGTCGTCCGCGAGGAGCTGGTAGGTCACCCGCAGCCGCGCGGGCATGCGCACCTCGGCGTACCAGCAGTCGGTGTCGCCCCACCGGCGCAGCGGGACCGGCTCCGACCAGCTCTCGAAGCCGATGGTCGCCGGGGACCCGCGCCACAGGAACAGGGTCGTCCAGCCGCCGTCGTCGGCGGGTATCGACGCGGGTGTGCGCGCAGCCGCCCAGAACTCGTCGGTGCCGGGTGTGCCGGGGAGTCCGAACGCGGCGAAGGTGTTCTCCCTGCCGACCGTGTCCAGGCGCATGAACGTCTCCTTGTGAGAGGGAAGGGACACAGATAAGCTCCTGTCAATTAGGCGAGCCTAACCTAACTTTGGCGTTCACCGCGGGGGAGACCTGCCCGATGCTCTGCACCAGACTGACGAACGCACGGTTCGTCACCATGGACCCCGACCACCCCGTCGCCCACGACCTGGGCATCTGGCGGGGCCGGATCGTGGGCCTGGACGAGGCCGTGACGTCCTTGCCCGCCCGCGAGGTGATCGACCTGCGGGGCGCCACCGTGCTGCCCGGGTTCATCGACGCCCATGTGCACCTGGCCTGGACCGGTTTCCAGCAGAACACGCCGAGCGTCGCGGGGTGCACACGGATCGACGACGTGCTCGCCGTCGTGGAGGAGACCGTCCTCCGCAAGGGCTTGCCCGGCGCCTGGGTGAGCCTCGCGGGCTACGACCAGCGGCCCCTGGGCCGTCATCTGACCGCTGCCGAACTCGACATGGTCAGCCACGGGCACAAGGTGTTCATGCTGCACGAGTCCGGGCACGGCTGCGTCGTCAACTCCGCCGTCCTGGACCTGCTCCCCGCCGACCTGCCCCATGACAACGGCTTCCTGGACGAAGGTGCCATGGGGGCCGCCCGCGCACTGCGCCTGCCGCACTCCCAGACGGAACTGGCCGGGGCGATCGGACGCGCCGCCCGGACCTGCCTGGCCGAGGGCGTCACCGCCTGCGCCGAGGCGGGCATCGGCGGCACCCTCTTCGGCCATAGCCCGGTCGAGCTGGGCGCCTACCAACTCGCCTATGAACAGGGGCTGTTGCCGCTGCGGGTCCAGCTCATGGTGTCCGCCGACCGGCTGCGCCCGGCCGCCGCGCATGCCACCGACGGCATACCCCGGGCCCTCGACCTCGGCCTGCGCACCGGGTTCGGCGGCGACCGGCTCTCCGTGGGCGCGCTGAAGATCTTCACCGACGGCGGGATGATGGCCCGGACCGCCGCGCTCAGCAGCCCGTACGAGGGGCTCGACCACAGCGGTGAGGTGCAGGACGACCCGGAGGTGCTCGCCGACACGATCGTGGACGGCCACCTGGCCGGATGGCAGCTCGCCGTGCACGCGATCGGCGACCGCGCGGCCGACATCGCCCTGGACGCCCTGGAACGGGCCCAGCGCCTCCGCCCGCGCCCCGGCGCCCGGCACCGCATCGAGCACGCCGGTCTGATCCGCCCCGACCAGCTCCCGCGCTTCGCGCGGCTCGGCGTCAGCGCGGTCGTCCAGCCCAGCTTCCTGCGCTACTTCGGCGACGATTACGCGGCCATCATGGGCGAGGAGCGGGCCCCCTGGCTCTACCGGGGGAGGGCGTTCCTGGACCATGGCATCCCCCTCGTCGGCAGCTCCGACCGCCCCGTCGCCGACGGATCTCCGCTGCGGGCCATCCAGTTCATGGTCGAGCGCGCCTCCGAATCCGGCCAGGTCATCGGCCCGGACGAGGCCATCACCGTCGACGAGGCCCTGCGCGCCTACACGGTGGCGGGCGCGCTCGCCTGCCACTGGGAGGACAGCCTGGGCAGCCTCACCCCGGGCAAGCTCGCCGACCTGGTCGTCCTCGGCGACGACCCCCGGAGCGCGGACCCCTCGCGGATCGGGGACATCGAGGTGGTGGCGACGTATGTCGACGGCCGCGAGACCGGAGCGTCGGCGCTGTGAACGGGACGTCGGCGGTCGCCGGGGTACTGCCCGCGCCGACACCGTCCGTGCGCGCGGCCCGTCAGGAGGACGCCGCCGAACTCGCCTCATTATCCCGGCCCTTCGTGCGCTCGGGCGCGCTGCGGGAGCGGCCCGCCTCGCTCTACGCCAGCCACGCGGCCGACTTCCTCGTGACGGAGGCCCCCGACGGCACCGTGGACGGCTGCGTGGGCCTGCGTGTGCACTCCGCCGACCCGGGGCTGGGCCGCGGGTCCGTGGGCGTCGTGTACAACTTCTGCGTGGCCGGGCGGCGGCAGGGAAGCGGAGTGGGAGCCGGGCTTCTGCGCGCGGTGCTGGCCAGGGCGCGCGCCCAGTCGCTCGACGCCGTGTTCACGGCGACGACCGGCGGTGGCGGTCTGTTCCTCCGGTACGGATTCGCGCCGACGGCCGTGCGTCTGGCGCCCGCGTCCTGGGCGGAGTCGCTGGACCCCCGGCGCGACGCGCGGATTCTCGCGCGGGCCCTGTGACCCCTCATACGCTGCTTTTGTCGGAGTCCGGGCTGTGATCCGGGCTGTGGACCGAGCTGAGATCCGCGCTGTTGTCGAGTACCACGGTGGTGCCGTGGCCCGCTTCGCCGAGAACGCCTCGCAGCACCGCGTGCGGCTCGCGGCCGTCGAGCACATGAGCCCTGCGTACACCGCCCCGGACGGCCCGCAGGCACCCCTCCATCTTCGGCAGCATCCCGCTCGCCAGTCCCGGCAGCAGCCCGTCCAGCGCGTCGGCCGTCAGACGCTCGATCACCTCGGTGCTGTGCGGCCAGTTCGCGTACAGCCCCGCCACATCGGTGAGCATCACCAGCCGCTCGGCGTCGAGGGCCACGGCCAGGGCGGACGCCGCGAGATCGGCGTTGACGTTGTAGACCTGCCCGTCCGCGCCGCGCGCCACGGGGGAGACCACCGGGATGTGCCCCTGCTCCAGGAGTGTGCGCACCATGCCCGGGTTCACGTCCACGATGTCGCCGACGAGGCCGATGTCCACCGGCCGTCCGTCCACCCAGGCGGGCCGCCGCGCGGCGGTCATCGTGTGCGCGTCCTCGCCGGTCATCCCTACGGCGAAGGGCCCGTGGGCGTTGATGTGGCCGACCAGTTCCCGCTGCACCCGGCCGGACAGCACCATGCGCACCACGTCCATGGCCTCCGCCGTGGTCACCCGCAGGCCTGCCTCGAACCGGGTCTCCAGGCCTAATCGGTCGAGCATCGCGCTGATCTGCGGCCCGCCCCCGTGGACGACGACCGGCCGCAGCCCCGCGTGCCGCAGCTCCACGACATCGGCGGCGAACGCCCGCTGCAGGCCCTCGTCCACCATGGCGTGACCGCCGAACTTGATGACGACCGGTCTCATCTATGCCCCCGCCTCGTCCGGACCCCCCCAAGATGTTGTTAGCTTAGCCTAACCTCAATAGCGTTGGTGAGGCAGCGAGCGGGGCAGCACGCTGACCCCGGTGCCCGCGTTGACCGCGGACAGGACCGCGTACAGATTGGGCACGGTGACCGCGGCGCGGGTGGTGAGCTGCTTGCCGAAGATGGTCCGCCAGTAGCGCCGCACGATGGGCAGGTCTTCGGCGTAGGTGACCAACGGGACCTCGCGCAGGGCGGCGCACAGATCATCGGTGGCCTGCTCGTCGGCGGCCCGCGGGTGCGCGGCGATGCGCCGGGCCCAGGCGGGGGCGGCGACGAGCAGGTACTCCTCGTCGGTGAGCGGCACCGATTCCAGGCCGCGGCCGCGAGGGCGCCGGGTGGCGATGACCAGGTCGTGGCGTCCCGTCCGCATCTTCTCCAGCAGTGGTTCGGGCAGCCCTTGGCCGACGCGCAGCCGGACGCCGTCGGCGACGAGCGGCGCCAGGGCGGGCAGAACACGCACGCACAGCAGCTCGGACGGCCCGGCAATGTGCACGGGTGCCGTGTTCCCGGCCAGGGGGCTGCCGCCGTCGAGACCGGCGAGCGTATCGAGCGGAGCCGCGATCCGCGCGGCGAGTTCGTGGGCGAAGGGGCTGGGCTCGGCGCCACGCGGAAGCCGGGTGAACAGCTCGCGGCCGGTCTGCTGTTCAAGGGTGCGGATCTGCGCGGTCACGGTGGGCTGGGACAGCCCCAGCGCGGGAGCGGCGGCGGTGAACGTACCGGCGCGGTAGACGGCCAGGAACGTCCGCAGCAGGTTCAGATCGGCGTGCGCCGGGAGCCGCGCGGCCACCTCCAGGTGGGAGTCGTACTACGACAACGTCGACGGCATCTCCTTCCCCCACGGCGGCGGCCCCGTCCTCACGGGCGAGACCGTTTTCAGCTTCGGCACCTTCGGCTTCCCGCCCCTGGCCGCCCACGTCGTGGAGTTCCAGGCTCCCGCCGAAAGCGTTCCGGGCCGCCTGTCGTGGACCGCGAAGCAGGACGGCACGCCGGAAGAGCGGCTGGACGTGCTGCACGCCTGGCTGGTGGAAGACCTGTCCGGCGGCCGGGTCCGCGTCCTGACCCAGGAGACCCAGATCGGCCGTCCCGCCGCCGAGTTGGCCGAGCAGACCCCGAACCCGATGCTCAACGGCCACCAGGCATGGCTGGACGGCCTGGTCCGCGCCGCCTCCGGGAGGCCGCTGGGCGCCTGATCCGGCGGGGATCAGGGCGCGGACTCCTCGACCGGGTGCAGATATGGCTCGTCATCGGGCACCGCGTGCCGCAGGGTGTCGAGCACCGTGCCGAGCATGGGGTTGGTGTTCTCGCCCCGGTGCAGGGCCATCACCTGGCGGTGCGCGGACCGCTGTGTGAGCCGGGTGGCCTGGATCGCCTCGCTGGGGGCGTGGCCGAGCGCGGGGACGACCGCCACTCCGAGCCCTGTGGACACCAACTCCCGTACGACGTCGTAGTTGTTGCTCCGGAACGCGACCTCCGCGTCGAAACCGGCGGCCGCGCAGAGGCGGACCAGCGAGAGCGCCCCGGCGGTGCCCTCCCCGCTGGTGATCCAGCGCGCCCCGGCCAGTTGGGGAAGGCTCGCCCCCAGCCTGCTGTCCGTGGCCCGCAGCAGGACCAGGTCCTCGCGCAGCAAGGGGTGGCGGGTCAGCCCGTCGGGCCACTGCCGGGGGCTGAGCCCGTACTCGTAGACCAGGGCGATGTCCAGGTCACCGCCGGTGAGCTGGGCGAGGAGGTCCTCCGGTTCGCCCTCCTCCAGCTGTATCCGCGCCCGGGGGTGGGTTTCGACGAGCGCCGACAGCGCGGCGGGCACCAGCCGGACGCTCGCCGTCGGGAAACTGCCCAGCCTCAGCCGCCCGGTGGCCCCGGTGGCCAGCTCCCGCACCTGCTGGTCCAGGTCGTCCAGGGCGGCGAGGGCCCGGCCGCTGAGGTCGACCAGACGGTGGGCCGCGGCGGTCGGACGGATGCCGTGCGCCTCCCGCTCGAAGAGCACCAGACCGGTCTCCTTCTCCAGGGCGGAGATCTGCTGCGAGATCGCGGAGGCGGTGTAGCCGAGGTCGCGGGCGGCGACGGCGAACGAGCCGCTGCCGACGACGGCCTTCAGCGTGAGGAGATGCGGGGGCTTGAGCATCGCGGCTCCTCAGCCGGGATTCCTGAACCCTGTTGCGCGGCCTTGCCCATCCCACTGGATTTCCCCTATCCGCTCGACCGCGTCGCGGTTGATGGGCCCGTACACATGGGGGAACAAGGTGCCCTCCGCGACCCCGGGCGGCGGGGTGGGAACCGCCGCTTCCCACTCCACATCGGGGATCAGCCTGCGCTCGTCGAGGAACAACGCCAGCAAGGGCCTCGGCGCGGTCCGGTAGAAGGCGTTGACGACGGCCAGCGTGGTCTCCTCGTCCGGGGCACAGTGGACAAAACCGTGCTCCACCAGGGAAGCGGGTGCGTACGGGCGGTCGGGTTCGGCCTTCCAGTCACCGGACGGCACAACGTGACAGATCATGGCCTGGTTATACCCCGTGCCGTGTCGTCCTCGCCCTCCTCCAGCAGACCCGCCGCCGCCCCCACGACGCGCGGATCGGCGGTGCCGACCACCTCCGCGTCCTTGTCGGCGTAGTCGAAACGGGCCAGCACGGTGCGCATGGCCTCGACGCGAGCCCGCTTCTTGTCGTTGCTCTTGACCACCGTCCAAGGCGCGTGCTCCGTGTCCGTCTCGCGGAACATGGCGACCTTCGCGGCGGTGTAGTCGTCCCAGAGGTCCAGCGAGGCCAGGTCCATCGGGCTGAGCTTCCACTGCCGTACGGGGTCCACCTGGCGGATCGTGAAGCGGGTGCGCTGCTCGCCCTGGGACACCGAGAACCAGAACTTCACCAGGTCCACGCCGTCGTCCACGAGCATCCGCTCGAACAGCGGAGCCTGGCGCATGAAGCGCTGGTACTCGTCGTCCGCGCAGAAGCCCATGACCCGCTCGACACCGGCCCGGTTGTACCAGGACCGGTCGAGGAGCACGATCTCGCCCGCGGTCGGCAGATGTTCCACGTAGCGCTGGAAGTACCACTGGCCGCGCTCGCGCTCGGTCGGCTTCTCCAGCGCGACGACCCGGGCGCCACGCGGGTTGAGATGCTCGGTGAACCGCTTGATCGTGCCGCCCTTGCCGGCCGCGTCCCGGCCCTCGAAGACGATGACGAGCCGGCGTCCGGTCTCCTTGATCCAGCTCTGCAGCTTCAGCAGTTCGATCTGCTGGAGCCGCTTGTGCCATTCGTACTCCGGGCGCTCCATGCGCTGCGCGTACGGATAGTTCTCCCGCCAGGTGTCGACCGGGCTTCCGTCCGGCCGGATGAGTACGGGGTCGTCGTGGTCGGTGTAGTCGACCCGCAGGTCGGCCAGCTCGGACAGCAAGGGCGGTGTGGTCATCCGGTTCTCCTTTCCGGTCTCAGTGGAGCTGCGGCACGATCAGATAGATTCCGTACGCCACCACCGCGGCGCACGCCACGAAGCACAGGCCCGCCTGGGTGAGGCCGAGGGCGGAGCCGGTGCCGTTCCCCTCGCGGGCCGCCTCGGCTCGGGCCAGGCCCAGGACGCCGAGGGCGAAGACGGTGACCACGGCGACGGTGGCGCCGATGCTCACCGCGGTGACCTGGCCGAGTGCGTTCCAGTCGAGATGCATGGTTCTTCAACTCCCGTGATGCGAAAGGAACTTACGCGGCCGTGCCGACCGTGGCCGGCTGCTCGGTGCGGAGGGTGACCTCGTGGGTTTCGTTCACGTTCCGCGCGTCCACGGGGTTGCGGCGCGAGAGGATCACGATGCCGGCGGCGAGGGCCGCGCCGATCAGCGCGACGACCGCCGCGCCGATGTTGCCGCCGTTGGTGACCACGCTCGCGGAGACGCCACCGACCACCGCGGCGGCGGGCAGGGTGACCATCCAGGCGATGACCATGCGGCCCGCGACGCCCCAGCGCACCTCCGCCAGCCTGCGGCCAAGCCCCGCGCCGAGGATGCTGCCGGAGGCGACCTGGGTGGTGGACAGGGCGAAGCCGAGGTGGGCGGAGGTGAGGATGACGGTGGTGGAGGCGGTCTCGGCGGCGAAGCCCTGGGGCGACTGGATCTCGGTGAGGCCCTTGCCCATCGTGCGGATGATCCGCCAGCCGCCCAGGTAGGTGCCCAGGCCGATGGCGAGCCCCGCGGAGCCGATCACCCACAGCGGCGGACCGGCGTCATGGCCGAGCGCGCCCGTCGAGATCAGGGTCAGCGTGATGACGCCCATGGTCTTCTGCGCGTCGTTCGTGCCGTGCGCGAGGGAGACGAGCGAGGCCGAGGCGATCTGACCGGCCCGGAAGCCCTTGGTCACCGACTTCTTGCGGGCGCGGTCGGTGAGCCGGTACGCGAGGTACGTGGCCAGCAGCGCGGCGACACCGGCCACGAGCGGCGAGGCCACCGCCGGGATCAGCACCTTCTCGATGACCTTGTCGAAGTGCACCCCGTGGGCACCCGCCCCGACCCACACGGCCCCGATCAGCCCGCCGAACAGGGCGTGCGACGAGCTCGACGGCAGCCCGACGAGCCACGTCAGCAGATTCCAGAGGATCGCCCCGACCAGCCCCGCGAAGATCATGCCTGGGGTGACCAGGGTGTCGTCGACGATGCCGCCGGAGATGGTCTTGGCGACCTCGGTGGACAGGAAGGCACCGACGACGTTGAGCACTCCGCTCACCAGAACCGCCGTTCTGGGGGAGAGCGCGCCGGTGGCGATGGAGGTTGCCATCGCGTTCGCGGTGTCGTGGAATCCGTTGGTGAAGTCGAAGGCGAGCGCCGTGACGATGACGACCGCCACCAGAAAGGTGATGTGGTCCATTCCTGTATGCAAACAAGCTCAGGCCAATGCCCGGCGAACTCGTGGCAAAGGAAGTACAAGGACCCTCACCGGTTGACGCGCCCGGTGGTTCAGGCCAGCAGGTTGCCCGTGTGGGAGAGGCGGCGGGCCGTGGTCAGGAGGGCGTGGATCTGAGGCCCGGCCTGGTTGATGTCGGTCACCGTGGTTTTGAACGGCAGCCGGACGTCGTGGTGGGTGCGGGGGTATTCCAGGCGCAGGGTGAGGCCGTAGCGGTCCATCGCCACGGGGAGGGCGCGCACCATGCCCTTCTCCGGGTGGGGGTGGACGAGGCGCAGCAGCAGGGGCACGAGTTCGCTGTGGTCGTCCACGAGATGGGTCAGCATGCTCGCCTCGCTGGTCGCGATGGGGTCGAGCGGCGCCGCCTGCAGGGTGTGGAGGGTGACGTACGAGCGTCCCCCGGTGTCTTCGAGGACCGCCTGGCCGAACTCCAGGCAGGTGCTCTCGGCGGCCTCCGCGTCGTAGGGAGCAGACAGCAGCCCGGTCACCGTGACGCGGGCGCGAAGGCGGTCGCGTACGGGCGTGGGGGCGATGTCGGTGAGCTCCAGCCGCACCGGGACGCGCATCGCCGTCTGCGCCCCCTCGGTGCCCTCGAACGGCGGGTGGAGGTGGAAGTGGCCCATCGCCCCCGTGCCGTCGAGGCGGCGGACTTCGGTGCTGACGCCGTCGCTCACCACGGACATGGAGTGGGCGGCGGCGAGGATCGACCGGACGCGCTCGGCGGCGGTCGGGGTGACGGTGCGGGTGGGGAAAGGACGCATCCGGGGAACTCCAGGCGCGGGGAGGCGAACACCAAGCGGGCTACTTAGGTATGCCTAACCTAACTCACGGAGCGGAATTCGGGTAGTCCCGAGAGTGAGCGGGGGAGCCGGTCGCTACCGGTTCCTCCCGAATCGGGCGATCGCTTCCAGGACCGCGTCCCGCATCGCGGGACTGCCCGTGTGCCCCGAGTCGTCGATCACCTTCAACTCCGCGTCCGGCCACGCCTTGGACAGCTCCCACGCGGTCTTCAGCGGACTGCCCAGGTCGAGCCGTCCGTGGATCAGCACCGCCGGGATGCCCGCCAGCCGGTGCGCGTCCCGCAGCAGTTGCCCGTCCTCCAACCAGGCGTCGTGGGCGAAGTAGTGCGCGCAGATCCGGACGAAGGCCATCAGCGCGTCGTCGGTTTTGTCGCTGTAGTAGCCCGGACTGCCGAGCACCTCATGGGCGATGACCGCGTCCTCCCAGGCACACCAGTCCCGCACCGCCCTGGCCCGGACCGACTCGTCCGCCTCGTCCGGGGCGTTGAGCAGCCGGTCGTAGGCGGCCACGAGATCGCCGCCGCGGTCCCGGGCCGGAAGGGCGTCGCGGAACGCCTCCCAGGGGCCGGGCAGCAGGCGTCCGACGCCGCGGTAGAGCCAGTCGGTCTCCTCCGGCCGGGTCGTGGTGACGCCTGCGATGACGATCTCGGAGACCCGCTCGGGGTAGCGCTCCGCGTAGGCCAGGATCAGCGTCGACCCCCAGGAGCCGCCGTGCAGGAGCCAGCGCTCGATGCCCAGGTGCTCGCGCAGCCGCTCCATGTCGGCGACGAGGTGGCGGGTGGTGTTGTGAGCGAGACCGACGGCCGGGTCGGAGGCATGGGGACGGCTCTCACCGCAGCCGCGCTGGTCGAACAGGACGACCCGGTAGACCTCGGGGTCGAACATCGTGCGGCTGCCACGGCGCCCGCCACTGCCGGGGCCGCCGTGCACGCACAGCGCCGCCTTCCCCTCGGGGTTCCCGCTGGTCTCCCAGTAGATCCGGTTGCCGTCGCCGACGTCGAGGAGTCCGTGCGCGTCCGGTTCGGCGGGCGGGAAAGGCTGGGCCATGACGGTCTCCTCGCTGCGGGCGTGGCGGACAACCTCGCGAGGCTAGCCGACCACCGCGACGCGGCACGCGTGTTTTACGCGGACCTGGCCGCCCTTTCCCGGCCGACCGTGCCGAGCAGCAGCTTCGCGGCCACCGCCGCCCCACCGGTGCGGATCGTGCCCGCCACGGCGGCCGCTCGCGCGCGGGTCGTGGGGGCCAGCGCCGTCCTGAGCGCGGCGGACAGGGACGCGGCGGTCGGCACCGGGCCGTCGTGTGCCGCGCCGATGCCCAGCCCGGCCACCCGGCCCGCCCAGTACGGCTGGTCCACCATCTGCGCCACCACCACTTGGGGCGCACCGGCCCGGGCGGCCGCCGTCGTCGTGCCCGCGCCGCCGTGGTGCACGACGGCGGCCACCCGGGCGAACAGGGCCTGCTGGTTGACCTCGCCGACGACGTGGCAGTCCTCCCGGTCGTCGATCAGGTCCAGCCCGGCCCAGCCGCGCGAGACGAGGACGCGGCGGCCTTGCGCGCGGACCGCCGCGACGGCCACCCGGGCGACGTCCTCCGGGGCGCGCATGCTGCCGAAGCCCACATACACCGGTGGTGTTCCGGCGTCCAGGAACGCGTCCAACTCGGCCGGGAGCGGGCGTTCGTCCGGCAGAATCCACGCGCCGGTCTGTATGACGTCGAGGTCCGCAGTCGCCCGCCACGGGCCCAGGACCGGGTCCGCCGCCAGCCACGGGCGGCCGGTGAGGACATGGTCGCGGACGTCGGCCACCGGGGGCAGCCCGGTCGCCGCCCGCCGGGTGGCCAGCGCCTCGCCGAACAGCGCGTTCAGGTTCTGGGCATCCGCGTCCCACAGCGCGCGGTTGCCGGTCACGTCCGGTGGGAGCGGCATGCCCGGCCGTGGCGGCGGCGCGTGGTGCGGCGAGGGCAGGCTGACCGGGTGGTAGCTCGCGTACACATACGGGATGCCCAGCCGCTCGGCCACCGACCGCGCGGCGACCTGCCCCAGACCGGCCGCCACCAGCGCGTCACCTCCCTCGGCCGCCGCGGCGACCGTGTCGAACTGCGCGGCGACCAACTCGATACGGCGCCGGGACAGATCCGCCGACGACGGTGGCGCCGCGCCATGCATGGTCGGGCGCACCGGCTCGCCGAGCGGCACCAGCGGCACGCCGACACCGGCCAGCAGGTCCGTGAACTCCTGGTCCGGCGGCGCGCACACCCGCACCTGTGCGCCCAGCGCCCGCAACCGCACCGCGAGTGCCACCAGCGGTTCGACGTCCCCGCGTGTCCCGTACGTCGACAGCACCACACGCATCGTCGGCTCAGCCTTTCAGCGGGCCGCCGTTGATCGCCACCCGGCGGCCGTAGCGGGTGTGCGGGTAGTAGTCGTAGACCGCGTGGTGCTGGACGCAGCGGTTGTCCCAGAACACCAGCGTGTTCGGTTCCCAGCGCACCCGGCAGAAGAGCGGCGGGCGTTCCGCGACCACCTTGAAGAGCAGGTCCAGCACCGCCCGGCTCTCGTCGGCCGACAGCTGCGGGATGCGGTCGGTGTAGGCGGGGTTGACGTAGAGGACCCGGCGGTCGGTCTCCGGGTGCCGGACCACCAGCGGGTGTTCGGACTTCGGCACCACGTAGTCCGGCGGCAGGGTGTACCCCTTGAGCGACAGCCCGCCGTCGTGCACCGCGGTCAGCCCGTCCAGCATTCCGCGCAGCGTGGGCGAGAGCATGTCGTAGGCCAAGTGCATATTGGCGAACAACGTGTCGCCGCCGCAGTGCGGCTCCGGCATCCGCGTGATGTGCAGCATCGAGCCGAGCGACGGCTCCGGGTCCGCGGTGCCGTCGGCGTGCCAGCCGTTGCCCGCCACGTTGCTCGCCTGGGCGCCGGTGCGGATCTCCAGCACATACGGGTCGCCCTCCGGCGGCGGCGGGTTGACCGGGCGCAGCTCGCCGAAGTGTCCGGCGAACCGCTTGTGGTCGTCGTCGCCGATGTCCTGGTGGCGGAAGACCAGCACATGGTGGTCGAGGAAGGCGCGGCGGACCTCGGCGAGCTGTTCCCCGGTCAGCTCCCGGGCGAGGTCCAGGCCGGAGACCTCGGCCCCGATGACCGGGGTGATCGGCGCCACCTCGATGGTCCGGTACTCGGCCCGTGGCCGGGTGGTGATCCGCTTGATGGCGTCGAGTTCGTACGCTTCCATGGCTCTCCCTGCTGGGTACGGCGAATGGTGGGTGGCGGCCGGTTCCGTCAGTGCGGACCGGCCACCTCGCGGTGGACGGCGTTGACCGCTTCCGCCACCGCCGCCACATGGGGCGGGCGGACCAGGCCGTAGTGGGTGGTTTCCCGTTCGTGCCAGTCGCCCGGCGCGGTCAGATGGGCCCGCCACCGCTCGCGCTGCTCCGCGGGCGAGCCCAGCGATGGGAGGCCCTCCACCGGGAGCCGGGCCAGCCACACCCGGGCCGGGGTGGTGGCCAGCAGCGGCAGCCGGTGTTCGGCCATGGCCCGGAGGTTGGCCAGACAGCGCCGGGTGAGCCGTTCGGCGTACTCCCGGGCCGCCTCGCCGTCCCGGCCACTGCTGCCGAGGCCCAGCTCGTGTGCGAAGAGGGTCCGCAACTCGTCCTCGCCGTACGTCCGGTAGAGCGGGCCGGAGCCGGGCGGTGGCGGGTCGAGCAGGTGGAGCGCGTCCACGGGCCGCCCGGCCGCCTCCGCTTCGGCGGCCATGCCGACGGCCACCCACGCGCCGAACGACCATCCGGCCAGCTGCCGGTGCCAGTCGGCGGCGGGGAAACGCGCCTCCAGCGCTGCGTGGTAGTGGCGGGCCCGCTCGGTGAGGGTCCACTCCGGGGCGCCGGACCGGCGCAGCGCCGGGTCGGCGATCAACGCCACGGTCAGCCGCGGATCGAGGCCCGCGACCAGCGCGCGGTACGCCTGGATGTCCCCGCCGACGGGGTGCACCAGGCACAGCACCTCCCCTCCGGTGCCCTGCTGCCACACGTCGAGTGTGACGTCCTCGCCCGCCCCGGCGGTGTCCGTGGAGGCGGACGCCGTGGAGGCGGACGCCGTGGCGCGGGCCCGGTCCAGCAGGGTCAGCACTTCGGTCAGCGAGACCTGGTGACTCAGCGCGGCCAGATCGAGTTCCACGTCGAAGTGGCGCTTCATCTCGCCGATGAGGTCCAGCAGGGTCAGCGAGTCGGCGCCCAGGTCGTAGAGCGAGACGTCCGGGTCGAGGGTGTCCAGCCCCAGCCATTCGCACAGCCAGTCGCCCAGCAGCTCGGCCGGTTCGTCGACGCACCGGGCGGGTTCGGCGTCCGGTGCGGGCGCGGGTCCGGCGTAGAAGGCGCGGGAGGCCGTCAGTTCGGTGGTGGAGACCAGCACCTGTGGCAGCTGCGCGGCCAGCGCCCGGGCGAGGGTCCGACGGCCCTCCTCCACCGTCAGCCCGACCGCCAGATGGGCCTGGTGGCGTACGTCCGAGGCCGGTGCCCGCAGCGCCATCCCGGCCTCCCGCCACACGTCCCAGCCGATGGCCAGCCGGAGCGTCGTCCTGCCGACCGGAGTGGCGCCGCCGTCCGGCGGGGACGGCTCGTGGTGGGCGAAGGCGTCCAGCACTCCGGCCGCCGCCGCGTAGTCGAGCTGACCGACCCCGCCCAGCGTCCCGGCCATGGAGGAGCAGTAGACGGCCCCTTGCGGCCGGAACCGCTCGATCAGCCGCTCCACCAGCAGCGCGCCGTGCAGCTTGGCGAGCGAACCGGCACGTGCCACGGCGGGGTCCCGGCGTGCGATCAGCCCGCCCGCTCCGGTGCCCGCCGCGTGCACGACGGTGTCCAGCCGCCCGGTGCGGTCGGCGACGAGCCCGGCGAGCCGCTCCGGGGAGCCGGTGGTGAGGTCGGCCTCGACCAGCTCGATCCGGTCGGCCCACGGCAGCAGCGCGTCCGGCAGCTCCGGCCGCCGGGCCAGCAGCAGCACCTGCCCGGCGGTCCGCTCCAGCAGCCAGCCCGCGACGGTGGCGCCGATGCCGCCGGTGCCGCCCAGCACCAAGTGGACCGTATCCGCCCCGTCCGGCACCACGGGGTGGTCGGCGGGCTCCGGTACCGGCGCCGTGTCCTGCCGCCACCAGTAGCCGTGACGCAGCGCCAGATGCGCCGGGAGCCGCTCGTCGGTGGCCAGCAGCGCCGCCAGAGCCGTCGCCCAGCCGGTCGGCGCGGCGGCCGGGAGGTCGACCCAGTGCCCGGCGGCGGCGCCCTCCTGCGACGCCACCTCCGTGACCCCGGCCAGCAGCGCCAGCTCGGGCCGGTCCACGGGTCCGTCCACCGGCCGGGCCCGGTACGACAGCCACACCGGGCGCAGCGTGAGACCGGTCCGCCCGGCCGCCGCCCGGACCAGCGCGGCCGGAGCGTCCAGGCAGGCCCGGCGGGCCCGGTCCAGCCGGTCGGCGTCGACCGGGCCGGTCACGCCCAGCGGCAGCGCGTGCAGCCAGTCCACGGCGCCCAAGTCGCCCAGCGCGTCCAGCAGGGCGCCCAGCGAGACCGGGTCGGCCGGGTCCACCAGGTACGCGTCGTCGTCGAGCCGGGCGAACCCGCCCCCGGCGGCCACCCGCACCACTCGGGGGCGGACCGAGTGCAGCGCCCGTACCTCCTCCGGGTCGGCCGGGCCGTCCGTGACCAGGACCAGCGGGCGGGAGACGGCCGCCGGGCCGGTGGCGCCCGCCCGGCGGAACCGCACCCAGTGCGGCTGACGCAGCCACTGTTCCTCGGGCAGGCGGGCGGGCCAGGCGGCACCGCTCGGGGGCGGCTCCTCCGCCGCCCGTTCGATGTCGTACTCCGCCCGCGCGAAGGACGGCGGAGGGAAGTCCCATGGCGCCTGCGCCGGGCCTTTTCGCCAGCCGATCCGCTGCCCGGCCAGCCAGTCGGCGACCAGCCGCGGCGCGTCGCGGTCCGCCACCGGGACCGGCCCGGCACCCGGCCCGGCACCCGGCTCGGCCTCCGTGCCGGTGGCGGTCCGCAGCCACCGCACCGCCGAGGCCGGGTCCGGACAGACCGCCGCCATCCGCCAGCGGCGGATCGGACGGCCCGCCTGGAGATGCCGCAGCACCGCCGGATACGCCTCCGGGCGCTCCGCGAGGTAGGCGGCGATCCGGTCCGCGTCGGTGCGCAGCGCCGCCTCGCTGGAGGCGGAGAGCAGCAGACAGGGCGGCGGCGCGCCGACCGGCCGCCCCGGTTCGCCCGCTTCGAGTACGGCGTGTGCGTTGGCGCCCCCGATGCCGAAGCTGCTGACCGCCGCCACCCGAGGCCGGTCGGCGGGCCAGGGCAGTGCCTCGGAGGGTACGTAGAACGGCGTCGGGTCGGGGCCGAGCTGCGGGTTGAGGGCGCGGAAGTCCAGCGTGGGCGGGATCAGGCCATGGTGGACGGACAGCGCCGCCCGGACCAGCCCGACCACCCCGGCCGCCGCGCCCAGGTGGCCGATCTGGCTCTTGACCGAGCTGAGCGCGGTACGGCCGGACTCCGCCACCTCGAACGCCTGGCGCAGCGCGCCGACTTCGACCGGATCGCCGAGCCGGGTGCCGGTGCCGTGCGCCTCGACGTAGCCGAGGTCGGCGCCGGTGCGCCCGCTGCGGCGCAGCGCGGTACGGATCACCTCGCGCTGGCCCGCGAGCGAGGGGGCGCTGTAACCGAGCTTGTCCGAACCGTCGTTGTTCACCGCCGACCCGGTGATCAGCGCGTACACCGTGTCCCCGGCCTCGCGGGCCAGCCGCAGCGGCTTGAGGACGAGCATGCCGACCCCGCTGGAGCCGACGGTGCCGGTGGCGTCGTCGCTGAACGGGCGGCAGTGGCCGTCCACCGAGTAGATGTGCTGCGGCTTGTAGCGGTAGCCGTCGCTCAGCCCGGTGTCCACCAGCACCCCGCCCGCCAGCATCACATCGGCGTCGCCCTGCCGCAGCAGCCCGGCGGCCAGGTGCACCGCGAAGAGCGAAGTGGCGCACGCCGCCTGGACGGTGAACGCGGGACCGGTCAGACCGAGGTGGTACGCGGCCTTGGTGGCCAGGAAGTCCTTCTCGTGGTGCAGCGCGAGCTGGAACCCGTCCGGCAGCCGGTCCGGGCCGGTCCGCCGCAGCAGGGACGGGAGGTAGGTGTTCTCGCCCGCACCGGCCACCAGCCCGACACGCAGCGCCGAGGTGTCGGCGATACCGGCGTGCGCCAGCGCTTCGACGCAGGTCATCAGCGTGTGCCGCTGCTGTGGGTCCATCAGCCGGGCCTCCTGGCGGCTGATGCCGAAGTGGTCCGGGTCGAAGTCGAGCAGCCCGTCCATCTGGCTGCGCGCCCCCACCAGCCCGTCCGGGGCGTCGAAGTACTCGATGCCCCGGCCGCCGCCGCGGACCAGCTCCCAGAAGGCCCGCAGGTCCGGTGCGCCCGCCACCCGCACCGCCATCCCGACCACGGCGATCGGCTCCTGGCCCGATACCTGGGCCGGGCCCGCCACCTCGGCCGATCGCACCACTGGCCCGGTGCCGTCCAGGAAGCGGGCCAGCGCGCGTACCGTCACATGCTCGAAGAGGTCCGCGATCTCGAACCGCAGCCCGAGCGCGGTGGTGCACCGCAGATGGAAACGCATCAGCCCCAGGCTGGACGCACCGGCTTCGAAGAACGTCTGATCCGGGCCGATGGGCACACCGGTCACGGTCTCGAACACCGCGGACAGCTCGGCCTCCCGCTCCGAGAGCCGCTGCCCGTCGGCCGCGCCGCGCCGCAACTCCTCGCCCGGAGCGCGCGGCGCCGCCCGGCGGTCCAGCTTGCCGCTCGGGGTGCGCGGCAGCGACCCCAGACGACGGAACCGGTCGATCCGTACGTGCGGCGGGAGCAGCGGCACCAGGTGGCCGTCCAGCTCCCGGGCCGAAGGGGCGTCATCGCGGCACTCCAGGCAGGCGGTCAGCCCGCCGCCCTCCGCGACCACCACCGCGCCGACCACCTTCGGATGGCGCAGCAGCGCCGCCTCCACCTGGCCCAGCTCCAGCCGGTGGCCGCTCACCTTGATCTGCTGGTCGTCCCGGCCGTGGTGGTGCAGCAGCCCGTCGTGGCCGAAGGCGGCCCGGTCGCCGCTGCGGTAGAACAGGCCCTGCGTACCAGGAAGTTCGGTGAAACGCTCCCGGTTGAGTGTGCCGTCGCCCAGATAGCAGCGGGACACCATGGTGCCGCCGATCAGCAGGTCGCCGACGCACCCCGGGGGCAGCGGCTCGCCGCCTGTGTCCACCACCCGCAGCACGGCCCCGGCCACCGGGCCGCCGATGGCCGGGCGCTCCGGCCAGTGCGCCGGATCGCCCTCCAGGCACAGGGCGCTGACCACGTGGGTCTCGGTCGGCCCGTAGTGGTTGAACAACCGGGCCCCGGGCAGACCGGCGAACCAGCGGCGGATGGCGCCGGTGCACACCAGCTGCTCGCCCGCGGTGACCACCTCGCGCAGCCGGGACGGATAGCGGCCCAGGTGGACGGCGTGTTCGGCGAGCAGTTGCAGCGCCACGTACGGCATGAAGACGCGCTCCACACCGGCCGACTCCAGCTGGTCGAGCAGCGCCGGGACGTCCTGCCGCAGGCCGGGGCGTATCAGGTGCAGACAGCCGCCACCGCACAGGGTGGTGAAGATCTCCTGGAACGAGACGTCGAACGACAGCATGGAGAACTGCTGGGTCACGGCCGGTGCGCCGAGACCGCCCTCGGCCGCCTGCCAGTGCAGCAGATTGGCCAGCGTGCGGTCGAAGACCTGGACACCCTTGGGCGTCCCGGTGGAGCCGGAGGTGAAGAGCGTGTACAGCGGACGGCCGGTGTGCGGCGGCAGTGGTGGTACGGCGGGCGGCTCGCCCTCCGTCAGGGTGACGGTCCGGCGTACGGTGCCGCCCGGGTCGACCTCGTCGAATGCCCCGTCGAGCGCCGCCCCGCCGCCCGGTGCCCCGCCGTCCGGTGCGAGGAGCACGCACACCGGGTCGACCTGGCGCAGGATCTGCCGTAGCAGCCCGGCCGGGTAGGCCGGGTCGAGCGGCACCGCGGTCCAGTTGAGCCGGGCGAGCGCCAGCAGCGCCACCACGTGCTCCGCCGACGGCTCCATGTACAGCGCCACATGCCGCTGCCGCTCGCCGTCGGCCGCCGGGGCGTGCGCGGCCCGCAGTTCCCCGGCGAGCGCCGCCGTCCACCGGTCCAGCCGTGCGTAGCCGACCGGGCCGTCCGCGGTCATCAGGGCAGGTGCGTCCGGGGTCCGGGCGACCTGGGCGGCGAAGCCCTCGGCCACCGTGGTCCAGCCGCCGGACGGCTCGGCACCGCGCCCGAACTCCGGCAGCCCGCGCCGGTACGGGCCCGCCAACTCGGCGGGCGTAGCGGACCGGCCGGTGGCGAGGAGGTCCAGGCCGGTCCGGAACAGCCGGTCCATGGCCTCGATTCCGTCAGCCGTGAAGTGGTCGGCCGCGTACTCCCACAGGCAGTCGAAGCCGTCCGGGTGTTCCACCAGCGAGACGGTCAGCGGCACCTTGGCCTCGGCCGGTGCCCGCCACACCGGCCGGGCGGTGACCCCGGGCAGCTCCAGCGCGCCGAAGTCGGTGTTCTCCAGCACGAACAGCACGTCGAATGGGGTGCGCCCGGCCGGGTGGCCACGGTCGTCCAGCACATCGGCGAGCGACACGTCCTGCCACTCCAGGGTTTCGCGTACCGCCGCGCCCAGCCGCAGCAGTTCGGCGCGCAGCTCGCCGCGCGGCGCGACCGCCACGGGCAGCGGCACGGTGTTGGCGAACATCCCGACACTCGACTCGAACTCCCGCACAGGACGGCCCGTGACCGGCGTGGCGATCCGCGGCCGGGTCCGGCCGGTGACCGCGTACAGGCTCCAGGCGAACACCCCGAGCAGCAACTCGAAGCGGCTCAGCTCCAGTTCGCCGCAGAGCCGGTCCATCGCGGCACGGTGGTCCGGGTCCAGTGCGGTGTGCAGTAGCCGTCCCTCGGGGTACGGCCGGTCGCGGACCGGCAGCAGCGGTTCGTCCGGCTCCTCCCGGGCGGTCCACCGCTCGCGCAGCCCGGCGCGGAGCGCCTCGTACCCGGCCCCGGCGAACCAGTCGGCCTGCCAGGCCGCGTGGTCCAGCGGGGTGGGGGCCGTGGAGACCTCCGGCAGGGCGGTGTCCGGGGCGTTCAGCGCCTGGGCGTAACAGGCCGACAGGTCGCGGAAGAGCACGGTCAGCGACCAGCCGTCCACCGCGATGTGGTGCAGCCGCAGCAGCAGCGTGCCGCCGCCCTGGGCCGATCCGCTTCCGCGTGGCAGCCAGCAGACGTCCAGCATCCGCGGACGCGCCAGATCGTGCGGTTCGGCGAAGACGGATGCGGCTTCCTCAGCCCGTTCGTCCTCCTCACCGGCGAGCGCCGTGGCCTCCGGCTCGGTCCACGGGTCGTACGGCGCGCCCACCACCTGCAGCAGACCGTCCGGCGACGCCTCGAACCCGGTACGCAGCGCCGGATGCCGGGCCACCAGGGCGCACAGGGCCTGGCGCAGCGCGGCCGCGTCCACCGGGCCGTCCAGCCGGAGCGCCTGGCCGACCGTGTAGCCAAGGGAGCCGGGGAAGCGCTGATGGTGCAGCCATAGCCGCTGCTGCTCGCTGGTGGCCGGACCACGGACGGCGCCGGACGGCGGGGGCGGCACCGGGTAGCGCGGGCCGGCGCCCGAACCGGCCCACCGGTCGACCGCCTCGGCGATGGCGGCGAAATCGGCGTGCAGCACCTCCGCCTGGCCCAGTTCGCACCCCCAGCGGCGGCGGATCTCGAACCGGAGCCGCAGCGCCCGCAGCGAATCGCCCCCGCTGGAGATCCACCGGTCGGCGGGGCGCAGCCCCGAGGTGCCGAGCACCGCCTCGGCCAGCTCCAGCACCTCCCGCTGCCGGGCGGTGACCACGGCGGCCGGGCCCGCGTCGGTGTCGGCGGAGCGCTGCCACGGGCGGTCCGGGCGGCGTAACAGCGCGGCCCGGTCCACCTTGCCGTTGCCCGTCAGCGGCAGTGCGTCCACCCGGTACATCCGGTGCGGCCGCATATAGGCCGGTACGGCGGACGTCAGATGCCGGTCGAACTCCTCGAAGTCCAGCTCCGGCCCGGCCACCAGGTAGGCCAGCAGTTCGTGTCCGGCGGTCTCCGGATGCTCCCGGGTGCAGACGTACGCCTGCCGGACCGCCGGGTGCGCCGCGATCCGCCGTTCCACTTCCGCCGGTTCGATCCGGAAGCCGCGCACCTTCACCTGCCGGTCCGCCCGGCCCAGATAGCTGATCACGCCGTCGGCGTCGGCCCGCACCAGGTCACCGGTGCGGTAGTGGCGCTCCCGGCCGCCGTCGTACCAGGGCAACCGGACGAACCGCCGGGCGGTCTCCTCCGGCAGGTTACGGTAGCCGGTGGCCACGCCCGGCCCGGACAGCAGCAGCTCGGCCGTCTCGCCCGGCTCGGCGACGCGGTCGGAGCCCGGTACCACCAGCAGCGCCCCGGTGTCCGGCAGTGGACGGCCGATCGGCACCGCGTCCGCGTCGAAGTCGCGGGGGATCGGGTGGACCAGCGAGAAGGTGCACACCTCGGTGGGGCCGTAGATGTTGTGCAGCACCGTGGCGGCGCCCGCGTTGTGTCCGTACCAGCGCCGCACCACGGCCGCGTTGAGCTGCTCGCCGCCGACCAGCACCTGCCGGGCACCGGCGAAACAGGAGGGCACGGTGTCCACCACGGCCTGGAAGAGCGCGGTGGTGATGAACAGTGTGTCGATGCGCTCGCGCAGCAGCGCGGCGGCGAGCCGGTGCGGCGACTGCACGTCCTCGTCCCGCAGCACCACGCAGCAGCCGCCGGTCAGCAGCGGTGTCCACATCTCGAAGTTGATCGCGTCGAAGGCCGGGTTGGACAGGCAGGCGAACCGTGCTCCCGGCTCCCGCCGCAGCCAGCCGGGGAGGGCCAGCCGCAGGACACCGGCCTCCGGCAGCTCCACCCCCTTGGGGCGGCCGGTGGTGCCGGAGGTGTAGAGGACCAGCCCGGCGGGCCGCTCCGGGAACCCGTCGGCTGATGCGGCACCGTCCGCTGCGGCGAACCCGCCGACCGATGTCGCATCGTCCGTCACGGCGAATCCGTCGACCGATGTCGCATCGTCCGTGACGGCGTCCAGCAGCCGCGCCGCCGGGAGCGGACGCACCGGGGCCGGGAGGCCCTCCGGCGCCGTGGCGCCATGCACCAGCACGACGCTGTCCGAGTCGGTCAGGATGTGCGCCTGCCGCTCCGGCGGGCTCTGCGTGTCCAGCGGCACCACCCGGGCGCCCAGCCGCAGCGCGCCGAGCACCACCACGACCAGCTGCCAGGAGCGTGGCAGGCCGACCGCGACCGCGTCGCCGGGGCGCACCCCGTGGCCGCGCAGCGCCTCGGCCACCCGCGCGCCCGCTCCGTCCAGCGCCGCGTAACCGAACCGGCGGTCCCGGTCCACCAGCGCGATCGCGTCGGGGGTGAGTCGTGCCTGGAGGTGGACGCCGTGGGCCAGACCGGTGGCCACCGTGGCCGGGCCGTCGCTCAAGGTCGTCATGAGCGCTCCGGCGCCACGGACGACGGTACGAACTGGCGGGTCGGCTCCACGGCGTCCAGCCGGGCCAGTTCGGTGACGACCACTCCGGCCACCGCCGAGACCTGTGCCCCCTCCAGCAGGTCCCAGTGGCCGCAGTCGAGCGGCACCACCGCGAGCCCGGCACCGGCCCGCCGCCGCCAGAACTCGCGGGTCGGATGCGGGCCCGAGAGGTCCGGACCGTCCGCGGCGGCCTCGATCAGGGTCAGCGCGGCGGTGGTCGGCCCCGGGTGGTGGTCGCGGGCCGTCATCCGGCTGTGGTTGTAGGTCTCGAAGTACCGGGTGAGCTGGTCGGCTTCGATGCCCGGGTACATGCCGTTGAACCGCACCAGCTTGTCGGCGAACTCCTCGTACGCCACCGGCTGGATCGCGGCCCGCTCGGCCGGGTCGTCGGTGGCCTGGGTGTCGAGCAGTACCACGCTCAGCCGGGAGTGGCCGGTCAGCGCCAGCCGACGGCCCATCTCATGCGCGATCAGGCCGCCATAGGACAGCCCGCACAGCACCAGCGACTCGTCCGGGCGGACGTCGATCATCTCCAGGTACGCCCGCGCCATCGCCTCGACCGTGGGAAGCCGCTCCTCACCCGGGTCGATGCCCGGGGCCTGGATGCCCTGGACTCCGATGTCCTCGGGGAGCGTGCCCGCCAGTGGCAGATAGCAGAAGGCGGTGCCCCCGGCCGGATGGACGCACACCAGCCGCTGCCGCCCGGCCCCGGCCCGGAACTCGATCAGGTTCGCCCCCGGTTTCGTACCCGGCGTCGCCCCCGGTTTCGCATCCGTCGGTCCGGTGGCGCCCCGGCGCAGCCGTTCGGCGAGCCCCTCGATGGTCGGATGCAGGATCACCTCGCGGATCTGCGGCGTCTCGCCGAATTCCTCGCCGATCGCGTGGGCCATCTTGATGGCCGATATGGAGGTGCCGCCGACGTCGAAGAAGTTGTCCGATATGCCGATTCCGGGGTGGAGCAGCAGCCGGGACCAGATCCGGTGCAGCGCCATCTCCACCCGGTCGCGCGGGGTCGCGGTGTTGACCTGCGCGGGCAGTGCGGCCCGCGCCCGCTCCAGCAGGGCGGCCCGGTCCAGCTTGCCACTGCGGCCCAGCGGCAGGCCGGGCAGCTCCACGAAGACCGCGGGGATCATGTAGTCCGGCAGCCGGTCGGCCAGCGCCGCCCGCCACTCGTGCGGTTGCCGGGACGGCGCCCCGCCCCGCCCGATGCCCGCCACCAGCCGTGGTTCGCCGCCCGGGTCGCGGTCGACCAGTACGGCGGCCTCCCGCACCCCCGGCAGCGCCAGCAGCGCCGCCTCCACCTCGCCCGGCTCGATGCGGAATCCGCGCAGCTTGACCTGGTCGTCGTGGCGGCCGGCGTATTCGGCGTTGCCGTCCGGCAAGCGGCGGGCCAGATCGCCGGTGCGGTAGATCCGGCCGCCGGGTACGAACGGGTCGTCCCGGAACCGCTCGGCGGTCAGCTCCGGCTGGTTGAGATATCCGCGGGCCACGCTCGCCCCGCCGATGTACACCTCGCCCACCACACCGGGCGGTACCGGCCGCATCCGTTCGTCCAGCAGATAGAGCCGGGTGCCGGGCAGCGGGCGGCCGATCGGGCACGGCCGGTCCACCGGCCCCGGGTCGGTGTAGGCGGTGCTGTACAGCGTGGTCTCGGTCGGCCCGTAGCCGAAGCAGATCCGCAGCCCGGGCAGGGCCGACGCCATCCGGTGCAGTGCCGCCTCGGGCAGCGACTCCACCCCGGTCAGCACCTGGCGCAGCGCCAGCCCGGCCAGCCGCCCTTCCGGGTCCTCGTCGATCCACCGTATGTAGGCCGGTGGCAGGAATGCCTGCACCACCCGGTGTTCGCGCAGCCAGTCCATCAGCGCCGCCGGGTCGCCACGCAACTCCTCGGGTACGAGGTGCACTTCGGCGCCCGTGGTGAGGGGCAGCAGCAGCTCGTGCACCGAGGCGTCGAACCCGATGCTGGACCAGGCCGAGGCCGCCTCGCCCGGGGTGGTGCCGAACCGGGCCAGCCACTGGTCGAAGAGGGCCAGCACATTGCCACGGGTCACCGCGACACCCTTGGGGCGGCCGGTGGAGCCGGAGGTGTAGATCACGTACGCCAGATGCGAGGGCGGGACGCTGACGCCCGGCGCGTCGTCCCGCTCGCCCTCGGCCTCGACGGCCGTCAACGGATGCCACGACTCCGGCGCGCCCCGCCGGTCGGTGAGGACCAGGGCGGGCCGTGCGCCGGACACCATCGCGGCCAGCCGCTCGGCAGGCTGGCCCGGGTCGAGGGGCAGCCACCCGGCACCGGCCTTGAGGATGCCGAGCACACCGGCCACCAGCTCGGCCGACCGGCCCGTGTGCAGCGCGACCACCTGGTCCGGGCGCACCCCACGGGCGATGAGGGCGTGCGCCAGCCGGTTGGCCCGCCGGTCGAGGTCGGCGTAGGTCAGGCGGCGGCCGTCCGCCACCACAGCGGTGGCCGCCGGGGCGGACCGTACGCGGGCCTCGAACCGTTCGACCAGCCCGCCCGGTTCGCCGGAGAGAACTCCCGGGGCACCGGTGGCGTCCCAGTCGGCCAGCAGCTCGGCGGTCTCCGCCTCGTCCAGCAGCGTGTACTCGGTGACGGGCCGCCCGGGCTCGCGGGCCAGCTGCTCCAGTACCCGGACCAGGTAGCGCAGATGGCGTTCGACGGTCTCCCGGTCGAACAGCGCGGTGGCGTAGTCCAGATCGCCGACGATCCGCCCGTCCGCCTCCTCCGCCCCGAGGACCAGGTCGAACTTGGCCGGGGCGTACGGCATCGGCAGCAGCCGTACCGTCACCCCCGGCAGCTCCATCACGTCCTCCATGGGCGGAACCCAGGCGAGCATGGTCTGGAACAGCGGGGTGTGCGCGGCGCTGCGCAGCGGGTTGACCAGCTCCACGACCCGCTCGAAGGGCAGGTCGGTGTTCTTCACCCCGGCCCGGACCGTGGCCCGCACCCGCCGCAGCAACTCCGAGCCGGTCGGCGCGTCCGCCAGCTCCACGCGCAGGGCAAGGGTGTTGACGACGAAACCCATGACGCCGCCGACCTCGCCGCGGCGGCGATTGGCGGTGGGGGTGCCCACCACCAGGTCCCGCTGTCCGGACAGCCGGGACAGCACGATCGACCAGCCGGTGAGCAGCGTGGAGAAGAGCGACCCCTCGTGTTCCTCGGTGACCGCCTTGAGCGCCGAGGTCAGCTCGGGGCCGATCTCCAGGTGCACCCGGTCACCGGAGTGGTCCTGCTCGGCCGGGCGCGGCCGGTCGGTCGGCAGCTCCAGCAGCGGTGGCACCCCGGCCAGCTTCCCGGCCCAGTACTCCTCCTGCGCGGCGGGCTCGCCGCCCGCCATCCACTGCCGCTGGCGGCGGGTGAAGTCGGTGTACTGCCACCGTACGGGCGGCAGCGGGTCCGGCTCGCCGCGCAGCAGGGCGGCGTAGAGCGCGCCGGTCTCGCGCAGCATCATGCTGCGGGACCAGCCGTCGAACATCGCGTGGTGCACGGTCAGCACGATCACGTGGTGGTCCGGGCCGAGCACCACCAGCCGCCCTCGGGCCAGCGGTTCGGCGGCCATGGCGAACGGGACGGCGGTCTCCCGGCGCAGCACCTCGGCGAGCCGGTCCTCGGCATCCGGGCAGCCCGTCAGGTCGTCCACCGCCAGGGCGAAGCCGGTGTCCGCCGGGTCGACCTGCTGGTACGCGTCGCCCTCGTACGGCACCAGCCGGGTGCGCAGCGCCTCGTGCCGGGCCGTCAGGGCGTCCAGCGCCCGGGCCAGCACGGCCCGGTCCAGCGGCCCGCGCAGCCGGAACGCCATGGGCTCGTTGTACGCGGCACTGGCACCCTCACGCTGGGACAGCGCCCACAGCCGGCGCTGGCCGAAAGAGAGCGGCGGTCGGCCGTCCGGCCCCGGTTCCGCGGTCGCGTCGGCTGAAGAGGCGGGGTCGGACAACGATGTCATCGACAAGAGCAGACCTTTCACTCATGCCATGGAAGGGAGATCGCCAAGCGGTCGGGAAGATTTTTCGACAGCAGGATGACCATGTCAATGGCCGCCCGGAACGCAACCGGTGGTAATGGCTCCGGAAAGTCCAGGGGAATTCCGGGCAGGTCTAGGGAATTTCGGGGAACTCGCAGGGGCCCGCGGATCGGCCCCCGGCGGGAGGGGCGGTGCTCTGCCGTACGACGAGCCGCGGAGTCGGGGCCTGCACGGCGCGGGGCGCGGGGCGTTCTGCCATGACGCGGAGCAGCTCGGTGGCCGTGAGCGTGCCCAGGGCGAAGGTGTCGCGGGTGAGCGCGGTGAGCGAGGGGTGCGCCATGGTGGTGAGGACGGAGTCGTCGAAGGACACCACGGAGACCTCGCCGGGAACGGGGATGCCCATCTCGGTGGCCACGCCGAGTCCGGCGACCGCCATGACGTCGTTGTCGTACACGAGGGCCGTGTGGCGGGGGCTGGCTTCGAGCAGACGGCGGGTGGCCGACGCGCCCTGGGCGTCGGAGTAATCGGTGGCGACGGACGTCACGTCGATGCCGGTGGACTCGCGCACGTCGTCGATGGCCCGCAGGCGGCGCTGGGTGTGCTGGTAGGCCACCGTGCCGCTGACGTGGCCGATGCGGCGGTGTCCGAGGGCGACCAGATGGCGCAGGATGCTGACCGTCGCGGCGTGGTCGTCCACCCAGACGCTGGTCAGCTCCATGGGGTTCCCATGGCTGCCCAGCACCACCGCGGGGATGCCCAGAGAGGCGACGAGCGGTGGCCGGGTGTCGTCGACCGCGAGGTCGAGCAGGACGAGGCCGTCGACCCGGTTCTCGGCCGCCCAGCGCCGATAGACCGTCAGCTGGGTCTCGGTGTCCTCGACGATGAGTAACTGTGTGGCGATGCCCCGGTTGGACAGGCAGGACTGGAGGCCGGAGAGGAACTGGGCGAAGAACGGCTCGACGCCGAGTGTGCGCGCGGGACGGGCGATGACGATGCCGACCACGTCGTTGGCCGCGCCCTTGAGCGCCCGGGCCGCCAGGTGGGGGCGCCAGTTGAGCTCATCGGCGACATCGAGGATGCGCTTGCGGGTCGCGTCGCTCAGCCCGGGGCGCCCGTTGACCGCGATGGACACCGCCGCCACGGAGACGCCCGCGAGCCGCGCGATGTCGGTGCTGCGCAGCCGGGGCGGCGACGCGTCCGCACGGGGGCGACCGGGTGCGCCGCGCGGGCCGCCGGGGGAGTCCGGGTCCGTCCCCGCTCCTGACGAGGCATGGTTCTTCGGTGGCATCGCCCCTCCCTCGTGACCCCCGTCGACTTTACGCAAACGTGATGATCCGTCGCGGTGGCTGCCGAACTGAAACGTATTAATCTGCCGCCGACTCGATTCTACTAAAACGTATAAGCAAGCCTGTTGCTCCTCCTCTGCGGTGGGGACCACGTATGCATCAGCACTTCGGCAGGACGCTCGAGCGGCTTGACCGCGTACGCAGGGAACGCATCCTTCCCCGGGTCCACAGCCACCTCGGGGATGTCGAGATCGAGGCGTGGCCGGTCGGCGGCGACGGCGAGCCGGTGAGCTCTCGCCACGCGCTCGGGCTGACGGCCGATCCCGAGGTCGGCCGCCCCGACTACCGTCCCTTCGCCCTGGGCGACGCCTGGGGACCGGCGTGGTCCACGACCTGGTTCCGCGTCAGCGGCAAGGCCGGGCCCCGGGCGTCCGGACCGATCGACCTGCTGCTCGACCTGGGCTGGTTCGACCACTCCGTCGGCGGCCACTGCGAGGGGCTGGTGTTCACCCCGGACGGCACCGTCGTCAAGGGGCTGCACCCGCGCCAGACGGCGATCCGGCTCGGGGACGGGGACGGGGACGGCGACAGGCACACCGGCCCCGGGCTGCTCGGCCCCGACGGCCGCTTCGTGCTCTACGTCGAGGCCGCGGCGAACCCCCTTCTGCTGGGCCTGCCGCCCTTCGTCACCACCGAGCACGGGGAGAAGGGCGCGCGGGAACCGTTCGAGCAGTTCCGGTTACGGCGCGCCGAGACCGCCGTCTTCGCGCCGGAGGTGCACGCCCTGATGTCCGACCTGGACGTCCTCGGCGGCCTGGCCGCCGAACTCACCGAGGACGAGCCACGGCACTGGCGACTGCTCTACGGCATCGAACGTGCCCTCGACACCTACGACGAGGCGGACGCCGAAGCCACCGCCCGCCGGGCACGGGCCCACCTCGCGCCACTGCTCGCCGCGCCCGCGCACGCCTCCGCCCACCGGATCACCGCCGTCGGACACGCGCACATGGACTCGGCGTGGCTGTGGCCGCTGCGCGAGACGGTACGGAAACTCGCCCGGACCGTCTCCAACGCCCTCGCCCTGCTGGACGCCCATCCCGACCTCGTCTACACCATGTCGGCGGCGCAGCACTTCGCCTGGCTCGAAGAGCACTACCCCGCACTCTTCGCGCGGGTGCGCCACCACGTCGAGCGAGGGCGGCTGGTGCCCGTCGGCGGCATGTGGGTGGAGCCGGACGGCGTCATACCCACCGGCGAGTCCCTGGTGCGCCAACTCACCTATGGCAAAAGGTACTTTCTCAGCCGCTTCGGCATCGAGACGCGGGAGGTGTGGCTGCCCGACTCCTTCGGCTACTCGGGTGCGCTGCCGCAGCTGGCCCGCCGTGCCGGGGCCCGCTGGTTTCTGACCCAGAAGATCTCCTGGAACGACACCACGGTCTTCCCGCACCACTCCTTCTGGTGGGAAGGCATCGACGGCACCCGGATCTTCACGCACTTCCCGCCCGCGGAGACCTACGCCGCCGAGGTCACCGCCCGCGAACTGCGCCACGCGGTCACCACCTTCCAGGACAAGGCGATCGCCTCCCACTCGCTGCTGCCCTACGGCTACGGCGACGGTGGCGGTGGCCCCACCCGGGAGATGGCCGAACGGCTGCGCCGCTTCGCCGACATCGAAGGCGCGCCACGCATGGTGTCGCGTACTCCGGCGGAGTTCTTCGAGGACGCCGAGGCGGAGCTGCGCGAGGTCGAGGCGGTGGCGAGGCCACTGGCGCCCGTCCACCGCGGGGAGCTGTACCTGGAGCTGCACCGGGGCACCCTGACGTCCCAGGTGGCCATGAAGCGGCACAACCGGCGTTGCGAATCGCTGCTCAGGGCGGCCGAGTACCTCGGCGCGGCGGCCACCGTCCTGCGGGGCGCGCCCTATCCGCGGGAGAGTCTCGACGAGATCTGGCGCGGTGTGCTCCTGCACCAGTTCCACGACATCCTGCCGGGCACCTCCATCAGCTGGGTGCACCGCGAGGCCCGCGACACCTACCGGGCCACCGAGTCCCGTCTGCGCGAGCTCATCGACCGGGCGGCCAAGGCCCTGGGCGCTCCGGCTGACGGCCGGACGGCGGGTCTGCTGCCGCCGTTCATCCCCGCTGCCGACACGCAGCCGGAACCCGTCCGCGTCACCGACGGCCAAGCGGGCGCCACCGTTCTGGACGACGGCCTGCTGCGGGTCGTCGTCGACGCCGACGGCCACCTCACCTCGCTCCACGACCTGCGCGGTGACCGGGAGGTGGTGCCCCCCGGCGGGCGTATGGGCGTACTGCAGCTGTTCCGCGACGAGCCGGTGCGGTGGGACGCGTGGGACGTGGACCGCCACACCCTGCGCCACTTCCAGGTGGTCGACGATGTCACCAGCCGGACGGTGGTCCAGGACGGACCCGACGCCGGTGTCGAGGTCGTCCGGCGGTTCGGCGCCTCGACGGTCACGCTGACGATGTGGCTGAGGGCGGGCACCGGCCGGTTCGAGACGGAGTGCGCCATCGACTGGCAGGAGCGCGAGCGCCTGCTCAAGGTCGCTCTGCCGGTCCACCTCATGGCGGGCACGGCACGCTTCGAGACGCAGTACGGCCATGTCGAGCGGCCGCTCCTGACGAACACCGCATCGCAGGACGCGATGTTCGAGGCCGCCATGCACCGGTACATCCAGGTGGCCGACGGCGACTACGGCCTCGGCATCCTCAACGACACCATGTACGGCGCCGACGCACGCGCCGACCGCGACTCCACCGTGATCCGGCTGTCGCTGCTCAGGGGCAGCCGCTTCCCCGACCCCGGCGCCGACGCGGGCCGCCACCACTTCCGCTGGGCGCTGCTCCCCGGCGCGGACATCCCCGCCACGGTCGAGGCCGCCGCCGCGTTCAACGCGCCCGATATCGCACCGCTCCCGCCACTGGCACCCCTGGTGGCAATCGAGCTGCTGCGAGGGCACGCGGTCGTCGACTGGATCAAACTCGCCGACGACGGTTCTGGCGACCTCGTCGTACGGGTCTACGAGACGCGGGGGAGCCGGGCGAAAGCCCTGCTCCGCCCCTGCGAAGAACTCGGCGCGGACGCCGTCGCGGAAGAGACCGACCTGCTGGAACGCGCACTCGCGCCCGAGGACGACCTGCCCACGGCGCTGCCCCGGACACCGTGCGGTACGCGCCGTGCCGCCGACGGCGCGGTTCTGAACCTCGGCCCCTTCCAGGTGGCGACCCTGCGGATCACCCCTGGAACACACCCCAGATGAGGAGAAAACGAATGACGTCGGCGGGAAGACGGTCCGCGCTCATCGCCGGACTCGCTGCTGGATCGCTGATGCTGTCCGCCTGTGTCATGGGCGGCGGCGGGTCGAAGGAGGCGTCGGACGGAAAGGTGTCCGGCAAGATCACCTTCCAGACCTGGAACCTGAAGAACGACAAGTTCACCTCGTACTTCAAGGAGCTCATCGCCTCGTTCGAGAAGGCCCACCCGGGGACCGACATCACGTGGGTGGACCAGCCCGCGGAGGGCTACCAGGACAAGCTGTCGGCCGACGCCGCGGCCGGGTCCCTCCCCGATGTGGCCGACATGGGGCCGGAGTCCGCCTACACCCTGGCCAAGGCCGGTGTCCTGCTCGATGTGAACAAGGCCGATCCGAAGGCCAAGAAGAAGTATGCGGACCAGGCATGGGAGGCCATGACCTTCGAGGGCCTGGACGGCGGCACCTACGGCTACCCGTGGTATCTGAACACCGGGCCGTCCTTCTTCAACAAGTCCCTGTTCAAGAAGTGCGGTCTGAACCCCGGCAAGCTGCCCGCCACCTACGACGAGCTGTTCGACCAGGCGGAAACCATGGCCGAGAAGTGCTCGGACACCATGATGATCGCCCGGATGCCCGCCATCGAGACCTTCGGCGAGTACGGCGTGCCGCTCATGGACGCGCGCGGGAGCAAGTTCACGTACAACGACGCCAAGGGCGTGGAGTACGTCGAACGGTTCCGCAAGCTCTACGCCGACAAGGGCATCGACGAAGAGGCGCTGAACAACCTCCAGACCAAGGAGGTGGAGGAGTTCAAGGCGGGCCGTCTGGCCTATCTGCCCGGCAGCTCCTACACGCTGGACGACCTGAAGGCCACCGCGCCCGGCGTCTACAAGAACTTGGGCATCGGCCCGCGCATCAGCGACAGCGCCCCCAACATGTACCTGGAGTCCCTGGTCGTCAACGCCGCGAGCAAGAACCGGTCCCTGGCCACCGCCTTCGCCACGTACGTGACGAACTCCGCCCATCAGCTCGCCTTCGCCAAGAAGGCGTCGGTCTTCCCCTCGTCCGCCGGGACGCTGGACAACGCGTACTTCACCAAGGACGACGGGGACCCCGCCACCACGGTGCGACGGGAGAGCGCCGCCCAGGTGCGGAAGGCGGTCGTGTGGTGGCCGCCCGCGTTCTCCGGCTCGGCCGACAGCAACACACTGCGGGAGCAGATCGCCCAGGCACTGCTGGGCAAGAAGTCCGTGAAGGCGGCGCTGGACGCGTCCGTCCGGTACTCCAACGAGCGCCTGAAAGCGGACAAGTGACCCTCTCCGCCCAGCAGCGCCGGACCTCCCAGGGCTCCGCGAAGCGAGCCGCGCGCCCGGCCCGCCGCACGGCGACCGTCCTGGCCACGCACCGCTGGAGCCTGACCCCGTGGCTGTTCCTGCTGCCGGGACTGACCGTCATCGTGGCGATGGTCATCGTGCCGTTCGCGAACACACTGGGCCTGTCGTTCACGGACTCGACCCTGCTGCGGCAGGGGGAGTTCGTCGGCTGGGACAACTTCCGCCGCATGTTCGCCGACGAACGCTTCACCACGGCCCTGCTGAACTCCATGCTCTACACCGTGTGCGTGGTGCCCTGCATGGTGATCCTCCCGCTCATCCTCGCCACCTTGGTGAGCAGCGCGGGACGGCTCACCGGTTTCTTCCGCACCACCATGTATCTGCCCGTCGTGATGTCGCCCGTGGTCGTCGGCCTGATCTGGACGAACATGCTCGACAAACGAGGCCTGGTCAACGCGTTGTTCTCCACGCTCGACATGGTGGCCGAGCCCGTTCCCTTCCTCACCGACCGATGGCTGCTGCTCTTCAGCGCCATGTTCGTGACCGTGTGGACCGGCCTCGGCTACTACATGGTCATCTACCTGGCGGCGCTGGCCAATATCGACCAGAGCCTGTACGACGCGGCGGCGGTGGACGGCGCCGGTGTGGTGCGCACCTTCCTGGCCGTCACGGTCCCCGGTGTGCGGTCCACCATGACCCTCATCGCCGTGCTGTCCTCCGTGGCGGCCTTCCGCGTGTTCGGCGAGGTCTACGTCCTCACCGGCGGCACCGGGGGAGTGGGTGGCGGCGACCTCACCATGACGATGCTGATCCAGCGGGAGGGCACCGGGCTGCAGGCGCGTACCGGGTACGCGGGCGCGATCAGTCTCTTCATGTTCGTCATCCTCGGCGGGCTGCTGCTCGTACAACTCGCCCTGCAGCGCAAGAGGAGTTCGTGATGGCTCATCGCCCCGTGCCCACGCGCGCACCGGCCACCCGGCGGCGCGGGGCCTCACCGGGCTCCGTGGCGCGCTATCTGATCCTCCTGCTCATGGCCGTGCTCCTGGCGGGGCCGCTGGTGTGGCAGCTGTCGCTGTCCCTCAAAGGCGCCGGTGAACCGCTGTACACACGGCCGCCCGAGCTGATCCCCCAACACCCCACGCTCGACCACTTCGCCACGGTGCTCGACCGTGTTCCGGTGCCGCGCTATCTGCTGAACTCCCTGGCGGTGGCGGCCATGGCCGTGGCGGGCAATGTGGTCGGGGCCACCTGCGCCGGGTACGCGCTGGGGAAACTGCGCTTCCGCGGCCGGGGCGTGGCCACCGCGATCTGCGTCGCCGCCCTGCTGGTCCCGTCCGAGACCGTCCTCATCGCGCAATTCCTCACCGTCAGGGCCACCGGGCTGGTGAACACGCTGGTCGGGGTCGCCCTGCCGACCCTGGTGGCGGCGCTGAACGTGCTGCTCATGCGCAACGCCTTCCGCAACCTCCCCGGAGAGCTGGAAGAGGCCGCCATCGTCGACGGCGCCAACGCCTGGCAGCGCTTCCTCCGGATCTCCGTTCCCCAGGTCAAGGGCGTGATCGCGGTGGTGGCCATCTTCGCCTTCGTCGGCTCGTGGAACGACTTCCTCTGGCCCCTCATCGTCCTGTCGGACGAACAGAACTACACCCTCACCGTCGGCCTGAACCGGTTGCGCGGCACCTTCTACGACGATCCCCGCCTCATCGCGGCAGGCACCATCATCGCCCTGGTTCCCATCGTGGCGTTCTTCGCCGTCCTGCAGCGCCACTTCTTCCGCGGGCTGGAAGCCGGCGGCCTGAAAGGTTGAGATGCTGAGGTTTGGAGTCAACTACGCGCCGTCCAAGGACTGGTTCTACTCCTGGCTGGCCCCCGACCGGGACGCCACCCGCCGTGACATGGCGGCCCTGGCGGCCCTGGGAATCGACCATGTGCGCATCCTGCCGCTGTGGCCCGTCGTCCAGCCGAACCGCACCCTGATCCGCCACCGCGCCCTGCGCGACATCCGCGAGGTCGTGGAAATCGCGGGCGACGCCGGTCTGGACGCCAGTGTCGATGTCCTCCAGGGACATCTGTCCGGCTTCGACTTCGTGCCCAGCTGGCTGACGGACTGGCACCGGCGCAGCATGTTCACCGACCCCGACGCCATCGCCGCCCAGGCCCGGCTGGTCGAGGCGTTCGACGAGCACCTCCACGACGTGCCCACCTTCCTCGGGCTGACCCTGGGCAACGAGGTCAACCAGTTCACCTCGGCGGTGCATCCCCACCCGATGCCCGCCACCCCGCACCAGGTGACCAGCTGGCTCGACGCCCTGCACGGCACCGGGCCGCGCGACCCCCGCCACTTCCGGCTCAACGCCGAATACGACGCCGTCTGGTACGCCGACGACCACGCCTTCGTCCCGGCCCACTCCAGCCGTCACGGCCAGATGAGCGTCGTCCACTCGTGGATCTTCAACGGCACCGCGCAGGGGTACGGCGCCATGTCCCACGAGAGCGTCCACCACGCCGCCTACCTCGTCGAGCTGTCCCGCGCCTTCGCCACCGACCCCGCCCGCCCGGTGTGGCTCCAGGAGGTCGGCGCCCCGCTCAACCACCTCACCGAGGACCAGGCGCCCGACTTCCTTGAACAGACGGTCCGAGCGGCGGCCGACAGCGAGGCCCTGTGGGGGATCACCTGGTGGTGCTCACACGATGTGGACCGCCGACTCGGTGACTTCCCCGACCTCGAACACAGCCTCGGCCTGATCGGCGCCGACGGCGCGGTGAAGCCGATCGGGGAGCGCTTCGCCGCACTCGCCGCCGAGCTCCGCGACCGGCCGCGCCCCTCGCCCCGGCGAGAAGCCGTCGTGGTCCCGGTCGACAGCGCCGACGTCCCCCTCTCCCGCGCCGAACTGTCCCCGGGCGGCGGTGTGTTCGAGACCTGGATGCGACGCGCCCGCGCCGGAGCACGCCCCGCCCTCGTCACCTCCACGTCCGCCGCCGACCCGGACGCGCTGCGCGCCCGCGGCATCACCTCCCTCATCCACGCCGAACCGACCGGACGCACCTACTACACCTCGGTCAGCGACGCCGAGGTACTGAGCAGGACGCATACCCATGCCGAACACTGAACCCGCGCCCGCGCCCGCACCCGCCGCTGTCGAACGACTCCTCTCCGAGCTGACCCCGAGAGAGAAGGCCGGTCAGCTCAACCAGCGCCTGTACGGCTGGCAGGCCGTCGAACGCGCGCCCCGGGGCGGCTTCCGGCTCACCCACCGGGCCCGTGCCGAGGTCGACCGCTGGGGCGGCCTCGGGGCCCTGTACGGGCTGTTCCGCGCCGACGCCTGGTCGGGCCGCTCCTGGCACGACGGCATCCGGCCCGAGGAGCGCGCCGAGGCCGCGGCGCTCGTCCAGGACGAAGTGACCCGGGCGAGCCGCCACCGTATCGGGGTGCTCCTCTCGGAAGAGGCACCCCACGGCCACCAGGCCCTCGGCGGAACGCTGCTGCCCACCAACCTGGCCGTCGCCGCCGGATGGGATACGGCCCTGCTGACCGAGGCGGCGGCGGCCGTCGGCGCCGAACTGGCGGCGAGCGGGGTACATCTGGCGCTGGTCTCGGCGCTCGATCTGCTGCGCGACCCGCGCTGGGGGCGGGCGGAGGAGTGCTTCGGAGAGGACCCGCTGCTGGCCGCCGAACTCACCCGGGCCGTGGTGACCGGAATGCAGGACGGCCACGGGGGCGGCGGCGCGGGCGCACCGGGTACGGGCGGCGTCGCCGTCGTACTCAAACACCTGGCGGCCCAGGGGGAGGCGGTCGGCGGGCGCAACGGCCAGTCCGCCGTCATCGGCCCCCGCGACCTGCGCGAACTCCATCTGCCGAGCGCCCGGGCAGCGGTCGAGGCGGGGGCGCTCGGGTTCATGGCCGCCTACAACGACATCGACGGCGTGCCCTGCTGCGCCCACCGCGAGCTGCTCACCGGCTTCCTGCGCGAGGAGTGCGGGTTCGGCGGGATCGTCATGGCGGACGGCCGGGCCGTGGACCGCCTGGCCACGATGACCGGAAGCCCCGAGGCCGCCGCCGTGGCCGCCCTCGAAGCCGGTGTGGACCTCTCGCTGTGGGACGAGTCCTTCGCCCTGCTGGAATCCGCCGCCGACCGGGACCCCCGCGTGGCCGAGCTGGTCGACGCCGCCTGCCGCCGGGTGCTCACCCTCAAGCACCGCCTGGGCCTGCTGCCGGAAACGGGCCCGGCCCGGCCCGCACCCGCCCATCCCGTACCCGCCCGGGAGCGGCTCACCCTGGCCGCCCGCACGACGGACCGGCTGTCCCGGCGCCTGGCCCGCCAGTCCCTGGTCCTGCTGCACAACGCGGACCATCTGCTGCCACTGGCCCCGCAATCCCTCACCAAGGTGGTGCTCGCCGGACCCAACGCCCACGACGTCACCGCGATGCTGGGCGACTACGTGCCACCCCTCCCGGCGGCATCGGCCCTCTCCCTGGAACACGCGCTGCGCCGGGCACTGCCCCACACCGAGATCGTGCGCCCGCCCGGCCTGCCCTCCCGGGCCGACCTGTGCGGCGCCGACGTCGTGATCCTCGCCCTCGGCGGGACGAGCCACCGCGCCTACGACGACGCCTTCGCCGACAACGGGGCCGTCGCGGGCCCCGCCGCGGTGGCGACCGCCGGAGAGGGCGTCGACGTCGCGGACGTGTCGCTGCCCGGAGGCCAGGACGACCTGGTCACCGCCGTACGCGCGCGGACCGGCTGCCCCGTCGTCGCGGTGGTCATCGCGGGCAGGCCACATGTACTCACCACCGTCACGGACCACACGGACGCCGTGCTGTGGGCGGGCTACCCCGGGCCGCACGGCGCCGAAGCCATCACCGCCGCGCTCCTCGGCGGCCACGAACCGGTCGGCCTGCTGCCGTTCACCGCGCCCCGCCACCCCGGGGCCGTACCCGTGCGGTACAACGACCGTCACCCGGCCGCCGACGTCTACCGGGACGCGCCCGACCCGGTGCTGTTCCCCTTCGGATTCGGCCTGCGCTACGGGACCGTCGCCTTCGACCACCTCACCGCCCACGTGGCCGGGCGATCCGTACACATCGAAGTCGGCCTCACCAACCCCGACCCCGCCGAAGCCGAGGTCATCGTCCCCCTGTTCGGCCACCGCACCGGCGGCGCGGTACTGCCCCGGCGACGGGAACTCCTCGCCTTCCGCCGGGTCACCGCCCCGCCACGCGGCCGGGTCACCGTCGCCTGGGACCTGCCCGCCGCCCACTGCTTCGCCGAGGGCGCGCCCGCACGCGCCCGCACGGACCTGTACGTGAGCGATCTGAGCGCCACCATCCGCCCGCACCAGTGAAAGCGAGGACATGGCATGGCACGACGACAGCGACAACGGCGACACCACGGCACCGGAAGACGGGCCCCGGCCCGTATCCGCACCGGTGCCCTGGCAGCGGCACTGGCCCTGATCCTGGGCGCCGGCAGCGCCCTGGCGAGCGACACCCTCCCGTGGCCGGGGGAGAGCGCCGTCGGGGCCAACCAGCCCTACCAGCACGGCTACTCCTCCACCGACCTGCTGCGCTGGAACCCCGCGGACGACACCGACGCCGAGCTGCTGCGCGCCAAGGTGCCCCTGCAGACCCGCATCGCTCCCAACGCCGCCACCCAGCGCACACCGTCCCTCCCCGCCGACACCCAGTCGCTGACCCTCGCGGGCGACTACGGCAACGCCTTCTTCGAAAGCCACCCCTACACCAACGAGTTCAGCCAGTACCTCTTCAACTACTGGCAGTACTCGGATGTGTACGCGTCCTGGCACGGCATGCCCACCGAGGGCGTACCCACGGACTACTACGACCCCGACCTCGACTGGAAGGAGAAGTGGTTCGAGTTCGGGGCGGTCAACCTCCCCAACCCCGGCTACACCAACGCCGCGCACGCCAACGGAGTACGGTCCCTGGGCTGCGTCTTCTTCTCCCCGAACGACCGGGGTGACCAGGCCTACTCCGAGCTGCTCCAGCGGGACGCCGACGGCCGGTTCCCCGCCGCCGCGAAGCTCATCGAGGTCGCCGGCTACTACGGCTTCGACGGTTACTTCATCAACCAGGAGGACGCGGTCGCCCCGGCCGACATCCCCGCCTACAAGAAGTTCCTCCAGCAGCTGCGCGACGGCGGCCTGTATGTGCAGTGGTACGACTCCATCGACAACTCCAGCGGCAGGATCTCGTACCAGAACGAGTTCAACGCGGTGAACGGCCCGTTCGTCCGGGACGCGGCCACGGGCGACGTGTCCGACTCCATCTTCCTCAACTACTGGTGGAACAAGACCAAGCTCACCAAGTCGAAGACCTACGCGAAGGGCCTCGGTCTCGACCCGCGCAGAAGCGTCTTCGCCGGTGTCGAGGCAGGCATGTACCAGTTCGACCAGCCCTACGACCTCGACAACAACCTCGACGCCGACGGCGCCCCCATGAACGGCATCGCCACGCTCGGCGCCGACTTCGTCTCCTCCGACTACGCGAACAAGACCGACGACAAGGCCCAGTCGGCCGTCTTCGACCGGGAACGCCGCTGGTGGACGGGCTCGTCCCAGGGCGCCACCACACCGGAGGGCAACTGGAAGGGCATGTCGAAGTACATCGCCGAGCGCTCCGTCATCAAGGGCAGCACCTTCGCCACGTCCTTCAACACCGGACACGGCCTGTCCTCCTGGAGCGGTGGCAAGCTCGCAGGCGACGCCGAATGGGGCAACATCAACCTCCAGGACACCCCGGTGACCTGGCAGTGGTGGATCGACGCCGCGAAGTCGCCCCTCAAGGCCGACTTCGACTACGGCCCCGAGTACACGCCCGCGAGCCGCTTCTCCTACCGGCCCATCGGCGCCTACAACGGGGGCAGCTCCCTGGCCCTCGGCGGCACGCTCGAAAGCGACAACACCGTGCGCCTCTACAAGACCGACCTGAGCGTCACCTCGGCGTCCACGCTCGACCTCACCTACAACAAGCCCTCGGCCGACGACGACTCGCAGCTGCGCCTCGCGCTGGTGCTCGCCTCCGACCCGGGCAAGGTGGCCCAGGTGCCGCTGTCCGGCTCCGGCAAGCACACCAGCGGCTGGACCACCGCGTCCGCCGACCTGTCGAAGTACGCCGGAGAACGCATCGCCTCCCTCGGCCTCGTCGTCGCCGCAGGAGCGCAGCCGATCAAGAACTATCAGGTCAACGTGGGTGCCCTGGCGCTGCACGACGGCGTGGACCGCACCCCGGCGACGCCGGAGAAGCTGCGCATCGACCAGTTGCTGCCCGGAAGCGACGAACTGTTCCTGTCCTGGCGGCGCAGCGACTACGACACGGTGCGCCGCTACGACGTCTACCTCGACGACACCTACCTCGGCGGCATCTACGACGATGTCTACTACGTCAAGCGATTCACCGCCACATCAGGGAAGATCAAGCTTGTCGCGGTCGGCCCCGACGGCACCCGGAGCAAGCCCGCGACCGTGTCGTTCGACCTGTCCACCGCTCCGGCCGGCGTGACCGCCAAGGCGGCCCCCGACGGCACCCTGAAGGCCGCTTGGTCCCCGCGGCAGAGCGGTGAGCCCGTCACCGTGACGGTCCGCGGCCTCGACACCTCCAAGCCGTTCACCAAGAAGGTCACGGTGCCGGGCGACCAGCCGGGCGCGACCCTGACAGGTGTCCCCGTCAACGGAGACGACTTCCTCCTCACCGCGCAGACCGGCGGGGGCACGGCCACAGGAGTGCGCGGCAGATTCGCCGACACCGATATCAGCCCCTATCCCCAATCCGCCGTGAAGATTACGGGAAACACTTTCTCTTTCTCCCGCCCCACCCTTCCCGACTGGCACACGCTTTCCATCCTTGAGGACGGAAAGCCGAAATCGTTCGCCACGACGTACGGCTCGGGCACCAAGCCGTATATCGTCCGCGGCCGCACCACCCGCCCGGCGATGACGGTGACCATGACCAGCTCGACCAGCGAGGTCGTCGCCGTGCTGGAGGATTACGCCGGGAACAAGGCCACAACGGTACTGCGCGACTAGATCCGCCCGGCGGGGCGGCCGTCTGCGAACCGGCGGCCGCCCCGGCTCACGGAGCGCACCGAACGCGACGTATACGAATTCTTGTTCCCATTCATTATGCATGTGTTTCGTCGCGTGTTCGATATTTTTAGGACTTTGCCAATGCATTACCTTTCTGGTTAATCGGAAAATCGTTTCTTCGTATCTACGATCCCAGGCTATGACCGACACTCCACGCGACAACTCCGCCACCCGTGCGCGCTGGCAAACGTGTCTCAGGCTCGCCCGCGAGCTCCTCCTCGTCGGGCCGGACAACGACGATCTCAAGCTCGGCTATCTCCGGACGCTGATCGACACGGGTGGCCTCGGCGCCACGCCCCACCCCCGGAAGAAGATCCTCATCATCGGCGCCGGTATCACCGGCCTCGTCACCGGGCGCCTGCTCAAGGACGCGGGTCACGACGTCACCATCCTGGAGGCCAACGCCAGCCGTGTCGGCGGACGCATCAAGACCTTCCGCGCCACCAAGCACCATCAGCCCTTCGACGACTCCGCGCAGTACGCCGAGGCCGGGGCCATGCGGTTGCCCGACTTCCACCCGCTCGTGCTCGCTCTCGTCGACAAACTCGGGCTCGGCCGTCGGCAGTTCTACAACGTGGACATCGACCCCGCCACCGGCAGCGGCCCCGACGCCGCGCTCCCCCCGGTGACGTACACCTCCTTCACCGGACGCACCTGGACTTACGGCGAGGACAGCCCCGGCTTCCGGGAGCCCGACAAGCGCGGCAACTCCTGGATACGCGCCAACCGCGTCCAGGTGCGGCGCGCCGACTACAGCGCCGCCCCGGAACGCGTCAACGAGGGCTTCCACCTCACCGACGACGAGGTCCGCGCCCCGGTCGTGAAGATGGTCGACGACGCGCTGGAGACCGTACGCGACTACTACTCCGACATCGTCGACGGGCGGCGCGTCAACAAGCCGTTCGACGAGTGGGTCGAGGGCTGGGCCCGGGTCATCCGCGACTTCGACGGCTACTCCATGGGCGGTTTCCTGCGCGACCAGGGCGGGCTGAGCGACGAGGCGATCGAGGCCGTCGGCACCCTGGAAAACATGTCCTCACGGCTGCACCTCTCCTTCTTCCACAGCTTCCTCAGCCGCAGCGACATCAACCCCGGCGTGCGCTACTGGGAGATTCCCGGCGGCAGTTGGCGGCTGCCGCACGCCCTCCACCAGGGGCTGCGCGACGAGGTGAAGACCGGCCACCGCATGATCCGCCTCGAATACCACGACCCCAGCCGCGACGCCGCCCCCGAGGGCACCGACGCCGTCGGACCCGACGGATGGGGCGTGGCCGTGACGACCGTCGCCGAGAACGATCCGCAGGCCCCGCCGCGCCAGTGGACCGCGGACCTGGCGATCGTCACCATCCCGTTCTCCGCGCTGCGCTTCGTGGAGATCGTCCCCTCGATGTCGTACAAGAAGCGCCGCGCCATCATCGAGACCCACTACGACCAGGCCACCAAGGTGCTGCTGGAGTTCAGCCACCGGTGGTGGGAGTTCACCGAGGACGACTGGCGCAACGAACTGGAGAGCATCGCACCGGGGCTGTACGAGTACTACCAGCTGAGCGGCGAGCACGCCGCCGGTGCCGCCCCCGCCCCCGTGCTCGCCGAGGCGGGCGCCGGCCTGCTCGGCGCCGCGGTCAAGGACAGCAGCGTCACCGAGGACATGCGGAAGCTCAACAGCACCATGCCGCTGCGCGGCCCCGCCGTCCGCCCCGCCTCCCACTGCTTCGGCGGGGGCTCCGCCACCGACAACCCCAACCGGTTCATGTACTACCCCTCGCACCGGGTCGAGGGCAGCACCGGCGGCGTGGTGCTCGCCTCGTACTCCTGGTCCGACGACGCCGCACGCTGGGACTCCATGCGCAGCGACGAGCGCTACGTCTACGCCCTGCGCAACCTCCAGGCCCTGCACGGCCGCCGCGTCGAGGTGTTCTTCACCGGCCGGGGCGCCACCAAGAGCTGGGCCCGCGACCCGTACGCGTTCGGCGAGGCCGCCATCTACACCGCGCACCAGATGACCAGCTTCCACCTGGACGTCTCCCGCCCCGAAGGGCCCGTCCACTTCGCCGGAGAGCACACCTCCCTCAAGCACGCCTGGATCGAGGGCGCCCTGGAGAGCGCCATCCGCGCCGCCACTGCCGTCCACCAGGCCCCGCCGGTCACCACCCCGGGTCCGCAGCAGGGGAGCCGCTCGTGACCGCGTTGTCCCCCGAGTGCACGGTCGCCCGCTATCTGGCCGGCCGTCTGGCCGAGCTGGGCATCACCCACCTGTTCGGCGTCCCCGGCAACCATCTGGGCCCGTTCCTCACCACCCTGCGGGCCGAGGGCGACGTCGAGTGGGTCGGCACTCCCACCGAGGGCGGCGCGGGACAGGCCGCCGACGCCTACGCCCGCGTCCACGGCATCGGCGCGGCCGCCGTCACCTACAGCGTCGGCGCGTTCAACCTGCTCAACGCCTGCGGCGGCGCCTACGTCGAGCACATCCCGCTCGTCGCCATCAACGCCTGCCCGCCCTACGAGCAGTGGCAGAACTACCGCGCCCTGGGCCTGCTCACCTCCCATATGAGCCCCCGCCGGGAGAGCAACCTGGACGTCTACCGGCAGGTCACCGTGGACGCGCAGGTCATCTCCAACCCGGGCCTCGCCCCCGGCCAGATCGACGCCGCGCTCACCGCCTGTCTGTCCGAGCGCAGGCCGGTCTACCTGGAGGTCATGGAGGACCTGTGGGACGAGCCCTGTGCTGTCGCCGAAGCGCCCCTCCTCCGCCGCGAGCGGCCGTTCAGCACCCGTAACCAGACCATGCTGGACAACGCGGTCGACGCCATCCTCACCCTGATCGACGACCATCCCGGCCCGGACGGCAGGCCCCGCCCGATCGTGTGGGCGGGCGAGGAGATCGACCGGTTCCGCCTCGGCGATCAGCTCACCGATCTGACGGACGCCACCGGGGTGCCCTTCTGCACCACCGTCGGCGCCAAGGCCGTCGTCGACGAGGAACTGCGGCAGTTCCACGGCGTCTACAACGGCCCCGCCAGCCATCCGGATGTGCACTGGATCTTCAAGGACTGGGCCACCTGCCGCATCGGGCTCGGCGCCTGGTCCACGTCGAAGAACCTCGGCGGGGACCAGTCCGTCGGCACCGACTGGGTGATGGCCGCGCAGGGTGGCGTCAGCGTCGGCACCCGGTACTTCCCCGACGTCCAGCTGGAGCGGCTGCTGCCCGCACTCCAGGACGCACTGGTGAAGCGCTTCGGATCGGGAGGCCTGGCCGCCGACTACTACGCCGAGGCCCACGCCCACCACGGTGCGCCCGGCGACCGCCCCGCCAGCCTCCGGAACCACCGCGCCACCCTCCACAGCGGCGGCTCGCGCACCCGGTCCGGCGAACGGCTCACCTACGACGGCGTGTTCGACCGGATCAACCACTTCCTGGGCCAGGAGACCCAAACGGACTGGACAGTCGTCTCCGACGCCGCGTTCTCCCTCATCGGCTCGATGAACCTGAGCCTGCCCGCGGGCGGGTTCCTGTCGCAGATCAGCTGGCTGTCCATCGGCTGGTCCGTCGGCGCGGCCACCGGCGCCGCGCTCGCCCCCGAGCGTGAACACGCCCGCCCGATGGTGTTCGTCGGCGACGGCGCCTTCCAGGAGACCTGCCAGGAGATCTCCACCCACACCCGGCTCGGGCTGCGGTCGGTGGTGTTCGTCATGGACAACGGGCACTTCTACGGCATCGAGCAGATGCTCGTGCACCCGTCCTACTACGCCGACCGCAACTCCGGAGAGGGGAACTCCGGAGAGGGGAACTCCGGCGAGGGGGACCCCGGCGAGGGGGACGAGGCGCAGGAGGCGGACTTTTACAACGTCCTCCACCCGTGGCACTACGACCGCCTCGCCGATGTCTTCTCCGGCAAGAAGACCCCGGCGAACGGGATCAGCATCGCCCACACCTCCGAGCTGGACGAGCTGCTGGCCCGCCTCGCCGACCCCACCGATCCGCTCAACGACGGACCGCTGCTGGTCCGCGTCCGCCTGCACCGGCACGACTACCCGCGGGCGATGGCCTACAAGGTGCAAGAGAAAAGGGGTTAGGAACATGTCCGAAATCATCAACGTGATGATCGCGTTCGACGCCTTCTCGATCGCCCAGCGCTATACCAGTGCGTCGAGGAATCCCGACGCGCCGACCCAGGTCGACCACGAGTTGATCTACATGACGACCCGCCACGACCGCGTCGTCGGCACGTCGGGAGCCGAGCTGAACTTCCGGGCCAACCCCCGGGACATCATCCGCTGGCGCGAGACGACCCTGTCCCTCAACAGCGAGTACAGCGCCTTGCTCTACCGGTACGTGAGCAGCGATCCGCTGATCAGCACCCCGCGGGTCGTGGTGGGCGACGGCACCTATCCGATGCCGAAGGAGGGGTCCGACGGCAGGCCGGACTTCGTGACGCAGGACTACGAGGACCACTACTGGGAGGCGGACGTCCGCAAGATCGGCCGGGTCACGTACCGCTTCTACTTCCAGGTCCTGGACAGCGACCTGAAACCGGTGGGGTACTTCCAATGGGACCCGTTCATCACCATCGACAAGCGCTCCTGACGGCCATCGCCGCAGGCGGCTGACACACACCCCGTGGACGGCGCGCACACCCGCGCCGTCCACTCCGCCGTCAGCGAATCCAGACGGCCCGGCCCAGAATGGCGATCTCGCCTCCCTCGGACTGGCCGTCGGGCGGGATCACATCGATGACCGGCCCGGTGCAGTCGTTGTTCATATAGGCGAGGGCGTATTCGTTGGTGGCGTTGTACACGTGGAACCTGTTGTCCTCCAGCGGTACGGAAATGCAGCCGCTGGGGTTGACGGAGCGCCAGGTGCTGTTGAAGAGGTCGCCGTGAGCAGCGGAGGCCGAAGTGGCCATCCCAAGGACGAGGGCTCCTGCGGCGGCCAGAATCCCTGCCGTGGTGGTGAGGCGGCGCATCATGCCTGACTCCTTCGGAAGTCCGGGGTCGGCGTGGCAGTTCCAGACCGACTGACCACCTATCTGGATACCTCCCCGCACAGGATTCTCGGTCGAGCCCCGCTCCACACCCGCCCGCGGTCGGGGACGGGCGGCCCGCACCCACGGGTCGAGCCGGTGCTCGGCTACCTGGTGCGGCACGGAACTGGCCACCGCGCGCAGGGGCGGCCACACCATCGACGGGCTGGCCCGGCCGCTGCCGCCGTACCTGGCGTGGCTGGATCGCCTCGTCCAGTTCGACCCGCGACGGGTGCTCTTCGCCCATGACCATGCCGTCTGGGAGTCTCCCGAGGATCAGCGGGTATCCAGTTCATCCCGCTAGCCCTCTAGACAGGACTGGACATGTATGGCTAGCTTCCGGACATGACTGAACAGGTCCTGAAGCACCAGCGCGTCGCCCGCGTCCTGGCCCGTGAGATCCACAGCGGCGCTCTGGAACCGGGCAGCAGGCTGCCCGGCGAGCACGCGCTCACCCAGCGCTTCGCCGTCAGCCGGACCACCGTCCGCCAGGCGCTGGACGAGCTCAGCAAGCAGGGGCTGATCTCGACGCACGCCGGTGTCGGCTCGTTCGTCACCTTCGACGGCACCCTGCTGGACAACCGGCTGGGCTGGACCAGAGCCCTGGCCGATCAGGGCGCCCGGATCACCACAGAGGTGCTGCGCCTCGAAGCGGTGCGTGACGAAGGACTGGCCGGGGAGCTCGACATCGCGGGTGGCGAATTCCTGGCCCTGGACCGCCTGCGCGTCCTGCCCGGGAACACCCCCGTCTCGCTGGAGCGCAGCCGGGTCCCGCTGACCCCGGCCCTCGCCGAGGTGCCGCTGCGCGGCCTGGTGGACGGTTCGCTGACCAGGACCCTGGCCGCGGTGGGCGTCCGCGCCACGTACGGGGACGAGTGGGCGTCCCTCACCAGGCTGGACGCGGACGAGGCGGCCCTGCTGCGCCGTGGCGAGGGGGAGATGTTCCTCCGTACGCGCCGGATCAGCCGGGGGCCGGACGGCCGCGTCGTCGAGTACGTGACGAGCCTGCTGGACCCCGCCCGCTTCGAACTCCACCTCGGCTTCGGCGAGCCGCCCGAATGAGCCGCCGCCCCCGCACGACCAGCCCCCGCACCGACCAGTCCCGCACCGATAGGAACCTTGATGAGCGACCAGCACGACCGCGCCCTCGGAGCCATGTACGGCCTGGCGATGGGCGACGCCCTCGGCATGCCGACCCAGATCATGTCCCGGCGGTCGATCGTCGCCCGGTTCGGCACCGTCACCGGTTTTGAACCGGGCCCGGCCGACAATCCGGTGAGCGCCGGAATGCCCGCGGGGTCGGTCACCGACGACACCGACCAGGCCGTCATCGTGGGCCGCCTGCTGGCCGAGGGGAGCGGTCGTATCGACCCGACGCGGCTCGCCCAGGAGCTTCTGGAGTGGGAGCGCGCCATGAAGGCCAAGGGCTCCTTCGATCTGCTGGGCCCGTCCACCAAGGCCGCCCTGGAGGCCGTGTCCCGCGGCACACCGCCCGAGGAGGCGGGGAAGTCCGGTGCCACCAATGGCGCCGCCATGCGGATCACCCCGGTCGGCGTGGCCTTCCCCGGCAAGCCGCTGGAGCCCTTCATCGACCAGGTCGCCGCGGCGTGCCAGGTCACCCATGACACCACCCTCGGCATTTCCTCGGCCGCCGCCGTGGCCGCGGCGGTGAGCCGGGGGATCGACGGCGGCGGCCCGGAGGACGTCATCGCCGCGGCGATCACGGCTGCGACCGCCGGGGCCGAGCGCGGCCACTGGGTCTACGGGGCCTCCATCGCGGCCCGTATCGAATGGGCCGTGGAACTGGTCCGCGGGCTGCCCGAGCAGCGGGCCCTGGACCGCATCAGCGACCTCGTGGGCACCAGCGTCGCCAGTCAGGAGTCCGTCCCCGCGGCCTTCGCCGTACTGGCCCTGGCCGACGGCGAACCGTGGCGTGCCTGCATCCTGGCCGCCAACCTCGGCGGCGACTGCGACACCATCGGCGCCATCGCCGGGGCCGTCGCCGGATCACTCAGCGGCGCCTCCGGCCTCCCGGCCGACGCGCTCACCACCCTCCGCTCCGTCAACGGCCTCGACCTGGAGCCGCTGACCACCTCCCTCCTCGCGCTGCGGGCCGCCGCGACCGGGTGACTGCTCTCCCCGAACAGAAAGACAGGTACGACCATGGCCGGATCAGACAACGACCGCGTCGGCGCGGTGGAGACACGCGGTATCGAGCCCGTGCCCGACACCGAACGCCATGGCCACCCGGGGCAGATGTTCTGGACCTGGTTCGCGGCCAACATCAGCATTCTGGGGCTGCCGCTCGGCGCGGCGCTGGTCAGCTTCCGCGGCCTGAACATCTGGCAGGCGGCCATTGTGGCCGTGCTCGGCGCCTTCGGCTCGTTCGCCCTGGTGGGCGCCCTCAGCATCGCCGGTAAACGCGGTGGCGCGCCCGCGCTCACCCTCTCCCGGGCGGTCTTCGGGGCCCGGGGCAACGCGGGCCCCACGCTGGTCACCTGGCTGAGCCGGCTCGGCTGGGAGACGATCAACACGACCACGGCCGCCTTCGCCCTCCTGGCGCTGCTCAACGTCGCCTTCGGCATACAGAAGAACACCGTGCTCACCGTGATCTGTCTGCTGGTCTTCATCGGCTGCACCCTGCTGATCAGCGGCCTCGGACACGCCACCATCATGTGGATCAACAAGTGGGCCACCTACGTCTTCGGCCTGCTCAATGTGGTCGTCATCGGCTTCCTCGTGGCCACCGTGGACTGGCACAAGGTCTTCCAGGCCCCGGCCGGTCCGGTGAGCGCCATGGTCGTGGGCACCGGCATGATCGCCGCCGGAACGGGCATCGGCTGGGCCAACACCGGGGCCGACTACGCCCGTTACCTGCCCCGCCGGATCTCCGGCGGCAGGCTCGTGGCCGCCTCGGCGTTCGGCGCGGGCATTCCCCTGGTCGTCCTCATCTCCCTCGGTTCGCTGCTCGCGGCGGGGGAGCCGGATCTCGCCTCCGCGTCCGACCCGGTCTCGGCGATCAACGCGATGCTGCCGGTGTGGATGTCCGTCCCGTACCTGATCGCCGCCTTCGGCGGGCTACTGCTCTCCAACCACCTGTCCGTGTACTCGGCCGGGCTCACCATGATCACCCTGGGGATACGGGTCCGGCGCACCCTGGCCGTCGCCCTGGACGTGGTCGTCACCTTCGTCGGCGGCATCTACTTCATCCTGATCGCCAAGGACTTCTACGGTCCGTTCATCACGTTCCTCACCCTCCTCGCCGTGCCGATCACCGCCTGGGTGGGGGTCTTCGCCGTCGACCTGATCCTCCGGCGGTCCTACGACACCGACGCCCTGATGAACACCGGCCGCACCAGCCGCTACTGGTACCGGGGCGGCTTCTCCTGGCCCGCGACGACCGCCTGGGCCGTGGCCATCGTGGTGGGCCTGCTCTTCACCGAAGCCGGAACCGGGGCCCACGACATCTGGTTCTCCGGACCCCTCTCGGACAGCTGGATCGGCACCAACGGACTGGGCTGGGTGGTGACCCTGGCCCTGGCCGCCGCCGTCTACGCCCTGCTGCGACGCCTGGACGCCACCGTCCGCAGCGAGGCCTCCGCACAGCACACGATGCTCGCGCCGACCGCACAGCCGACCGCACAGGAGCACGCATGAGCGGCGCGGACGTCGCCACCGGCGGCCGGGCGGAGGGCAGGCTCGTCCTCCTCGGCAACGCCATCGTCGACCTGGTGATGCGGGTGCCGTCCGTGCCCGAACGCGGTGGCGACACCGTGTCCACGGACACCACCCTCACCACCGGCGGCGGCTTCAACGTCCTGGTGGCCGCCCGCCGCCTGGGCCTGCCCGCCCTGTACACCGGAGCCCACGGCACGGGCCCGTTCGCGGACCGGGTGCGCACCGACCTCGCACACGAGGACATCGAGGTGCTGCTGCCGCCACTGGCGGAGGCGGACACCGGATTCTGCGTGGCCTTCGTCGACGACGACGGCGAGCGCACCTTCGCCACCAGCCTCGGCGCGGAGGCCCGGCTCACCGAGGCCGACGCGGCCACGGTGCTCGCCGCGCTGCGCCCCGGCGACCTGGTGCAGATTTCCGGGTACGGGCTCGCCTACCCGGTGAACGGCCCGGTCCTGGCCTCCCTCATCGCACGGCTGCCCCGGGACGTCCGGGTCTTCCTCGACCCGGGGCCACTGGTCGCCGACATCCCCCCGGACGTACTGGACCCCGTCCTGGCCCGCAGCGACTGGATCACCTGCAACCAGCGCGAGGGACGGCTGCTGACGGGGCTGGACGACGCCCCGGCGATCGCGGCCGCGATCGCCGCGCGGCTGGGCCCGGACACCGGGGTGATCGTACGAGCCGACGCCGCCGGATGCCGCCTCGTACCGCCCGGTGGCGAGCCCGTACACCTCCCCGGGCGCCGGGTAACCGCCGTCGACAGCAACGGCGCTGGCGACGCCCACACCGGCGCCTTCCTCGCTCTCCTCGGCAGCGGGCTGACCCCGGTCGAGGCCGCGCGGGGCGCCAACGCGGCGGCCGCCTTCGCCGTCACCCGGCACGGCCCCGCCACCGCGCCCACCGGTGGCGAACTCCTCGGCTTCCTCGACGGCGACCCGCTGGTGGCGCGGCTGCCTCCGGCCGTTCTCCCGCCGGGTCGCGAGCGGCCGACAGCGCGTGCCGATCAGCGCTCACGAGCGGAGGGCGGCGGCCTGGTCCCGTAGCTCGCGCAGCACCAGCCGGAGCAGTGGATGGCGTTCGCTGCCGCTCCGGACGGCCGTGAACACCCGCCGGGTGGGACGGTGGCCGCAGACCGGGCGGGTGGCGGCGCCGCCGAAGGCGATGCCGTGGAGCGCCGAGCGGGGCACCAGCGCCACCCCCGCACCGGCGGAGACCAGGGCACACACCGCCCGGGAGTCATCGGCGAGACACTCCACCCGGGGCTGGAAACGAGCCTCCTCGCATGCGCGCAGGACGACGTCGTGCACGGGGTTGCCGGGCCAGGGCGTGACCCACGGGTCCTTGCTCAAGTCGGCCAGGTCGACCTCCGGGGCGTCGGCCAGCCGATGGCCGGACGGCAGCACGACATCGAACGGCTCCGCGTACAGCGGCTCGCGCAGCAGCTGCTCGGTGCTCTGACCGGGGACGTCCCGGTGCTCCACCGACAGGGCGATGTCGACCGCGCCGTCGACGAGGAGCCGCTGGCTCGCATGCCCTTCGGCGTCCTTCACCCGGATGCGTACCTGCGGAGCGTCCTCCCGCAGCGCCGCCACCGCCGGGGCCACCACTTCGGTGATCGCACTGGCGAATGCCGCGATGGTCACCTCACCGGCCAGGCCCTCCGAGCACGCCGCCATCTCGGCCTCCGCCTGCTCCAGCTGCGAGGCGATCTTCGTCGCGTGAGCTGCCAGCACGATGCCGGTGGGCGTCAGCCGGACGGTGCGCCCGCGCCGTTCCAGCAGAACGTGTCCGACCTCCCCCTCAAGGGCGGCGAGCTGCTGCGAAGCCGCCGACGGGGACATGTAGAGAGCCTGGGCCGCGGCGGTGACAGTGCCATGTTCGGCCAGCGCCCGCAATACCCGGAGCCTGCGTGGATCGATCACATCACGGAGTAGACCAGAAGAGTGTCTGTGAAGCAAAGCTTCATAAGCAACCGGGGAAATTGCCGATGGACCTCACAGCGACGGCACCGCAGAGTGTCCTCAGCGAAGGGCCGCCGCGGCCCTCGCCTGGTACGTCGCCCCTCGATCACCGGCCCGTCGTCCGTACGCGCTGACATGGCCGCGTCATGTCTGCCTCTGTCCGGTTTCACACGGCCCCAGCATCACGACCCTCACGAAGGAAAACCTCTGTGTCCATGACTGCGGACCATCGCCGCGAGCACGATCTACTCGGCGACCGGGATGTGCCCCTCGACGCGTACTGGGGCATCCACACGCTGCGTGCCCGGGAGAACTTCCCCATCACCGGTACGGCTATCTCCGCGTACCCGCACCTGATCAACGCCCTCGCGGCGGTCAAGGAAGCCACGGCCCGCGCCAATGAGGACCTCGGGCTCCTGGCCCCGGAGAAGGCCGCGGCCATCGTCGCCGCCTGCCAGGAGATCCGGGACGGGCGGCTGCACGATCAGTTCGTCGTGGACGTGATCCAGGGCGGCGCCGGTACCTCGACGAACATGAACGCCAACGAGGTCATCGCCAACCGGGCCCTGGAGATCCTCGGCCACGAAAAGGGCGAGTACGACGTCCTCCACCCCAACGAGGACGTCAACCTCAGCCAGTCCACCAACGACGTCTACCCGACGGCCCTCAAGGTCGCCACGGTCATCGCCGTCCGTGAACTGCTCGACGCGATGGCCGTGTTGCGGGAGGCGTTCGCCGCCAAGGCCGAGGAGTTCCGCGACGTCCTCAAGATGGGCCGCACCCAGCTCCAGGACGCGGTGCCGATGACGCTCGGCCAGGAGTTCTCCACGTACGCCGTGATGCTGGAGGAAGACGGCAGTCGGCTGCTGGAGGCCTCCGGCCTGGTGCACGAGATCAACCTCGGCGCCACCGCCATCGGCACCGGCCTCAACGCCCCCAAGGGTTACGCCGAGGCGGCGCGTGGCCACCTGGAGGACATCACCGGGCTGCCGCTGATCACCGCCGCGAACCTGGTGGAGGCCACCCAGGACTGTGGGGCGTTCGTCCATCTGTCCGGTGTGCTCAAGCGCATCGCGGTCAAGCTCTCCAAGAGCTGCAACGACCTGCGGCTGCTCTCCTCCGGTCCGCGCGCCGGGCTCAATGAGATCAACCTGCCGCCGGTGCAGGCCGGTTCGAGCATCATGCCCGGCAAGGTCAACCCGGTCATCCCTGAGGTCGTCAACCAGGTGGCCTTCGAGGTGATCGGCAACGACGTGGCCATCACCATGGCGGCCGAGGCCGGTCAGCTCCAGCTGAACGCCTTCGAGCCGATCATCCTGCACTCCCTCTCGGAGAGCGTCACCCATCTGCGCGCCGCCTGCCTGGTGCTGGCCGACCGTTGCGTGTCCGGCATCACCGCCAACGTCGAGGAGCTGCGCGCCACCGTCGAGAACTCCATCGGCCTGGTGACCGCCCTCAACCCGCACATCGGTTATACGGCGGCCACCAGCATCGCCAAGGAGGCCCTGGCCACCGGGCGCGGCGTCGCCGAACTCGTCCTGGAGAAGGGACTGCTCCCGGCCGACCGGCTGGCCGCCCTGCTCCGCCCGGCCGAGATCGCCGGGACAACCACCTGATGCCGGTCGCGGACCGGGCCCGAACCGGTGGACACGATACGTACCAGCAGAGGAACACAAGCATGGCAACGGCGCCCAGCGTCTCGTACTCGATGACGGTCCGGCTGGAGGTCCCCGCGAGCGGTACGGCGGTCAGCCAGCTGACCACGGCCGTGGAGTCCTCCGGTGGTTCTGTCACCGGCCTCGATGTGACCGCTTCCGGCCACGAGAAGCTCCGTATCGACGTCACCATCGCGGCGAGCTCGACCGCGCATGCCGACGAGATCGTCGAGAAGCTGCGCGGCATCGAGGGCATTCTGGTCGGCAAGGTCTCCGACCGTACGTTCCTGATGCACCTCGGCGGCAAGATCGAGATGTCGTCCAAGCACCCCATCCGCAACCGTGACGACCTCTCCATGGTCTACACCCCGGGTGTGGCGCGGGTGTGCCAGGCGATCGCGGACAATCCCGAGGACGCCCGGCGGCTGACGATCAAGCGCAACAGCGTCGCGGTCGTCACCGACGGCTCCGCGGTCCTGGGTCTGGGCAACATCGGCCCCATGGCCGCGCTGCCGGTCATGGAGGGCAAGGCGGCCCTGTTCAAGCGCTTCGCCGGAATCGACGCCTGGCCGATCTGCCTGGACACCCAGGACTCCGACGCCATCGTGGAGATCGTCAAGGCCATCGCCCCCGGCTTCGCGGGCATCAACCT